>NZ_JBNKFS010000106.1:0-500 GCF_050289425.1 Sedimenticola sp. | reverse complement strand
AGAAGGCGACCACGGACGGGCTCACCGGCTTGCTCAACAAGCGGGCGATGCTCGACTGCGCCGACGAGAAGATCCACGCCTCGATGCGCTTCGGGCGCTCGCTCAGCGTGCTGGTGGCGGACATCGACCACTTCAAGAACGTCAACGACACCCTCGGACACCCGGTGGGCGACAAACTGCTGCGCCAGGTCGCAGAGCGCCTGATGACCTGCGTTCGCGAAGACGATACCGTCGCCCGCCTGGGCGGTGACGAATTCACGCTCATTCTCGAGAGCATCCGGGATTCGCGCGACATCGTTCCCGTCGCCCAGAAGATCCTCGAAGCCATAAAGAAGGTCTTTCACTTCGGGGACCAGGAACTCTTCGTTACCGCCAGCATCGGCATCAGCGTATACCCCGATGACGGATCCGACAGCGCGACGCTGCTGAAGAACGCCGATTCGGCCATGTACCGGGCCAAGGACCAGGGCCGCAACAACTACCAGTTCTACACCAAGGAG
>NZ_JBNKFS010000105.1:0-500 GCF_050289425.1 Sedimenticola sp. | reverse complement strand
CAATCGTGCGCATATCGGCGTCGTTGGTGCCGACGTCCGGGCCGGGCAGGTAGATGTCATGGTAGCGGCGAATGAGGCGGGCGAATCCGCGAATGATCTCGGTGTGTTCTGTGGGGGTCAGCTCACGTTCCGGGCGAACGATGCCGCTTTTGCCGCCGCCGTAGGGCAGGTCGGCGGCGGCGTTTTTCAGGGTCATGCCGCGAGCCAGGTTGTGAATAGTGGTGGGGGTTATGTCCGGCAACATGCGAATGCCGCCCATTGACGGCCGTCCCATGGCCATGTTGTCTACGACCAGATAACCACCAATTTCGAGCGGGGTGTCTTCGTCCCACATGCAGACAACGAGGTGGGGGCCGAGTTTATCGACTTCAATGCCGAGACGTTTCAGCCGGTCTACGTCGAGTGGACTAAATTCCAGATAGCGTGCCGAACCATCCGTTTGCAGGCGATTGTGCAACGTCTGTTCGGGCAGGACTTCTTGTAAAAATGCTTTCATGCGG
>NZ_JBNKFS010000104.1:0-503 GCF_050289425.1 Sedimenticola sp. | reverse complement strand
AACCACCCAAGATCAAACCGGCGCTCTGAGCGAAACCGACGCTGGCGGTGATCGAACCCGAGGCTTGTTCTTCAACGGCGTAGTTCACGTCAACCTGGTCATCCACACCCGGTACGGCCGGGGTTTCGACGTTGACTTCCTTGAAGAAGCCCAGGCGCTCAAGACGGGTCTTGGACTGGTCGATCAGGTAGGTCGAAGCCCAACCACCTTCCATCTGACGCATTTCACGACGCAGCACTTCGTCCGCAGACTTGGTGTTGCCACGGAAGTTGATGCGGTTGACGTAGGCACGCTTGCCTGGATCGACGACGAAAGTGATGTCCACGGTGTGGTCTTCATCATTCGGGGTCGGCACGCCGTTGACGTTGGCGAAGGTATAGCCTTCGTTACCCAGGCGACGGGTGATCAGTTCAGAGGTGGTGGTCATCAGCTTGCGCGAGAACACCTGGTCCTTCTGTACCAGCAGCAGGGACTTGACCTGGTCTTCAGGCACTTTCAGGTCG
>NZ_JBNKFS010000103.1:0-503 GCF_050289425.1 Sedimenticola sp. | reverse complement strand
AATCTCTTGCTGGGTGGCGTTACGAAACCCGAGCAGTGCCTTGCGCGCCCGTAGCCCGCAGGCATGGGCAAAGGTCTCCAGCGCCCGCACCGTCGAACGGCGGCGGTTGTCGTCCGGCGCTTCAACCACCAGCACCGCATCGGCATCAAGCGCGGTGAACACGATGCCCAGCGCCGCCAGCTGATCGGCCCGGGTCACATTATGGCGCGCCGACCATTCCCTATCTTCCAGCAAAGAGCCATCGTCGGCGAACAGCGAATTGAACCACTCGACGTTATAGGTGGCAATCCGCAGCATCGTCAGCTCGCCGCACGTTCGGTCTGGATCACATCCCAGGCATGGTTCACGGCAATCATCCGTTTTTCGGCCAGTTTCACCGCCTCTTCCGGCACCCCGCGCGCGATCAGCTGATCGGGATGCGAGGCCCGCACCTCGGCCCGCCAGACCGCCCGGATTGCCTCAATCGGCGTATTGGGCGACACCCCCAGCACCGCATAGGGGTC
>NZ_JBNKFS010000102.1:0-505 GCF_050289425.1 Sedimenticola sp. | reverse complement strand
GAGCAGCTCTTGCTTTTCGGTGATATCCGGCTTGAATCCACGTTTGAAGAAGTCATGAGCCACAGACGTCGAGATCACCAGCAGCAGTCCCGCTGCCGTGGATAGTGCCGCTGCCAAACCGCCCGCCGCGACCAACCCGATCACCCAAGCGGGCAAGTTCGCGATCTCGGGGTTGGCCAGCACCATGATGTCGCGGTCGATGGTCAGTTCGTTCAGGTTCTTGTCGCCCAGATACTGAATCAAGCCATCGCCATTCTTGTCCTTAAACTGGATCAACCCGGTGCTCTCCCAATTTTTGAACCAAGTGGGGACCTCCGCGTAGGGACGGTTAGACACTGTGTTCAGCAGGTTCACGCGGGCAAAGGCCGCGACGGCAGGCGCCGTGGTGTACAGCAGCGCGATGAAGAGCAGCGCCCAGCCTGCCGAACTGCGCGCGGCAGCCACCTTCGGCACGGTGTAGAAGCGCACGATCACATGGGGCAGCCCCGCGGTGCCGACCATCAAC
>NZ_JBNKFS010000101.1:246-508 GCF_050289425.1 Sedimenticola sp. | reverse complement strand
GTGAGATAAAAGGCGATGACCATATTGCTAAAGTCGCTATTGTCGGTGTTGGTATGCGCTCACATGTTGGCGTTGCAAGCCAAATGTTTCGCACATTATCAGAAGAAGGCATTAACATACAGATGATTTCTACCAGTGAAATCAAAGTAGCAGTTGTGATAGAAGAAAAATACATGGAATTAGCTGTACGCGTTTTGCACAAAGCTTTTGAACTGGATGAAGCGTAAGATAAAGACAATGGATTCGTCTTTTTCATTGATTT
>NZ_JBNKFS010000101.1:0-236 GCF_050289425.1 Sedimenticola sp. | reverse complement strand
TAACGCTGATTTCGCGTAATATCGCGGCCTTATCGTTAGGATAAAAGTTTCAAAACGGAGAGCTGGCCGAGTGGTCGAAGGCACTTCCCTGCTAAGGAAGCATACGGGGTAAACCTGTATCGAGGGTTCGAATCCCTCGCTCTCCGCCATCACAATTGACTTGTCACTTTAGTGACTAGCGAAATTGGGGATGCCCTTTACGGGTAAATAAGAAAGCACCCACTTGGGTGCTTTTT
>NZ_JBNKFS010000100.1:0-509 GCF_050289425.1 Sedimenticola sp. | reverse complement strand
TTGTCTGGTGTTTCACTGGATCGGTCCGATCCTCTGACACTCCAACAGTTAGATTCCCTCCAAGGACTGCAAAAGGGGTCTCCACCCCCTTTATTCAGTTGGCCACTCCACCAAACTGAAATACACTCCAAGATCCAAATCTTGAGTTCTTCAACACTCTCTTATGTCTCTAATCCTCAATCTTTGTTCTTGAGAGAAGATTTAAGTGAACCACCTGATTTAAGGAAGAGCACTTCACCATCTCTCTTGACGACCTTCATTGTGTTTGTTACTCTTGGGGATTAAATCCCCTAGATGACTAGGTGTCGTCCGGGAGCTCCCAAGGATTGTGGTTGAGTCCCGGGAAGTTTGTATTTTCCTCCTCTTCAACGGGATTGATAGTGAGCACCGGGTTGGCCTTGGTGGCAACTTGGGAGGATTATGATTGAAAGAGACCTGGCTCTTTGTGAGCACCTCAACGGAGACGTGGGCAACCTTTGTGGTTGGCTGAACTTCGGGAACAAATCTTG
>NZ_JBNKFS010000099.1:0-516 GCF_050289425.1 Sedimenticola sp. | reverse complement strand
TCGGCCGTCTGCGAGGCGTAGAGCTTGGCGTAGGCCGCCTCGGTCAGGAAATCCTGGCCCGCGTCGCGGCGGCGGGCCGCGTCGTAGACCATCAGGCGGGCGGCGCGAATGCGGGTGGCCATCTCGGCGAGCTGGAACTGGACGCCCTGGTTGTCGGCGATGGGCTTGCCGAACTGCTTGCGCTCCTGGGTGTAGTTCAGGGCGTGCTCGAAGGCGCCGGCGGCCAGGCCGACCCGCACCACCGCCGCCTGGCCAAGGCCGAGCGGCACCATGAAGGCGACCGCGGCGCACTGCAGGGCGATGGCGTGGGCGGCCAGCGCCGCGGTGCTGATGAGGCCCATGAGGAAGGCGGCGGCGGAGAACAGCCCGGCCTCGGCGACGATGGTCAGGCCGATGGGCACGCCGACGCGGAACAGCTCGAAGAAGCGCGGCCAGTCCGGGCGCCAGAAGCGCAGCAGGATGGCATAGCGGCGGAAACGCCGGTCCCACTGCACGTAGCCGAGCAGCGCCAGGAAC
>NZ_JBNKFS010000098.1:0-517 GCF_050289425.1 Sedimenticola sp. | reverse complement strand
CGAAAGAGCAGTGGCGACGGCAAGAACGCTAAAGTTTTTTTTTGAGAATCCTACTGTGCTTGGTGGGGCAGGACGAGGCGACTAAGAAGAAATCACCAGAAATAGCCAACAATAGACCAGCTCGGGGCAGCTCCGGGGGCGCCGTGTGTTCGGGCCCGCCTCCCAGCTCAGGGCAGCTCCAGGGGTGCCGCGTGTCCCTACGGCTCCGGTTCCCATCTCCCGGCTCATGGCCGCCACGTGTTCCCTAGGCTCCAGTACCCGCCTCTCGGCGCAGGGCAGCTCCGGGGGCTCCGCGTGTCCCCGCGGCTCCGGGCCGAATGAAAACCGTCGAGTCGATGCAGAAGACTTAGTCGAGCCGGGCCGGTGTAAGGCAACACTGATCCGATCGAAGTGGAACAAAGCGCAGGGGGCGGCAGCCGACAGCTACCGAATCAATCCCAATCTAATCTGTGGTGGGCTGGCTGTAGCAAATCGGAAGGTGACGGTGGCGCGTCTCGGAGACAGCGACGACAACGGC
>NZ_JBNKFS010000097.1:0-519 GCF_050289425.1 Sedimenticola sp. | reverse complement strand
TGGGTGCCTGCTGTGGCGGCCTGACAGCAACCTGCTGCAGTGGTGGGGTAGGAGCACGGTTGAACTGTTGCTGTTGCCTCTGCTGTTGTGGCTGTGGTCGCTGAAATTGCCGCGGTTGGAATTGAGGGCGATTGCCCCAGTTCTGCTGCTGTTGTGGTTGACGCAGCTGACCTCCCGGCGGGGTATACACCATGCGGTACTTCGGAGGGGCACCGCTAGAACTACCACTTCCCACAGATCCGGGCATCATCTTCTTCCTCTTTTTCTCATCAGCCACAGCAACGACCTTCATCATCCTCTCTTGGTCAATGGCTTCACTTGCCAACTTGTATGACAAACTAGAGAGATGCACTAGGCGCTCCTGTAGGTGGATGGTGAGCCCTGCATGGTACAGGTTGGCCTTCTTTTCATCCGTGTCGATGTGGTATGTGCCATATTGAGCCAGGGTGTTGAACTGCCTCGTGTAGTCGAATATACTTCTTTTCCCTTGCTCAAGGTCCAGGAACTCCTTTAGCTTGC
>NZ_JBNKFS010000096.1:0-518 GCF_050289425.1 Sedimenticola sp. | reverse complement strand
CTTTTGCACCCATCTCCTTTGTCTTTTGCACTTGTTTTTCTTCACAATCTTCGGCCACCGTCCACCACCATGGCCGCTAAGCTTCCTCCCTCGCAGTTCAAGATGACAGACTCCTAGGCTAGCTTGCGGCGGCTGATGGGGTGGCAGGCGCCCGGTCTCACGTGCAAGGTGAAGAGTGGGGCCGCGTCACTGGCCAACATGAGGCTGGGTGACTTCATCTTCTTCGTGGCATACGCCCTGGCCGGGCTGGTGCCGCCGTTGTCCTCCTTCTTCCTCAAGCTGCTGGAATACTACGGGCTCCAATTGCACCACGTTTCCCCCAACTCCATCACGCTGATGGCCATCATCATCCACTTCTATGAGATGTTCGTGGGGGTGCGGCCATCAGTGTGGTTGTTCTGGCACTTCTTTGTAATGAAGGCTGCGAGGCTACACCCGCCACTCATCGATGGCTACTACTTTCAGTGCTGGACGCAGAACCTCTCTAGGTACATCGCGCCTGTCTCCCTAGGTAGGTG
>NZ_JBNKFS010000095.1:0-522 GCF_050289425.1 Sedimenticola sp. | reverse complement strand
CATGCTGGAGATGACGCTGCAACCCAATGTTGTACAGGCTGTGGTAAAGTTGCGCAACCCCCAAGCTCGGAGCATTGAGGTGTTGTCGCATCGTAAAGAAGTCGGATATTCATGTTGGCTTGTAGCCAGGTGATAGTAGGCAAAATATCATAGCCTAGGGACGTCTCCCTATGGCAAGAATATGACCTTACTCATTGTGATGAACAAGGGTTTTCGTCAGAGGCTAGACTTGACTTAGTGTCTACATAGTCTCTTGGACTCGGACATTCAAAGCCATCGTGCCTATGAGTCGTAAACACCAGCCTGCTCGAGCGGTCTAGATTTTTCACCAAGTCGTTCCCAGCCTAGTGCTCAAGACTGTGGGCATCATGTGCCCAGTTCATAGAGCATTCAAGACCTTTGATGACTTGGATCGAGACCTTGCTCAGTTTGTCGAGCTAAGGGTTTTTCCCATATGTGATCAGTTCTTAGTGTCATGACAGCATGACATATAGCCTAAGCTTGCCTGACCAGACATTAAAA
>NZ_JBNKFS010000094.1:0-523 GCF_050289425.1 Sedimenticola sp. | reverse complement strand
CGTTACATCGGCTACGGCGTGCGGGAATTCGGCATGGCGGCAGCGATGAACGGCATGGCGTTGCATGGTGGGATCATCCCTTATGGCGGCACCTTCCTCGTCTTTTCCGACTATTCCCGCAACGCGATCCGGCTTGCGGCCCTCATGGGGATCGGCACGATCCACGTTATGACGCATGACAGCATCGGCCTTGGCGAGGATGGCCCGACCCACCAGCCGATCGAGCATCTGGCCAGCCTGCGCGCGATCCCGAACCTCCTGGTCTTCCGCCCTGCCGACGCGGTCGAGACGCTCGAATGCTGGGAAATCGCGGTCAAGAATCGCAAGCGACCCTCGCTTCTGGCCCTGTCCCGGCAGGCGGTGCCGCAGCTTCGCGGCGGACGCCCGGGCCATGAGGCACCGAACATGTCGGCGCATGGGGCCTACGTGATCCGATCCTATGGTGCGGCGCGCGATATCACCCTTCTGGCGACGGGCACCGAGGTGTCGCTCGCGGTCGAGGCGGCCGAGGCACTTGCCGAAG
>NZ_JBNKFS010000093.1:0-527 GCF_050289425.1 Sedimenticola sp. | reverse complement strand
GGCAGCGGAGTAGGACAGGGTCCCAGAGGCAGAGGCAGAGATCAAGACAGAAGCCGGGACCAGTTCACAGCGGTTGCTAAACCAGACCATCCGGTTTCGTCAGGTTCAGGACAGAGGGGTACATCGAGGACTACCATGTCCAGGATGGCTCCAGCACCTCGTTGGTGTCCTCTAGGCCTCACACCCAGCCATAGGAGGAAGATCCAGTGGATGAGGGTGCAGAAGATGAGAAAAGGGGTGGCCGAGAAGAAGAGAGATGAGTACATCAAAATCATCTACCCGGTGATCCCGACAAAGCAAGAGTGGAGGGTGAAGGAGAAGGCCAACACCCCTGCATTCACGGCCTCTAACCATGACATGGACCTGCTGGACGATGACGAGTCTCCGTTGATCAAGGATGGGTGTCTGCCACCAACCGGCATGGACATCAACATGGTGTTCACACTGCTGGCCGAGTTCAAGGTTGTTGAGGAGGAGGTCGCTTAGATGTGTCTCAGCCCCAAGGAGGCCGTATTCAGATCGGAAGA
>NZ_JBNKFS010000092.1:0-528 GCF_050289425.1 Sedimenticola sp. | reverse complement strand
GGGGCTAGACTTGAATTTGTGAAGAGTACAAGGGCCTCGGTGCAAATCTTTCAGGATTTACTAGAAATTAAATTGTTTTAGAATAGGAAATGCCGGTGGACCGGGTGCATTAGTCCCGTGGACCAGTGGCCAGTGGTCCACGATGGACTCAGGGCGACGGCAGCCAAGTGGCTCGCTGGAGCTCACACTGGACGACATTTCTAGGTGCCAAACCTCACCACGAGAGGACCAAAAGGAGGAGGGCTGCTCGGGGAATCTCACCGTGAAGTTGGATGGTGGTGGGGCGCTCGCGACTTGGCCGATGACGAGACACTAACGCGGCGGCGGAACGAGCTTCGGTGACAAGGTAAATGGGGCGTGGAGGAGTAGAACTGGGGGTGGGATGAGGTGTAGCAGAGAATGGACGAGGTGGTGGCGCTTTTTATAGGGCCTCAGAGGGAGCAGAGCGGTCGGCCGGTGGGCTTCGGTGGGGGGGCGTTAATGGCGGCTGGCCGTTACGGGGAGGGGAACGGGAGGCGACGGGGCAGT
>NZ_JBNKFS010000091.1:0-528 GCF_050289425.1 Sedimenticola sp. | reverse complement strand
GGGCGTGGACGACCTTCTACCCGTTTCAATGGGATCTGAATTACCGGAACCCGAACGTTTTTGCCGGCATGCTGAACTATCTGCTCGATCTGGCGAATAAGGGTGTGCAGATTTTCCGCATGGACGCGGCCGCCTTTACCTGGAAGCAGGCCGGCAGCAACTGTTTGAACCTGCCGCAAACCCACGCGTTGTTGCGCGCGTTTCGGGCGCTGGTGGCGATGGTGGCCCCGAGTGTGATTCTGAAGGTGGAAGCCATTGTCGGCGCGCGTCAGGCCGCCCTTTATTTCGGCACTGGAGAACACCGGGGGCGGGAGGGGCATATCGCCTACCACAATGCGCTTATGGCTTCCCTCTGGCGTTCGTTGGCCACCGAGGATGCCGGCAAAACCCGGCAGCTGCTCAGTGAAATGCCAGTCAATCCGGAGGGCACGGCCTGGGTGAATTATCTGCGTTGCCACGATGATATCGGCTGGGGTGCTCTGTTGGACGAACAGGGGGCGGGCTGGGCCTCCAGCGTTGAGGAGTTAC
>NZ_JBNKFS010000090.1:0-529 GCF_050289425.1 Sedimenticola sp. | reverse complement strand
AATCAGATCGAATTGGCCGAAACTCGATCTAATTCATTCAAAATTCGGTGGAATAGTAGAGGTTATTGAAGTTTAAAAAAAATTAAACTTTAACTATGCAAATATTAGAAATTTAGAATAATCTTTTCATCAAAGGTCTTCAAATTCACTCTAGTTTTTTATCATATTTGTTTCTTATATTTTGTGAATTTCGAAAAATCAAAATTTGATGCCCATTTGTACAAATTTGATGAAATTTAAATTTTAACTAATGAAACGATGCTGATTTGAAAAAAATTTCTCCACCAGTAATCTTTGAATTTTATCTAGTTTTTTACGTATTTTTGTTATATTTTTTTATTTTTTTAAAAAACAAATTTAAATTCCAAAATTCACCGAGTTTAGAATTCGGACCGGGCCGATTCTGTCGCATTTCGTTGAAATTCGATGAATTTGTGAACCCTAAGTGGGGGTCACATTGTTTTGCATAATAACAAAACTTTAAAATAATTTATCTCACTCATACGATATTTATTTAAAATTCTATTTT
>NZ_JBNKFS010000089.1:0-530 GCF_050289425.1 Sedimenticola sp. | reverse complement strand
GTCAAAGGCTCCCACCTGTGACAAGAAGGGTCTATTTTTTGAGCCTGCTGGACAAGATCGAGAGGAATTCATGGTTTCTCAAGAAAACCTCCTATGATTGTCCGCTATAATTAGCAAAGGCTGGTCTGAAGCCGTTGAGGAAGATGACAACTATGTCAGGATTTATCCTGGTTCCAACACTATCTGCTACCACCTGCAAGGATTCTTGTCCAGATGGTTTGTTATGATCCAAGAGTGGGATTGAATATTTTGCTATTGGATGAAGCATCTAGCATTGATATGCAGGTACTTATGAGATCAACCAAGATTTTACAGTGGTAGCTGGGACAGAATTTGCAATGCATGGGTGTGCTTCCCATAACCATAACAATAGAGGGAGGTAAGATATGCTTGGAGTACCACATCTTTCATCGCCCTGCTCTGACCTTCATCCTAGTTGGAGTCCCTCTCCATGCATTGCTTAGAGGGATCGACAATGGTGAATGTCTGAAGATGATAGTGGGATGTCAAGAATTCTTGACAAGTTTCAC
>NZ_JBNKFS010000088.1:0-532 GCF_050289425.1 Sedimenticola sp. | reverse complement strand
AAGTTGAAAGATATTTTCTCCCTTATGTGACTGTTTGTGTGAATGTGAATGAAATTTGAATATGTTTTATAGGATTTTTGTGAAGGAAATTAGAATATGTTTTATAGGACTTAGCAAATTGGTAACTAAAGATTATAGCTTTATGTTTTATAGGATTTTAGTGAATTTTAGGAACTTTGGTGAAATATGTGACTGTTTGTAGGAATTTAAATGATTGTCTTCATTTGGGAATGATTGTCTTCGATTATATGATTAGGTTATATAATCAAGATGTCTCAATCGGAGCAGCATCAGCAACAACAGAATCAGCAACAGAGTCAGCAACAGACTAAAGAGGCTCAGGAGCAGACTCAGTAGTAGCAAGGTCAGCACACTCATGAAGAGGAAGAACTGGCTGGAACACGGTCAGAAAATACTTCTCATCAATGACAGCCATGGTTGCAGACGGCGTGGCCGATGGATGTAATAAGTGTTGGTGAGGTCAATGACAAAGGTGTACCCTTGGACACAACAGTGAATACGTAATTGTCCA
>NZ_JBNKFS010000087.1:0-532 GCF_050289425.1 Sedimenticola sp. | reverse complement strand
GAGTTTTTCCACCTCCAAACCCAATGGATAAATTATCTATTTTGCCTCATAAACGGTCTCAGGGACTGTGTTGCCTTAAGGTAACATGTCCTTAAGGAGCATCAACAACTCCTTGAAACTACAATAACTCCATCTGTTACTCGCCTTCAACTAGAATAGTTTCACCATCGCAAGCAGTCTCATGTACTGAGTCACACAACTATGATAGAATGGCTTCTTAGAGTCTTCGATCATCTTCTTGTACTTTACAAGTTCGCCATTACTATACTGATCATCATCACCAAGTCTCTCAACATTGCGTACCATCTCCTTTATGTTATGCACCTGAAACTCGATGTCGTCATCGGTGAACCCTAATATATCTGACTCATTTCCATTGTCGTGATCTTCTTCCCCATGTTTATCGGTGGACCTCCCTTTCCAGATATGAATCTCTCATCTCTGCTTCATTAAGTCTTTCCTCCCCATGTTTATTCCAACATCAATAATCCTTCATGAATCAATGCTTGATCAAATGTGACCTCAAACACAT
>NZ_JBNKFS010000086.1:0-539 GCF_050289425.1 Sedimenticola sp. | reverse complement strand
GCTGCTCCTGCTGTGGCTCCTTCTCACAGTACCCGTAGTGGTGGTGCCCCCTCCACTCCTACTACCAACTTCGGCATCTTGAAGATGCTCCAGGGTATCTTTGCCACATGCCGGTGCACTGATCAGCGTCTGGATGTGATGGATCAGCGCCTTCAAATTGTGCGGCGCAACCAGGAGATTATTCACAGCCAGCGGGATGAGCCACTCCAGGAGTTCCCTGACTTCCCGCGCATCCCTGACCCATACGGTCACTGACTCCTGCCGAGTTGGCTACTTTCGGCATTGGTCCTGCTCATGTTTCTTCGGACGACGACAATGAGGCGCAGGCCGACGACGACGAGGAGACGGAGGATGATGAGTAGCCGACTTTGCTTTTGTGCTTCATAGCTCTTTTCCCTTTTTGGTGTCTTGACGACAAAAGGGGAGAAGATAGTGATCCTTATTGTTTTTCATTCTAGTGTGTAATGGTCAAGTTGTGCATGTTATGGTCACGGACAAGAACTTTTTAATGTTTGGCTTGTAAAACCATTATGGAGATT
>NZ_JBNKFS010000085.1:0-542 GCF_050289425.1 Sedimenticola sp. | reverse complement strand
TCGGCTCCGTCCAGTCCAACCCCTTCACTGAACCCACCTCCGATCCCAACCCAATCGCCGCTGCCGCCATCCAGCATGTGAACATCCATTCTCATGTTCCGATCACCCTCGACTTCGCTGAGAACAACTTCAGCATGTGGAGCGCCTTCTTCAACGCCACGTTCCGCAAGTTTGGCGTTGTCGACCATGTCAACGGCTCCATCGACGCCCAGGCCATGTGGCATGACAATGAGTGGCTTCAAGTCAATCAAGGCATTGTGTCTTGGCTCTACAACTCTCTGTCCCCTGTAGATCATGAAGATGGTGTTCCTCCGCAAGCTGATGACAGACGCGATCTAGACATCTCTCTAGGGTCTCTTCCTCGACAACGCGGTCCAGCGCGCCGTGTATGCCCTGCAGGAGTTCCATGGCCTGTTCCAGGCCGATCTCTCCATCACCGACTACTTCGGCCGGCTCAAGCAGCTCGCCGATCTTCTTCACGACGTTGGTCACCCTGTCCCCGAGCCGTCCCTGGTGATCAACGCCCTTCGTGGCCTGAACTC
>NZ_JBNKFS010000084.1:0-544 GCF_050289425.1 Sedimenticola sp. | reverse complement strand
GCAGCCATTCGTGAACAATTCGGCAAACATGTAACCCATGTGCTCAGTTATAAAGCTAACTCAACTACACAAGTGACTATCTAACACAATACGTCGATCGTTTTACTACGATACAAGCAGTGAACGGAAAGGTTACAAATTCACTACATGCCGTAAAATGACAAGGGGTTAGCTTATGCTAACCCCTTGTTTTATATGGTACGCCCGAAGAGATTCGAACTCCTGACCCCTTGGTTCGTAGCCAAGTACTCTATCCAGCTGAGCTACGGGCGCGTTGAGCCGTGCATTATACAATAAAAAATAATTAAGTTAACCCTTAATCGACATAGATTGATAAATATATTTATGAAATAATCTAATCGGTAAATTTTTTAACTTAAATTTAGGACTTCAAGTGCTTATTTGGTTCGTTGTTGCTTATATTCTTGTTTCTGTTGCCATCGGTTTGCTCGCAGCTAAGGATGTGCATAATGTAAAAGATTATGCAGTCGCTGGACGTCACTTACCTTTGCCTGTAGTAATAGCAACAGTATTTGCAACATGG
>NZ_JBNKFS010000083.1:0-545 GCF_050289425.1 Sedimenticola sp. | reverse complement strand
GACCTTGCGCCACTCAGCACTGATCTTCCCCTGCTTGTCGATGAGGAACGTGCTGCGCACGATCCCCCAGTATTCACGACCATAGTTTTTCTTCAAAGCCCAAACGCCGTACGCCTGAGCGAGCACCTTGTCCGGGTCGGACAGGAGCGGAAATGGAAGCTCGTATTTTTCGGCAAAACCGGCGTGACTTTTCACAGAATCAGGGCTCACACCCAGAACAGTCACCCCGGCAGCGCGAAAGTTCCGCTGCTCATCCCGAAACTCACAGGATTCGCGAGTACAGCCTGGCGTGTTGTCCTTGGGGTAGAAATAGAGAACGTACGGCTTCCCCTTGAGAGAAGCAGATGAAATCTGCTGCCCTGACTGGTCCTGAAGCTTGAACGCGGGCGCCTTCTTTCCCAAAAGAGAGGGCTCGGAGGTCGACGCCTTCGTGGTCTTGCTCGCGGCTGCCTTGGCTACTGATTTCTTCGCCGACTTCTTGGCCGCAGGTTTCGCGGAAGACTTCTTCACCGACTTCTTGGTCGCAGATTTCGCGGAAGACTTCT
>NZ_JBNKFS010000082.1:0-545 GCF_050289425.1 Sedimenticola sp. | reverse complement strand
CCGGATGGTGTTTGGCGGGATCGGCGCATTGGCAGCGATCCCCAGACAGCGGCGAATGCCCTCGACCGCCGCATCCGGGTAATGCTCTGGGTTTTCCGACAGCAATTTCAGCGTAGTAATGCCGCCATCGGGGGCGCGCGCCACCACATCGGTAAAGGTGCCCCCCCGGTCGATCCAGAATTCCCATTCGGTATGCGACGCCGTCACCATGCTTATCCCCTGCAGGTTGTACCCGTTTATGGGTCCGACAGGCGCGACGGAATGTCAATTCATTCCGCCGCTCCGGCACAAGCAAACGCCCCGCGCCGGAGGGCGCAGGGCGTGTTTTTGCGTTCGGCAGGGCCCGCGTTCAGGCGTCAGAATTCGTCCCAACCGTCATCGTCGTCAAACGAGGCATTGCTCTGCGAGCCGCCTGCGGCGACGGCCACCTTTGCCGGGGCCGACGGGGCCCGATCCGCTCCGCCAGCAGAGGCCGGGGCAGCGGGAGCGGCACGCTGGCTCTGGAAGCTCGGTGTCACCACCTCGGCCGAGGGCCTGCCCTTGCC
>NZ_JBNKFS010000081.1:0-552 GCF_050289425.1 Sedimenticola sp. | reverse complement strand
CCTACCAGAGCCAAATATTATCCACATAGCGACTCTTGTTGTGTTGAGCTTTGTTAAGGGATGTGTCCATTTGAGTTTTGAATTTTTTCAAAAATGATTTGCTACCCACATTATTTGCTAGCCTCACCAAAAAAAATTATTGGCATGCATTACTCTACTCCAGAATATGCGTCCACCGCCAATATATCCACAACTCCCCCATCTCCATAATCATGGTTTAGCCATGTTGGCGTGCATAACTCCACTCCAGAATATGCGTCCACCGCCAGTATATTGAAGCCATTTGAAAAGAAGTTTTTGAAGAAGTGATTTTCTCCTCAAATATCATCAAAACCCCCAAGTCCTCAAGAGACGGAGCATAGAAAAAAGAGAGAAAAAGTATTGAAAAAAGAAAGAAAAAGGAAAAGGAGGAAGAAAAAGAAAAGCTCCAAGAGTTTGTTCAAATAAAGGGGAAGTCAATATTCTAAGAGGAGAAAAACACTTCAACTTCAAAAATCCTTTTTGATGTGATTCCATTTTCTCCCCCTCCACAATATCATTTCAAAAACCCTT
>NZ_JBNKFS010000080.1:0-552 GCF_050289425.1 Sedimenticola sp. | reverse complement strand
ACGGTGGTGCGCGGTTTTTCAAAATAGACCCGCATCACCAGCAACAGCGTGTCCTCGACCTTGTCGGCCAGCGCTTTCAAGCGCCCGGCGTATTCCATCGCCGCCTTGGTGTCGTGTATGGAGCAGGGGCCAATCACCACGATCAGGCGGTGATCCTTGCGGTCGAGGATGTCCTGAACAGCGGTCCGGCCAGCGGATATGGTGGCCGCCGCCTTTTCCGTGATTGGCATTTCCTGTTTCAGCTTGCGCGGTGTAATCAGGGTTTTGTGCGATGAAATTCGAAGGTTTTCTAACGACTGTGGGGACATGATGGAACGCTATCGATTGATAAATTGAACAAGGGGCAAAGTTTACAGGATGCCGATGTCAGTTGACAGTTAAAAAGACGTTTACAGCTGACAGTTTACGGTTAACGGTAAAATCCAAATCCGCCGGCATCGCGACCACCGAGCCGCGGCGGACGGCGTCGTTGATACCCGCTGAATCGTTTTTCGCTTGCAGCAGGGGCCTGTGCCCACTCCGATCAGATGTGAACTGTCAACATTTTTCCAA
>NZ_JBNKFS010000079.1:0-557 GCF_050289425.1 Sedimenticola sp. | reverse complement strand
TTCACACAAATATACAATGAAAGTCAAATTTTCACACAAATGGCCATATATTTACACATTGAGCATATTTTACACAATCATTTGGCTACTTTCCATTGCAGTCTTGGTTTTTTTAAAAATTCTTGACTTTTTCATGGTGGTGGTTGTGCAAGTATGGAGCTTCATTGGCCGATGGTATTCTTGGCTTGATCATCGAGGTGACAAAAGGAGGAATCTCATCAAATTGATCAAACTCTTCCTCAGTGATGACATTCTCGACTCCGACGATTCATCGTTTTCTAGGTATAACCACCTTAAGTCTTTTGTTTGTTGTGTCTGGAACATAGAACACTTGAGCAACGTGTTTTGCTAACACGAAAGACTCCAACTTATATCTTTGATGATTAAGGTAAACGCTAATGAACCCGTACTTGTCTTGTACAACACCCCTGGTTGCAACAACCCAGTTGGAACAGAAAAGTGGAATCTTGAAACCGTGAAAGTAAAGCTCCCAAATCTCTTGTATTTGATCATAGTACATATTTTTATCTTGGCCCGTAGCATCATAAGCATTAACA
>NZ_JBNKFS010000078.1:0-557 GCF_050289425.1 Sedimenticola sp. | reverse complement strand
TTGAAGCCGTTGCTCAGGAAGTTGGATATGAAGATGCCGCCTTTTTCGGTCGCTTGTTTCGCCGCAAGGTGGGTGTGACTCCCACACAATATCGTAAACGCTTTCGTGGGCTGCGCCGGGCATTGGAAACATGATGAACTTCCATGACGAAGCGTCTAAGCGGTACGCCATTTAGCATCACTGTCTCTTCCCTGGTTACCTGGAAACCCTGATGTTCGAAGAATGGCTGCGCCTCAAGACTTGCGGCGGTGTTGATTCTGTCGATACTTTCCTTCTGTAGCATCTTCAATGCAGCTGTATACAACTTTGAGGCTATGCACTGGCAAGCGAAAGGAGGCGAAGTGAATAGCGAATACCACACATACAGCGATCAATCGGAATTGTTTTTGCGATCTTTGTGAAGGGTATTCTGAGCATGGTATTTTTCATGGTATTACCGTTTGGCAGGAAAACATGCCATTGAATGTAATAGAATAAAATGGCTCGTTTACAATCGAGTGGGAGTGATTCCACGTCTGGCACTGGCAGGCACCTGCAGGCATCAAACAGGTAACTCA
>NZ_JBNKFS010000077.1:0-561 GCF_050289425.1 Sedimenticola sp. | reverse complement strand
CGGCCCGGCGACGCCGTTGAGATCGACAATCCCCTGATCACCCTGGAGAGCGACAAGGCCTCCATGGAGATCCCATCCCCCTATTCCGGCACCGTCAGGGAATTGCGGGTCAAGGTCGGCGACAAGGTCTCCACGGGCAGCGCCATTCTCACCCTGGAGATCGGCGCCGACGCCAAGGTGGCCACCGACGAGCCGCGTCCCACGATGGAGCGCCCGCCGCGCCACGAGGCGGCGCCGGGCGATGCCGGCGGCGGCTACATCGAGAACGTGCGGGTGCCCGATATCGGCGATTTCAAGGACGTCGACGTCATCGAGGTGCTGGTGCGCGGGGGAGACCACGTCGCCAAGGGCGATTCGCTGATCACCCTGGAGAGCGACAAGGCTTCCATGGAAATTCCCAGCCCGGAAGCCGGGATCATCCGCTCGCTGAAGCTGAGCGTGGGCGACAAGGTGTCGGAAGGGGCGCTGATCCTCACGCTGGAAGTCGCGGGCGGCGCACCCACGGTCGCGGCGGCGGTGGCCGGAGCCCCTTCCCAGCCGGCGCCGGTGGCCGACAGCTAC
>NZ_JBNKFS010000076.1:0-567 GCF_050289425.1 Sedimenticola sp. | reverse complement strand
ATGGCAACTGTCAGGCCTGTGTGCTGCTGCCCGTGTCAAATTGACCGCCCCAGGAGTTTCACCGGAGGTCGACGCCCACACTTGTGCCCTCAGTTTAGCCGAAGGAGCCCCAGAGCCCGCCACCATCAATGCCGATCTGCTCCACCCACACCATCCGCCATTGTTGCCCGACGTCCTCCCAAGGTGAGCAAACTAGGTTCTCCACGTCGCCCCAATGTTGTAGGTGAAAACCTCATCGAAAACCGAGGTCTAGAGCCCCGTATACGGTGAACTCCGATGAGCTGCAACCGCGGGCCGGTTGCGCCACTGGCTGGAGCGTCGCCCCCCGACAGGTGAAGCCCCTAGCCGTCCGCTGCGAGATCTGCAGTGGAGATTAGATCAAGGAATAACGGTTTGCTTGGTTTAATCCGAGTCGTCGATCCGGTAGCGAACAACCGATGTTTAATGAGGCCCGTAGACTCGTGAGCCAAAGCCCATGGACCCGGTCCATGTGGCTGTAGACTTATTCCACAAATTTTTCTTTAGTAAAATAATTCCAAAAATTCTAGAAAATTCCAAAACACCGTA
>NZ_JBNKFS010000075.1:0-568 GCF_050289425.1 Sedimenticola sp. | reverse complement strand
TGTTGATGGTTATCTTTATTGTAAGTTTTTTTATTGCCGTTTCTTCTTTTTGGTGATTTTGGCTCATCACCTAATGCACGCTGCTCATTATTAGCTATATTTTTATCATTACTTTGCTTATGAGCATGGCGTTTATGTTTGTTTTGTCTTGTCTTTTCTATCTGACCAGAATTTGGTTGTTGGCTATGGGAAAGTCTCTGAGAGTCAGGTTCGATGACAACGGGCGCATCAAATCCTTCTATTTCTATTATTGGTATTTCGCGGTTAATAAGCTTTTCAATCTCTTTTAGATACTTGAGCTCTTCTAGATCCACTAGTGAGATTGCCGCCCCAGCTGCACCGGCACGACCCGTACGGCCAATGCGGTGAACATAATCTTCGGCAATATTAGGCAATTCAAAGTTAATGACTTGTGGTAACTGGTCAATATCCAAACCTCTAGCTGCAATATCTGTAGCAACAAGTGCACGTACTGTACCAGCTTTAAATTCTGCTAAAGCTCTAGTGCGTGCGCCCTGACTTTTATTGCCATGTATCGCTAGCGCTGAAATGTCATTTTTAACTAATT
>NZ_JBNKFS010000074.1:0-571 GCF_050289425.1 Sedimenticola sp. | reverse complement strand
AGGGGGCGAGACCAGCACCTCAAAGCTGGCGGTCCCGGCGGTCCTGCTACCATGGAGCCCGCCAAGGGTCCTAGGCGTCACGGGAGACTCCATGCATCCCGGCGCATAAGATCCAGAAGCTCAAGCTGGTCCCGATACATGGATCATGGAGATCTAGACCTACTTGAAAGACAATATCCTTCCTGATGACATGGCTTCTGCTGATCAAATTGCCCATTTGGCTAAGAGATACACGCTGGTAGAAGGGGATCTCTACCGGCGTGGCATCAATGGTATCCTAATGCGGTGCATTACCCAGGAAGAGGGTTGTGAGCTGCTCACAGAAGTTCATGGAGGTGAGTGTGGGAACCATGCATCTTCCCGCACGTTGGTCGGTAAAGCCTTTCGGCACAGATTTTACTGGCCTACAGCTCTCTAGGACGTCGTTGAGCTGGTAGAGACCTGCAAGGCATGTCAGTTCCACGCTAAGCAGATACACATGCCGGCACAGACACTGTAAATGATCCCATCCTCATGGCCCTTCGCTGTGTGGGGGCTGGACATCATGGGGCCATTTCCCCGCGCCATTGGA
>NZ_JBNKFS010000073.1:0-578 GCF_050289425.1 Sedimenticola sp. | reverse complement strand
ATGCCATTACCCAATGGCATGCTCAAGATCCGCAGAGAACGCAATGCTGGCATCTCCGCGTCGGAGAAGCTCCAGGCTCTAGCAGCTTAGCATGAGGCTGTAGCCAGACCTGGCGGCCGGGACCATGAGCATTCAAGCACGCATCAGCATAGCTCATCATCAGCACCCCATGTGCAGCCCTCCGGCAAAGAGGATGTCCCCGTGAAGACTATTCAGATAAGGTCGGATGCTGCCCAGACCACCCGCATCTCAGGCGATCTGGACAGCAAATAGAAATTCACGCTCATCACCTTCCTCCGGGCTAATGTGGACATGTTTGCCTGACAACCATTGTAGATATCTGGGATCACCAGAGAGGTGATTGAGCACCATCTGAAGATCTACCCCGATGCCAGGTCAGTGCAGCAGAAGCCCCGAAAGCAGTCCGTTGAGCGGCAAAACTTTAACCATGAAGAACTCAAGAAGCTGCTCGACACTGACTTCATACGGGAGATCCATCACCCTCGGTGGCTGGCCAACCCTGTTGTCATCCCCAAAGCCGGCAGGAAACTTTAGATCTGCATCGACTACACCAGTCT
>NZ_JBNKFS010000072.1:0-585 GCF_050289425.1 Sedimenticola sp. | reverse complement strand
TGTCGGGTAAGCGCAGGAAGAAATCGGATGACTGACGTTGAGGTCCATATTGACCTGGAAGGGCAGGTGCGTACGTTGGGTGAATTGCACTATCTGCTGGGTGTGGCGGATGAGACGCGGTGGGGTGCACTCAGGTTTCGTTGGCGTGGTGAGGAGGTGTTTCAGGCGCCAGTAGCTGAAGGCGTTCCCACGCTGAATGATGATACTCACTGAACCACGAAGAAGACTGATTGACTGGATACGCCAGCAACTGATTGGTCCGCCAGAGTCGGCGCCCGATAGCCAGGCCCTACAGGGTGTCTTGCCCACGGAGCGTTTCCCCTGCGGTGCGCTTTACCCCACATCCAAATGGGGCGAAGGTATCGATCCTGCCAGTGAAGATGTCGATGAGGCAGAAGGTACTACTGAGGCTGCTGGTGAAAGCTCAGCCGAACCTGCCGTTGTGCGACGTTACATTCCACCATCGTCACTGGGTTTCTCGTTTTTTATTCAGGGTGAGGATATCCGGTTCCAGGTGTTGTGCTGTGCCGCCAGGTATGAACGCACAGAACGAGACGAGCGAGGAAAATACAAAAACGACTGGAA
>NZ_JBNKFS010000071.1:0-592 GCF_050289425.1 Sedimenticola sp. | reverse complement strand
GATCGCGGTCAACACCATCCGGATAATTTTCAGCTTTTATTGAAGGCTCATAACGCAAAAAAGAATAACGATAACTGGGAGCGCTTTTCTATTGATGAGCAGATTCAATATATTGAATCTGCCATTCAGTTGCAGCACTTGGTCGCGCAGCGATTCCAGATTGATATGGAACCATCCGTTTTAGGGTCGCTCCTGGAGCGATTGAAAAAGGTTTATTGAAGTTGTTGTAGACGGTATTCGCTTGCCGCTCTCGTTCCCACGCTCCGCGTGGGAACGTCTACTTCCGGTGGTGCTATTCCAGTGCGCGGAATTATGCCGGAATAGCCAGTTATGCGTTCCCACGCAGAGCGTGGGAACGAGGAACAGAAGGGGAAGCGTTTCTGGGGTTGCTCCGGGTTTTCAAAATACCGGGCTGTTTTAGATCTGGACTGACGGGCGCGACTTTCTGGTTATTGAAAGTCTCGCTCTCGTTCCCACGCTCTGCGTGGGAACGTCTACTTCCAGTGGTGCTATTTCAGTGCGCGGAATTATGCCGGATTAACCGGTTTGCTGATGGTGAGAGTGCATTGTGACCCCCGGGTATGCATTCCCA
>NZ_JBNKFS010000070.1:0-589 GCF_050289425.1 Sedimenticola sp. | reverse complement strand
ATCTGATCGAACATCCGAAAAATCCTGTGTCGGGGAGGTCCGCTAAACGGCCGCGCAACAACTCCACCCTAGACGGCTTGGCATTGCAGACGGCGTGGTGGCGGAGTCTCCCGGGTTTTATAGAGGTTGACTGGATACCCACTCTCTGTGGGTCGCTGCGTAACCGCTCCCTCTCCTGCCAGGAGAGGGTGGGGGTGAGGTGATCTAAGCAAGTGCTGCCGCTTTTATCTCCCCTCATCCCGGCCTTCTCCCTGAGGGAGAAGGGGTGGCTGTACGCGGCCTTCCTGGCGGCAAGCGTTGGCGGTCCGGCGTGAGCACCGGACCGCCCAATCGACTTACTTCACGATAGTCCAGTCACCGTTCTTGATCTCCAGCATCTGGAAGGCGTCCAGGCCGAGACCCATGTGGTCGCTGGGGCTCATGTTGAACACCCCGCCGGTACCGGGGAAGCCGTGGGTCTTCTCGATCTCGTCCCGCACCTTCGCCTTGTCGGTGGAGTTGGCGCGATCGATCGCCTCCAGGGCGATCATCAGACCGTCATAGGCGTGACCGCCGAAGGTGGAGACGGCACCGAACTTGCTCTCGTAGA
>NZ_JBNKFS010000069.1:0-607 GCF_050289425.1 Sedimenticola sp. | reverse complement strand
ACCCGGATAAGTCCGGAAAACTGAAGGAATTAGTGTGGCCCAGACATGTCTCAGCTGGGGGGCGGACATGTCTGGTTTTGTTTACTGGAACCTGGTCAGGAGATCAGATATGTCTTGTTATTCTAGGAAGTTGGTTTGGAAGGTATTTTTTGATGATTTGCACTTCACCAACTCACCCAATGTGTCCCCTTGATAGTACAAAACTCCTAGAATACAAATAAAAATAAAGCTACATAATCCTCAAGGTCTTCGTGATTTTTCCCTTTTTCTTCATTGTAGCCCGTATAAAAATTTATTTCATCATTCGTATTGCCTTTTTGAATGTTGTACACTACAAAACTCTCAACACAAGGTTAGATATCTAATTGTTGGTCATCAATCCTCCAAAACCCACACGGGGGCCTATATGCACTTTCAATTGGGTTTATGTGAGCCAGGCTCACAAAGATAGGGACCTAGGGTCGTTTCATCAAGCGTCGACCGTCAATGATCTGGCGACTGAGCTTTATGATTCCATGAGTTGACGGCACCGAAAGGGATTGACGCCGCGAGAGCATGGGGAGGGAGAGGATTCATTGGGCAAGGTAAACGACAACGATTTGTGGCG
>NZ_JBNKFS010000068.1:0-609 GCF_050289425.1 Sedimenticola sp. | reverse complement strand
GCCCCTGGTATACGTCAGAGCCCCAGATCAGTTAACTCCGGATAATCGTCCGGGCGTCTACCGGAGGGCCAGTGAAACTTACGTTGCTCCTCCGTAATCCTGAGATCATTGATACTGGTATGCCGAGCCTTCATCAAGCCATTGTCATCGAACTCCCAATTTTCATCCATCTTGAGAAGAAAACGACCGCGCCCGTCAGTGCCTGCGCACTTGCCCGTGCCCCGCCCGCAGCTGAGCGTTGAGCCAAGCCGACGCCTGCGGCCGTGTGTAGGCTGGGTATGCATTCCCACGCAGAGCGTGGGAACCAGCAGATCGCGCGGTAGACGAAGCGTGCCTGCCCTACAAGCTTTGAGTGATCGGCAGGGAGTCGGGGCCGAAACAGCAACTCCGACCCTGATTGAGACTGGATTGGAAGCGGGGTCTGTTGGCTATTGTGCCCTGCCCCATTTATGGCTTGGATTACTTCTTCTCTTTCGGCAGCCGGCCCAGCAGATAGAATTCGTCGTTGGTGCGCATGCTGGTGAGGTTGACCATGCGGTTGGAGAGGCCAAAGAACGCGGAGATGGCGCCAATGTCCCAGATATCCTCATCGCTGAAGCCGCGGCCGCG
>NZ_JBNKFS010000067.1:0-635 GCF_050289425.1 Sedimenticola sp. | reverse complement strand
CTCAACCCACCTCCCCGGCCCACCAGCCCAGCGACCCCCCTCTCTCCCTGACGACTGGGCCCCACTCGCCTTCGTCTTCCTCAGGCCGAGCAGGCTCCGCCATACCCGGCTGTGCCGCAGCCGCACCCGAGCCGCCCTGGCCGCCCTTCCTCCCGGCGCCAGCCCTCCCCCCTCCTTTACTCCTTGGCCATTACTTCCCCCTTCAAATCATGCCTTAACTCGCCGTGATGAACCCAAAATTACTCGGCCATTGAACACCACCTCGTCGCCGGTCGTTACCCGCCTTCATCGCCTCGGTGCCCCTCCCCCCGGCCCCTATAAAAGGCCACCTCCACCCCGGAGCGATTCCGCACCCCTCACCGCCTCTCTCCCCTCCTCCCTCACACCGAAACATGCTCCCGTCGAGCCCCACCGCTGCCACCACTTCACCCTAGTCGCCCAGCCGCTCCGTCGCTCCCCGAGCTCCGGTGAGCCCCGTGGTGAGTTCCCCACACCGCCATTTCCCTTCCCGGCCGCCACCGGCGAGCACCGCCAAGCCGGAGCACCACCCCGGCCGCTCTCCAGTGGCTTCCCGTCCGCTCCACTGTGCGGATCGACCGTGGACCGGCCTGAGGCCGTGGTCCACGAAGCGTGGA
>NZ_JBNKFS010000066.1:0-637 GCF_050289425.1 Sedimenticola sp. | reverse complement strand
CCCTGGTTTCTTTGGTCATACTGTACTGCCAAGTGCTTGGTGCACAAGAATTTGCATGATGTGGTATATACTTCTATATATATATTCAGTCTATGAAGGTTGCAAAAAGAATAATATTTTTCCTAAAATATTAACTATTACAATTTGAAAGTTGTTGTGTTGAAAGCAAACACATACTTCATTCTTTTTTTATTGTCGTCGATGATTTTTTAATTTATATTTCACTATTTATCTTATTTAAAATATTTGTTCAAATATGTAATATTATAAGTTATGTTTGAACTTTATTTAGTAATAAAATATATAATATTTTTTTAAAATTAAATAAGATAAACAGTCAAACATAATAAAAAAGTCAACGGCAACAACAATTTGTAAACAGAGGGAGTAATATGCATTACTTGTGCACTTGAGATATGAGCTTTTCCCAGTTTAGGTTGTTCTGGCTGTGTTGCACCTAACTGGGTGAGATTTGAGCCCTAAGTTCAACTCTGCACAAAATATTTTTAAAATTAACGAATAAATGTTTTCTACCGAATAAGAAATATTTTGTTATGCAATTTCTTTCAAATGAAATATGCTATTTTAGATGAGTTATTATCCATGCATAATTTTTCAACTCTTAGTCGTGCTTTTT
>NZ_JBNKFS010000065.1:0-637 GCF_050289425.1 Sedimenticola sp. | reverse complement strand
GGAACCGATGGTGGAGACGGGCCGGGCGAAGACGCGGGGGCTATCGTGGATGGCGCCAGCGTGAGTCGCGGCAGCCGGGAGCTGGGTGTGGATCCTGAAGTCTGCCTGGCCCAGGCCGATTCCGGACGCTTTCTGGAAGCGAGCGGGGACCTGATCCATACCGGGCCAACAGGTACCAACGTGATGGATCTGATGATCGGCGTGAAATACTGAGCCGGCCGCCCATTTATATGATCCCTTCCTGCGTAGGGAAGGCACGGTTTTGTGCCCACGCGGTTAGTATGCGGTATGCATTCCCACGCGGAGCGTGGGAATGAGAAAACAATCCTGAGTAGGGGCAGGCCCCCGTGCCTGCCCTCACCAGCCGGTAATCCGTTCGCCCGGGCAACCAACGGGGGTTGAGCCTAGGTTGGATCTACAAAAAGCCACCCCCGTCCCGGTCCGGATTTGCTATGATCAAACCTCACCGAGGGAATCGCTATGTTTGAATCAGCCACACTACTGCTGTTTGCCACCTCTGCCGTGCTGTTGGCCCTGGCGCCGGGACCGGACAATCTGTTTGTGCTGACCATCTCCATCGCCCGGGGGCCGCTGGCCGGTGTCGTGACCACGCTGGGCTTTTGCAGCGGTCTGGTTG
>NZ_JBNKFS010000064.1:0-638 GCF_050289425.1 Sedimenticola sp. | reverse complement strand
ACAAGAGAGGCATCAAGCGTGCTCGCTCTCCATCTAAAGAGGGAAGTTCTTTGCCCAGTAATGCTAAGACTCCACCGTTAGCACCCTCTGGATCACCGCCGCCTCTGAAGTCCCTGCCGGAGGTCTCCTCACACTACCCATGCTCACCAGTTCTTGAGCAGGGGGGATCCTCTGGGAAGGCTCCAGTAGTGAATCCTTCTTCATCTTTTGATGAGAAAGGTCTTATCGCTGATGTCTCACGGGATGAGGAGTTCGTCAGAAGAATTTTCGGCGAGCTCAACTGTGATGTCCTTGGGCCACCCGGCAACGGCAAGATCATCATCCTCAATGACTCTGATGAAGAAAAGGAGGTGCATGAGGAGAAGGCCTTCGACATCGAAGCTGCGCCATCTTCTGCTGCAAGGTCCCCGTCTCAAACCACCTCCGCTGATGACGCCGATGGCACCTACAAGAGTAACACCCTTGATCGGGCAACATGCAGTTGCAGCAGCGGCGGAGACAAAGCCGGCTTGCCTTAGGCTGCCGTGCCAAGGTGGCGCCTAGCGTGCTTCAAGGAGGACATCAAGGGTTGTGCATTGTTACACCATAAATTTTTCTGCAAAGATAAGTGTTGATGATGATGCAGATCCATTGAAATA
>NZ_JBNKFS010000063.1:0-639 GCF_050289425.1 Sedimenticola sp. | reverse complement strand
CGATGTTCACCAGCTAGCGGACGTTGAGCACTATGACCGCCTGAAGGTGAAGCCCGGTGACGACCATGTCTTCGTAGGTCGAAGAGGCGGTGGGGACGAGCGACGAGGCCGCGGCCGGGTAAGATGCCGATGAAGGCGAAGATGGCACGCGCTGACGGGCAGCGATAGTCGTCTGCTCCAAGGCGATGACCTTGGACTCCTCGAGGAGGCGGGCGGCCTGGACGCGGCGACGGGCAGCGGCGGCCTGCGCCTCGCATCCTCGGCCTCCTTGATGATGGCCTCGAGCCGAGCACGGAGGGCAGCAGCCTCGGTGTCATCCGGCATGGCGACCACACTGGGCAGAGAACCGGCGGCGGCAGATGAACAATGTCGTGGCTAGGGTTAGCCGAAGCGGAAAAGAGAAAAAAAAACTCAGGCTTTTATACTATGTTAGTGGAGAGGGATTGCGGCGGAACGCGTTAGTTGTATTGAGTCATGGAGGGTATAATATATAGGGGTTGGGAGACCCAGGGGGTGGCGGCCTCTGGTGCCTTGGCCCTCAAGACAGGTCCTGTGGGCCGGGTTTAATACTCACGCAGGAGGTGGCCCAACAGCCCCTATGACTAATACTATTACAATTCTCTAACAGTTTGGAATCCA
>NZ_JBNKFS010000062.1:0-642 GCF_050289425.1 Sedimenticola sp. | reverse complement strand
CAGCGCCTTGTCGATCTGCTCCCGGGTCTCTGCCTCGCTTAGCTGTCCTTCCGGTGGAACCATGCCGTTATATCCCCCACAACATCACAATTTTTATAGCCTGACAGGTCGGTCATCCAACGGGTTTATCGCGATTCTTGTTCGGGAAATAGTATCAGACTTGGTGTGGGGGCGCTTCTTTTTGCGCTTGGGGCAAGGAGTCTATGCGTTCCCACGCAGAGCGTGGGAACGAGAGGGGAATTACGCTGTGGTTCTTTACCCGCCGTATGCGTTCCCACACGGAGAGTGGGAATGAGGGGACTGGCATTCTTCAATCGGGCTGTGGTTCTCCTGCCGTATGCATTCCCACGCGGAGCGTGGGAACGAGGGGTGAGAGAGGGGATCCTGCTGCTTGGGCTACTGCCCATCCTGATACTCGGTATCTCCTTCCAGCACAGCGGGCTCTTCTCGGGGCGGAGTGCTGTGCCAGTCGTCAAACGGGAAGGGTTTGTGTTCGGTGTTGAAGACCAGGAACTGGGTGATGTCGTAGAGGTAGGTGCTGAGGCCCTGCCCGAACTTGCGCAGCGGGTCGTTGGGCTCCTTGTTGATCAGCACCAGGATGAACTGGATCGCCGCCACGGCCATTGCCACACCCTTGGCCAC
>NZ_JBNKFS010000061.1:0-720 GCF_050289425.1 Sedimenticola sp. | reverse complement strand
TATACGGCCCCGCTCGACGACATCCGCTTCCTGCTCTACGACCTGCTCGACTACGAGGGACACGTGGCGGGCCTGCCCGGTTGCGAGGAAGCGAGCCGCGAGCTGGTCGACGCGGTGCTGGAGGAAGGCGCCAAGTTCTGCGAGAACGAGCTGCTGCCGCTGAACCGCTCCGGTGACGAGGAGGGCTGCGCCTTCGAGAACGGCGTGGTGCGCACGCCGAAGGGCTTCAAGGAGCTCTACGAGGCCTTCTGCGAGGCCGGCTGGAACGGCCTGTCGCTGAACCCGGACTACGGCGGCCAGGGACTGCCCAAGACCCTGCAGTTCGTCATGACCGAGCTGATCTGTTCCTCCAACATCTCCTTCGGCATGTACCCGGGCCTGACTCACGGCGCCTGCAACGCGCTGGAGCTGCACGGCAGCGACGCGCAGAAGCAGACCTTCCTGCCCAACATGATTCACGGCCGCTGGTCCGGCACCATGTGCCTCACCGAGCCGCACTGCGGCACCGACCTGGGCCTCATCCGCACCAAGGCCGAGCCGAAGGGTGACGGTTCCTACAGCATCACCGGCACCAAGATCTTTATCTCCGCCGGCGAGCACGACATGAGCGAGAACATCGTCCACCTGGTGCTCGCCAAGCTGCCCGATGCGCCGGAAGGCTCCAAGGGCATTTCGCTGTTCATCGTGCCCAAGTTCCTGGTGAAGGAAGACGGCAGCCTG
>NZ_JBNKFS010000060.1:0-727 GCF_050289425.1 Sedimenticola sp. | reverse complement strand
CATTGACTCCTATAGTGAGTATGGAACAGGCGATGTAGTCGTAAAAGTGAATTCCCCGTCTGCAGGCTGTGCCGATGGCTACTGGATGTCCTCAAACGAGGCTGGCAGTAATTTTGCCCTCTCCGTGCTACTAACAGCCAGAGCGGGAGGGGAGCAAATATCCATTGAGGGTGACCAGGATAGACGCTGGAGCGGTTCCTCAAAGGACTATTGTCATATTTTCAAAGTCGGCCTTTAAAGAGAAAAGGGAACGGGCAATCCCCACAGCAAATAAAAGGGGACGCATTTATTTTCATGAAGTTATACGGGTTGCTACCGGAAAAAGGGGACGCAACCAGCAAGAAAAGGGGACGCAACTATTTTTTCTAACTCAATACGGGGATTGCTATGCCAGGGAACAAGGAAAAAGGGGGCGCATTTATTTTTTGAATTAATACGGAGACTTCTATGCCACGGAAGGCAAGAGTATTGGTGCCCAATTGCCCACACCATATTGTACAAAGAGGGCATAATCGAAATGCGGTATTTGTAACTGACCAAGATTACCAGTTCTATTTGGAAAACTTAAGGGAATGGAAGCTGGAGCTGGGTGTAAAGCTGTATGCGTGGTGCCTGATGACCAACCATATTCATATTATTGCCGAACCAGGTAATGATGCTAAGGCGCTTTCTCGATTGATGAAACGTATAAACGGCCGACAATCAGCCTATATCAACAAACTGGAAG
>NZ_JBNKFS010000059.1:0-728 GCF_050289425.1 Sedimenticola sp. | reverse complement strand
TTCAGAAAATTTGAGGTTGTTTGTGAGCTTGTGGGATGAAGGAGGAGGCTCCCCTTGGCAACCCTTTTATAGGGGAGCCAAGGGGTGGCCGGCCGGCCAAGGATGGTGGCTTGGTGGCCCGCCCATGTGGCCATTGTCCCTGTACTTATTCCCAAAGGTGTGGTGGTTGAGCTAAAGAGGGAGATAGTGGAGGGGAAAGGAGGAAAAGAGGGAGAAGATGGTCACCGACCACCAATCTTTGGCTGACCGGCCATGCTTGGCCTCCACTCAATCCCTACTTTCATCCTCCACTTCATCTTGCTCCTATCATGCTCACTCCACTGACCAAAAGCATCAAAAGCAAAGCAAATTCCTTTCATCTTTTTCCAAAGTTCTATTTATTTCTTTTTAATTTTTTCTAGAGTTTATGATATGCAATGATGCAATAAATAAATATGTTGTAGAAAAGGAGTAAATAAAAATGGTGGATGAAAGGGAGAGAAAATGTAAATGGTGGAAGAAGGGCGGAAAATAAAATATGAGATAACTACCGGTTTATGCTCCCGGCGAGAGTGTCACATTTTGGGTCTGTGAGCAAGACCATCTCCATACCAGAAGATGGTCACCGATGTGATTGGAGAACTTGTCGCAACAGACATGGCATCCTTGACACATCGAGAAAATTTTGGCGAAAAATTCTCGGCTGCACTAGGCTTCTTATCCTTACAAACTCCTCTCAGAGATCCTTC
>NZ_JBNKFS010000058.1:0-728 GCF_050289425.1 Sedimenticola sp. | reverse complement strand
TGAGGTCGCGCTGACTCTCGGCCGTGAGACTGGCCGGCTTGAGAAAAGAATGCGTTTCGGTGGTACAGCCCGCAAGCAACGCAGCCCCCAGCAGGGACACCACTCGCAGGCCGGTCGCGGGGCATATGCGCGCCATGGCCTTCTCCGAAGTCATGAAAGTCGTGTTATCGGAGGACAAGACGCAAGTTCGGCGCCAGGACGCCAAGCGCTTTAAAACAAAGGGGTTGTAAAAATCAGACGGCCCGCACCGGTGGATATCCACCGGAAGATCGGGGCATTTCCACCAACACGCGGCCAAAGAAAAACGGGTCAGGCATCCGGCCTGACCCGTTTCTGGCAATTCTGGCGCGCCCGGCGCGATTCGAACGCACGACCCCTGCCTTCGGAGGGCAGTACTCTATCCAGCTGAGCTACGGGCGCTTGGGAGGCGGCAAGCATAACCGCTTTTCGACATGTCGTCCACGCGTTGTGCTTTCATGCTGCACCTGCGACCGCTATAATCGACGGGTTTTGAAAATTGCCCGCCTTTGAGGATTCCCCGCATGACCAAGTCCCGCGCTCTGATCGCCCTGTTGGCCGCGTCTGCACTGACGCTCGCCGCCTGTGGCAAAGACAAGTCCATCGACAGTGAAATGTCCGCCAGCCTGACCCAGCCGGTCGCGCAGGTGGTCCTGAAGGTCCAGAAAGAAGAGCCGGGCAAGCGCACCGGCGAAGAGATCGTGGGCAAG
>NZ_JBNKFS010000057.1:0-768 GCF_050289425.1 Sedimenticola sp. | reverse complement strand
CGTCGGACGATACCTCATCGTCGTCGTGAACGACCCGCGTGGATACTCCCTTGCCCTTGCCGAGGGCTGGAGCGGAGCTAGGGCTGCCTGAGCCTCCGGGGCCCCTGCCGCCTCGGCCGCCGCCGGTGGTGCCGCCCCGGCCGCAAGTGGTGGTGGCCCCAGGGATCGTCACGCCACGCGAGAGGTCGCCCCTCTGCACCACGGCGATGTCAACGTCGTCTAGCGTTGGCATCGCCGCCAGCAGTGCCGTCCTTGCTGCCTGGTCCATACAGATGGCCCCGCAGGATGCTGGTGGCGTCGCGAGCTCAGCCGAGAACTGATCGGTGGTCAGCGCCTTCAGGCACGCGGTCAGCAGCTCGCCGTCCAGACTTGACCCTGGCCCGCGTTCCAGCCGCATGATGTCGATCACCCCGGTGTACATCCATGCGGGGCGCGTGGCCCGATCCTGTAGGGGCGCGAGGCACCATGACAGGAAGTCATGTAAGACCATCAGGGAGGTCAGGCCACTCTCCGCCAGGTACTGGATCCGATCCAGCACGGGGTCAAATCCCGACTCCAGGTCGGGATCTTTCCCCCACTCGGCGCGGTCAAGAGTCGGCGCGGCGGCGGGAATCACGAGCCGGTCATGGGCATCCGCCTGCATTAGAGCCCAGTCTTCTCTCCAGCGCTCCCACCTGCCTGGGGAGACAGGAGCAATGTACCGGGAGGGGCCCTGCGTCCGGCGCGCGAAGTAGTAGCCGCCGATGAGCGGCGGGCGCTGGCTCGCTG
>NZ_JBNKFS010000056.1:0-785 GCF_050289425.1 Sedimenticola sp. | reverse complement strand
CCACCCGCTTCAACACCCCGTAGGGGAGCGCGTCGGCCGGCTGGTCGATATAGGCCTCCAGGCCGCAGAACACCAAGGCCTCACGCGCCCATTCCTGGGCCTGGCGCTCCTCCTGGCGGATATTGGGCAGGCGCAGGGCGGCACTCCAGAGCCGGCTGTGGGTGCGCAGATGGCAACCCACCTTGACATTGTCCAGCACGCTCATGTTGAAGAACATCTGCAGGTTCTGGAAGGTGCGGGAGATGCCCATCTGGGCCACCTGATGGGGCAGTCGCCCGACGATCTCCTGATCCTGGAAACGGATGCTGCCCTCATTGGGGCGATAGATCCCCGAGAGCATGTTGAACAGGGTGGTCTTGCCGGCGCCGTTGGGACCGATCACCGCATAGACCTGACTCTCCGGCACCTCGAAGTGGAGATCGGCAATGGCGGTCACCCCGCCAAAGGAGATGGTCAGGTCCTGGACCTCAAGCAACGCCATGACGCTTCTCCTCCTTCTGCTGGGTGGACTTCGGCGAGGCGGACGGCTCGACCGGGCGGCGGTGGGTGAGCTTGCGCAGCAGCTCCTGCAGGCCGACGAACAGCCCCTGGGGCAGGAAGATCATCATGCCCATCAGGATGGCGCCGAAGATCATCACCTCGTAATCCTCGAACACCACCAGTAGCTCGGGCAGGAAGGTGAGGATGATGGCGCCGAGCACGGCGCCGTAGGTGGAAGCCATACCGCCCAACACCACCATGGTGACCAGCTTGATGGAGAAGGCGAAGCTGAACGAGTCGGGGCT
>NZ_JBNKFS010000055.1:114-790 GCF_050289425.1 Sedimenticola sp. | reverse complement strand
GCATGTTTCTACGAACTCTTCACACATTACTCGGGCATCGACTATTTTGAGATGATCGAGGCCCGGGTTCTCAAGCTTCTTCATAAGAAGATCAATCTTAGTGGTGAGCATGTCCACCTCTTCAAGCTGGTGAACCTTACGTGTGCGGGTCCAAGTGCGCTCCTCATCCCAGCTCTGGTTAGAGGCCATCTTCTCAATCAGTTTATGAGCTTCCTCCATAATGAGAGTGAAGAAAGAACATCCAGCAGCAGCATCTATATGCTCCTGGGTTGAGTGAATCAACCAATGATAGATTCTTTGGATAATGAACCACTCCTCCATGCCGTGATGGGGGCATGCAGAGATATAATCCTGCAGGCGTTCCCATGCCTCGGCGATGGTCTCATCCGTGAGTTGCTGAAATCCAAAGATCTTGTTCCAGAGGGCGTTGGTTTTGCCCAATGGAAAAAACTTGGTGAGAAATGCATTTAAGCACTTCCCCCAGGTTGACACTGCCTCCTTATTGGAATAGAACCAGTGTTTCGCCTTTCCTAACAATGAAAATGGAAAGAGACGAAGACGTACCTCATCCCGAGTCACTCATCGGATAGTCAATGTGCTATGCTGCAGATCTCCAAGAAGTGTTGAAGATGAGCATTAGCATCCTCCAAGGCCTTGCCGCAGAATGGGCTTTGCT
>NZ_JBNKFS010000055.1:0-104 GCF_050289425.1 Sedimenticola sp. | reverse complement strand
GTGAGTTGCTGAAATCCAGAGATCTTGTTCCAGAGGGCGTTGGTTTTGCCCAATGGAAAAAACTTGGTGAGAAATGCATTTAAGCACTTCCCCCAGGTTGACAC
>NZ_JBNKFS010000054.1:554-792 GCF_050289425.1 Sedimenticola sp. | reverse complement strand
CGCTGCTGGGTTGTAAAAGTAGGCAGCTCACTGTTAACCAATGACGGCAAAGGGCTGGACGTTGACGCGATCGGATCCTGGGTTACACAAATCGCCCAATTGCATGGCGAAGGCGTGAATGTGGTGTTGGTTTCATCCGGGGCGGTGGCGGCGGGCATGTGGCGTCTGGGCTGGCAGTGTCGCCCCGAGGCAATCCATAAGCTGCAGGCTGCCGCCGCTGTTGGGCAGATGGGGTTAG
>NZ_JBNKFS010000054.1:0-544 GCF_050289425.1 Sedimenticola sp. | reverse complement strand
AGACTTATGAGCGGGCATTTCAGCAGTATGGATTGCACACTGCTCAGGTGTTGCTGGACCACGATGATTTATCCAACCGTCAGCGTTATCTCAATGCGCGTTCCACCCTGCGTACACTGCTAAAGCTGGGTGTTGTGCCCGTGGTGAATGAAAACGATACTGTGGTGACCGAGGAGATTCGTTTTGGCGATAACGATACCCTGGCGGCGCTGGTGGCGAATCTGGTCGAGGCTGAGATGTTGGTCATTCTCACCGATCAGAATGGTATGTATCAGCGCGATCCGCGCACACACCCCAAGGCGGAGATTATCAGCGAAACATCGGCATTGGATAAGACTCTGCAGGCCATGGCTGGAGACGGTGGCAGACTGGGGCAGGGAGGGATGATTACCAAGGTGCGGGCGGCGCGGCTTGCGGCGCGTTCGGGCGCGCATACACTGATCGCCGGTGGGCGCACCGAGCAGGTGTTGTTGCGGTTGCGGGCGGGGGAGATGCTCGGTACCTTGCTGGTTGCTGAGCAGCAGCCCCAGGCGGCGCGCAAGCG
>NZ_JBNKFS010000053.1:0-923 GCF_050289425.1 Sedimenticola sp. | reverse complement strand
CCTCGTGCGTAGAGTGGCCCCCCGCCTCATTGCCAATCCCGAAGAGTATCAGGAAGCCAGTCAAGCTACGAAAGGGTGCAACGGGTGATTGAGGGTAGGCGCTGCGCCACCCGTGTAGGGGCAACCCCCCGTGGTTGCCCAAACGATATGCCGTACCACGGCGGGCAGGCACAGGGGCCTGTCCCTACGAAAGGGTGCAACGGGTGATTGAATAAAGGGTAGGCACTACGCCACCCATGTAGGGGCAACCGCCCGTGGTTGCCCAAATGATATGCCGTACCACCGCGGGCAGGCACAGGGGCCTACCCCTACGAAAGGGTGCCGCATCGAATTACCAATGTAGGGTGGGCACGTTTTATGTGCCCACGCGGAACGGCACAACACAACCGCAAGCCAGAGGAAAAACCGTGCAACTACCACAACGGGTAAAAATCGTCGAAGTCGGCCCCCGGGATGGACTGCAAAACGAACCCACCCCGGTACCGCTGGAGGTCAAGCTGGCGCTGATCCAGAAACTGGAACAGGCCGGCCTGTCGGTGATCGAGGCGGGCAGTTTCGTCTCTCCCAAGTGGGTACCGCAGATGGCTTCCAGTGCCGAACTCTTTCAAGCCATTCAGCCAAGATCGGGCGTCAGCTATCCCATGCTGGTCCCCAACCTGAAAGGACTGGAAGCGGCCCTGGCCGTGGGCGTGAAAGAGATCGCCATCTTCGCCGCCGCCTCCGAAAGCTTCACCCAAAAGAACATCAACTGCTCCATCGAAGAGAGCATCGCCCGCTACAGCGACGTGATGGTGCAGGCGCAACAGCACCAGTTGAAGGTGCGCGGTTATGTCTCCTGTGTGTTGGGCTGCCCCTATGAAGGCGAGATCGCCGCCGACAAGGTGGCCGAGGTGGCGCAACGGTTGTACGAGATGGGCTGTTAC
>NZ_JBNKFS010000052.1:0-1030 GCF_050289425.1 Sedimenticola sp. | reverse complement strand
TATCGCGCTGTTCGCAAAGCTGGTGCAACACACCCACACCCATTTCGAATCGGAAGCGGCCCTGATGCAGCAATCTAACTTTCCCGCCATCCGCGAACACACCGACGAGCATCAACGGGTGCTGGGAGAACTGGACCGGTTTGGTAACAAGGTGGCAAGCGGCTCCATCGCCATGGGCCGGGACTACGTACAACACCATCTGCCCGGTTGGTTCGACCTGCACGCCCGTACCATGGACAGCGCCCTGGCGGCGCACCTGAAATCACACATCCCGTAGACATGTAAGCATCCTCGTTCCCATTACCGAAACCTACACACCCCCTCGTACCCACGCGCAGGTAAGCCCCCCTCATTCCCACGCTCCGCGTGGGAATGCATACCGGGCGGCAACAGATCCCTCACCCTACCCGGGCAGGCACAGGGGCCTGCCCCTACGAATCACCGGGCAGATGAATCCCTCGTACCCACACGCAAGCAAGCCCCTCCTCGTTCCCACGCTCCGCGTGGGAATGCATACCGGGCGGCGACACCTCCCTCACCCTGATCGGGCAGGCACGGGGGCCTGCCCCTACGGATCACCGGGTGGATGGACGTCTCTCGTACCCACGCGCAGGCAAGCCCCTCCTCGTTCCCACGCTCCGCGTGGAAATGCATACCGGGCGGCCACAGATCCCTCACCCTACCCGGGCAGGCACAGGGGCCTGCCCCTACGAATCACCGGGTGGATGGACGTGCCCTGGCCAAATTCAGCAGCGCCAGCGCCTGCTGCTCACAGGCCAACCGTACCTGCCGATCCAACGCCTTGAGCCAACGCCGGGGGATCGCCTCCACCCCGTAACAGGCACCGGCCAACATACCGGCAATGGCGCCGGTGGTATCGGCATCACCGCCGCGATTGACCACATCAATCAATACTGACTCCAGGTTGTCATGGGCAAAGAAGGCTTGAAACACAACCTGCAACGTCTCCACGATCCAACCGCTGGGATTCTCCACGGCTCGCCGGTCGAAACGATAGATACGCTGTTGT
>NZ_JBNKFS010000051.1:0-2733 GCF_050289425.1 Sedimenticola sp. | reverse complement strand
TCACTGGAACTGGCCCGGCAGGCGGCAGCCACCGAGCGTGGCCGGGAAGTGACCCGGCGCTTTCTGGGGCAGGGCACGGCCTATACGCCGCTGCCTGTGTCCTTCTACGGTAACTAAAAATTATAGGGACGCTGATGCCGATGGAGGAGGGTGGTTATGAATGACGTGGCGGTGATTGACCGCTTCCTCAACGTTTTCGCCACCTATATCGACTCGGGCTTTGGCCTGCTGGGTGGCGAGGTGGCGTTTCTGACCGCCACCCTGGTGGTGATCGATATGACCCTGGCGGGGTTGTTTTGGGCGCTGAGCCATGCCAGCGGGCAGGGCGATGACGTGCTGGCCCGCTTGATCCGCAAGGTGCTTTATGTGGGGGCTTTTGCCTACATCATCGGCAACTTCAACGCGCTGGCCAGTATTGTGTTCCGTTCCTTTGCCGGGCTAGGGCTGTTGGCGTCGGGCTCGGGTGCCAGCGAGGCTCAGTTCCTGCAACCGGGGCGGCTGGCCAAGGTGGGCGTGGATGCCGGCGCGCCGATCCTGGAGCAGATCAGCGAGATGGCTGACTTTCCCGAGGTGTTCGTCAATATCGCGCCCATCGCGGTGCTGTTCCTGGCCTGGCTGGTGGTGATCCTCACTTTCTTTGTCAACGGTCTGTCTTGGAGCCGGGAACTGGACACGAAAGAAGGAGAATTACCATGAAAAACCGATCGAACAGAGAAGTCAGTTTTTTGCTGTTGCTTCTGCCGTTCATGCTGGCGGGCTGCGCAACACCTCAAAAACCGCCGCGGATCACACTGGACGAGCCGGTGGAAGCGACCCTGTTGCCGGAACCGGCCAAACCGGTGGCCGTGGTGGAAGTGCCAAAGCCGCTGCCGTTACCGGGGCAGTTGATGCCGTTGCCTGTGGAAGATAATCCAGAGGAGATGAAGGAACAAGAGACCAACGATCCTGAGGCGCAAGTCACCGAGGCGACTGACGAGGCGAGAGTGGCGCCGACCAAAGAAGGCTATATCAATGCGGTCCAGGTCTGGCCCTTTGCCGAGGGCGCGCTGTACCAGGTTTATGCCAGCCCGGCGCGGGTGACCGTAATCGCCCTGCAACCCGGCGAGAAACTGGTGACAGTGGCGGCGGGCGATACCGTGCGCTGGATCGTGGGGGATACGTCAAGTGGTGCCGGTGCCGATCAGCGGGTCAATGTACTGGTCAAACCCATCCGCGAGGATATCCGAACCAACCTGGTGATCACCACCAATCGCCGGACCTATTTGATGGAGCTGATCTCCACCGAGAAGACCTGGATGGCGTCGGTCTCCTGGGACTATCCCCGGGACCGGATGCTGGCGTTGCGAAAACAGTCCCGTGCCGCCGAGGTGGCCGCGCCGATTGATCAGGGCCTGTCACTGGAGCGGTTGCGCTTCCGGTATGCCATGAGCGGTGACCGGCCGTCGTGGCAACCGTTAAGGGCGTTTGATGATGGCAACAAGGTCTATATCCAGTTTCCCGCCGGGATCGCCCAGGGGGAGTTGCCGCCGTTGTTTGTGATCGGCCCCCAGGGCGATGGCCAACTGGTGAACTACCGTTTCCGTTCGCCGTACTACATCGTGGACCGGTTGTTCGGCGCCGCCGAACTGAGGTTGGGCGGTGAAGACGGCGAGGTGGTGCGTATCGAGCGGACCGGCGGGGTATGGAGGCAGTGAGCATGGAGCAGAACGATACTCTGGACCCACCCCAGTCGGAAAGCCCGTCAAAGATGGCCCCGGAACAGGTGGCGTTGCGCGCCCAGCCGCGGCCGGTAACGCGCCTGAACCGGCGGATGCTGGCGGTGCTCGCCGGTGGCGTGGCCACCGCCGTACTGGGGGCGATGTTCTGGTCCTTGCGGACACCCGAGCGGGGTGGAACGAATGGGGCGGATGAACTCTACAACGTCGATCGTGTTGCCCGCTCCGAGGAATTGACCCGGTTGCCGGCGGACTATTCGCAACTGCCGCCCACACCGGATTTGCCACCAGATGTCCCTCGGCTGGGCAAGCCGTTGCCCGGCGATCTGGGCGCACCGATCCTGAAGGCGGAGCGGCAGGCCATCGGTTATTCCTCCGGGCAGGATGCGGTTGATGGCGACCAGCTGGCGCGCCTCAAAGAGGCGGAAGAAGCGGCAGGTTCATCCGTGTTCTTTGGATCTATTCGGCCACGTCCCGTTGCGGCAACGTCTGTGGCGGACGGGGTAGAAGTCTCCTTAATGGGGCAGGGCGTGGACGCACTCGATTCCCTGGCGTTGTTGCAGGGATCGCCTCCCGGGGAGACCGACCCTATCGCCCTCCAAAACCGCCAGGACCAGAAGGAGGCGTTTCTGAGCAAATCAGCTTTTACGGAAATCCGCAAAACCGGGGATCTGCAAAAGCCGGTCTCCCCCTACCAGGTGATGGCCGGGACGGTAATCGCCGGTGCCCTGGTTACCGGCATCAACTCCGACCTGCCCGGGGATGTGATCGCCACGGTGACGGAACCGGTCTACGACACCGCCACCGGCCGGCATGTGCTGATTCCCCAGGGCTCCCGCATCCTCGGCCGTTACAACAGCCAGATAAGCGTTACCGTTCATTCTGTAACGTAGTTGACACGGGCGCATCCGTTGCAGTCAGTTTACATCCTTAATAACCGTCAGCATCCCTGGCGGCATCTTCCACTGCCTCTGGTCTTTGGTGAGAACCACCACTGTCTTGCGATTGATTTTGATCA
>NZ_JBNKFS010000050.1:0-3335 GCF_050289425.1 Sedimenticola sp. | reverse complement strand
GATTGTTGAGGGCGTTGAAGATGGGGACACCGTTCACGGCTAAGGCAATCGCACCGCGATATAGATTTATTTTCGCAGAGATCGGATTTTCGGCGATAACCGGGTTGATCGGAATTCGCCAGGCGTTGTTGCCGGTGTAGAACTGTGGCAGGGGTACCTGCTGCTGCCAACTGGTAATGCCAATCATCATCGGGTGGCTGGGCATACCATCGGATTCGACATAGAGATAGTGCTCATCCTGATAGGTTTTGACTTTGCCTGCAAACGCATCGAAGCCCATGCCATGCAGAATCTCTGAAGCAGAGGTTGCGGTGGGGATCAGCGGTGTCTGCGTTGGCAGAATCTCTGCAGCAGCGGTTGCTGTGGGAAACGGCGATGCCTGTGTCGGTGGAAAGGAGGTATGAGTCGGCACGGCTGTTGGGTTGGGGGTGAGCAAGGCTTTGTTCATACCACAGGCAGTGGCGAGCGCACTGCCAAGCCCGAGGGCTGATAATCGGAGGAAGTCTCTTCGGGAGAGTTTCATAATGGTTCCTTTCTTTGGATTTGGGGCTAAGTTCAGATTGGTCCAATCTTAAAGATTGGACCAATCTGGTCACTAATTCCCTGAAGCAGGGGCAGACACAATGGTCCGGCAGAGTAGTGTGTTGTTGGTTTCGAGGTCGGGTCCCCAAATGAATTCGGCGGACGCATCCCAGCGGATCTGCTCGTATCCTTCCTTCGGGCGGACATCGTTGGCAGAATAGACAGTGGTGGCTGTCCAGGCGCTGTCGTCAAAATCGGGGGATTTCCAACCCGCCGGTTCGCCGAGATCTGTGAAGGTGCAGGGTGCAGTGCCGGCAACAGGGTTGGCCTGGCTGGCGCAGGATTTATCAAGCGGGGCTTCGTGAATGACGGTGCAAGCCCAATCGCCGCTGCTGGTGGCAACAACCGCGCCCGTGCTGAGGTCGGTGAGCTGCATGATGAAACCACCGTCGCCCATTTGCTGTTTAGGCGTGCCGATATATTCGAGACCGGTGTCGTTTTCCTTAAAGTCTTTCAGAATGAAGTTGAGCGTGAGCGGATAGGTGGCTTCGAAGGTGGCGGTTTCGGCGTTGAAGGAACGCTCGGTGGTAATTGAGACGGAATCTTCGACGATCAGATTTTCGCCGAGATAGGCGGCGAACCAGTTATCTGCCCAGGCTTCGAGCTTGAAGGTGGATGCAGCAGCGTCAGATGAAGTTGTTTCTACCTGTTCCACCGGTTGGGATTCGGTTTCCGGCGCTGCTCCTTGTTCCGGCGGCTGTTGATCCCCTTCTGATCCGCTGCGGGTATAAGTTACGTTTAATTCGGCGCTGGTCAGGGTAATGTTCTGGATGGCCTCTAGCAGCACACTCCGGCTGACTTCAGAAGCGGGCACAGAGAACTGGGGCTGCGCCGAGAGGGCATATACTGTGTAGGTGTAGACCTTTTCCCCCGGACCTTTGGAACAGGGGAGCGCGTAAACTGTCTCTCCGTTCACGCTGTTGGTTCCCAACGTACCCACCCCAGAGCTGTTTGTAGCAAGCGTGGTTACGTCTGCGGGAATGTCATACAAAACCCAATACCAATGGGCATCACCCGGTCCGGGGATATGGTGCATAACAACGGCAAAGCTCGCGGTATTGGCCGGTGCGCCGCTCCACGTGAGCGGCAAGGTGGCGCTGTTGCCATCACAGGTATACTCGACCGGCAGTGCGCCTCCCTCGACGACATCGGGACTGCTCAAAGTGAAACTTCCTGTACTCTCAGAGAGTGTACTTTCATCAACATCAAGCACAGGAACGGCCGTAGCCAACGCCTCGGCTTGACCAGGAGAGGGGGGAACCGATTCATGTGTTGCGGCAGGGGATGATTCAGCACCACAGGCTGTCAGGGCTAAAACTAATAGGGCAATAGTTGAGGTGATTAACATTACTTTATGCATGATGTTTGATGTATTCCTTTCGACGATGAATTCATGTTTTTACCTTCAATAAATTTTTCGAGGTTCATTTCCAGTCTATGCATTTTCAAGGGAAAGTGAGCGTGTCTGTTGTCATCATTTAACGTTTAAAAGCATGATCGCGCTCACTGTCTACCATGACACGTGTCATGGGTCTGACAACCGGATCATGACAGCAACGAGAGGGGCATTTGTCATATTGCATGGTATGATCTATGTATGGAATGGAACAAACCGGACATAGTTCAAATACAACGTATTGCTGCCTGGATGTTGGTTGGTTACCACGGGGCAATGACATTGGTGGACGTATTCATCTACAAAAATTTCTTGAACGCGCCACCGGCATTTTATGCCTTGACAAATGTGCTGTTCGCGCTGCTCGTTTTGGGTCTATCGTATTGGGACTGGGGGCGTCAGCGACTGGGACGCGCGTTTACCCCATTGATGATCCTGCTGATCTCCGCCCCCCCGATTCTGGTCTACCATCTACTTTTACCGCCGCTGCCGCCCGGACCATTATCGAACGCCGAGGGCATGACGCTGCGACAATGGCCGGTTCATTTCATCGGGTTAATATTGGTGGCCTGGCAGTACAACTTGGGGGCGATTTTCATTTTTAGTTTTGGCATCGCTGCGCTTGAAAACTTCGCCATCCTCGTTTTGAGACCCGTGAATCACCCTGATACCCGCACGGCCCTCTTCTTTATTATCATCATTCGAACAGTGAGTCTGCTGGTTATCGGTTTTTTTATACACCAGTTGATGACGCTGCTGCGCGCCCAGCAGGATTCATTACGTCAGGCCAATCTGCAACTCCGGCACTATGCCAACACACTTGAAGACCTGACAATCAGCCGCGAACGCAACCGCCTGGCGCGAGAACTACACGATACCCTGGCCCACACGCTCAGCGGCCTCGCCGTGCAGCTAGAAACCACCCAGGCTTACTGGGACGTAGAGCCGGAGACGGCTCGCGATTTATTGGCCAAATCTCTAGCCGCTACCCGATCCGGGCTGAATGAAACCCGACGGGCATTGAAGGCGCTGCGAGCCAGCCCTATCGACGATTTGGGCTTGCTTTTGGCTTTGCAAAAACTGGCCAAATCTGCCGCTGAACGCGGCAAACTTAGCCTGTCATTATCATTGCCCGAACAAATCACTTCACTTTCGCCTGACGTGGAACAGTGCCTTTACCGGATTGCACAAGAAGCTTTGGAAAACGTCGTGTACCACGCCAATGCCCAGACGCTGTTGGTTCAGTTGACAATGTCTGAAGAAACAATTTGTCTCAAGGTAGAAGATGACGGGTTGGGCTTTAACGTGAAGCAGCCTCAGGCGACGGGTCATTATGGGCTGCCCGGGATGCGTGAAC
>NZ_JBNKFS010000049.1:0-3387 GCF_050289425.1 Sedimenticola sp. | reverse complement strand
TTACGTTCGCGGCATGCAAGCCACACTAAAACTGTTTGAAGAATTTCCAGATATCCACACCCGCGTTGTCAGGCGTTACGTGCCCCCCAATGTGGGCGCACCAGACCACTGGTGCGCCTGCGTCACAGCCTTGATACTCCACGCACCAGGGAGAAGGTTCGTACGTGACTGTGTTATTCGAACAATGGTTAGCCTTGAGGTAATAGTCCCTCGCTGCGACGCCAACCGTGTTGAAGTTGAGGAGGGCATCGTACATTCCGTGGGCAATCCAGGCGGCAGTGGGTTTGCCATTATCATTGAACGGCGTAAAGTGTGCGCCTGACATTGGCGCAACTGCGCGAATGGTACCTGCCATCTCGCGTCCAGCAGCAAGCGACATCATGCCACCATAACCCCAGCCAGTTGAAAACACACGGTTGTTGTCAACGCACAATGAGCCTTTGACCTCATCAAGCATAGCGCGGAGAAACTGCATATCACGACCGTTCGTATTGGTCCAACCGCTATCGTCCTGACCGTTCACATTATATCTGTCTGGTGCGACAAATATCGCCTCACCACGCGCTTGGTCTCTCAATCCGTAGTATCCGCCACCTGCTACGGCACCGGCAGTGCCACCGTGCCAGTGCCAAGCGAAGATCAGGCGATAGGGTTTGTTCCTATCGTAGTTTCCTGGAAGGTCAATAATATACTCTCTATGCGCTCCATCGACCGTCATACCACGACGCCCGGACGAAAGACCTGGATTCTTACCACATCCCGCAGAAGTTATGCATTATAAACAATCGATACTTTTCTGTAGTATGGATGTTACGTAGCTAGTTCCCCGCAAACTTGAAGCTGTGTCACAATATAGATAAGGATAGTTGAGAACATTAACTCTTTAAAACTAAACACGTGTAACCGGTCAAATTACGGCCAGGTTTGTCACACACATACTTAATTTACATATGTACACACATCGGCAACAAACTTAAAGAAAACTTAACCGCCGCCATAGTCGCCACTTTTAGAATGCCTCTAAACTCATCATGAACCGCCCCGGCTTTACCGGAGACTCCAAACCTTGAGAGGATGGAGTCATGAACAAGACGAAGAGATACTCCCCGGAAGTTCGGGAGCGGGCGGTACGGTTAGTCATTGAGCAACAAGGTGAATACCCTTCGCTGTGGGCTGCCATTTGCTCCATCGCGGGTAAGATAGGCTGTACGCCAGAGACCTTAAGGAGCTGGCACAAAAAGGCTCAGCGCGCTCAAGGAGGTACTGAGGCATCCCTTTCAGAGCGGGACCGGCTCAAAGAACTGGAGCGGGAGAACAAGGAGCTGAAGCGGGCGAATGAGATCCTGCGCAAGGCAGCGGCTTTTTTCGCCCAGGCGGAGCTCGACCGCAAACCGAAGTGATGGTGTCTTTCATCGACGAGCACCGGGATGTCTACGGGGTCGAGCCGATCTGTGCCTTGCTGCCAATCGCCCCATCGACTTACTACCAGCACAAGATGCTGGAGGCCCAACCAGAGCGGGCTTCAGCTCGCAGTAAACGCGATCTCGCACTGACGGCGCAGATCCGGCGTGTCTGGGAGGAGAACTTCCGGGTGTATGGTGCCCGCAAGGTCTGGCGCCAGTTAAAGCGCGAGGGGTTCAGTGTAGCCCGTTGCACGGTAGAGCGACTGATGAGCCGGCAGGGATTGCAGGGTGTGGTTCGTGGCCAGAAGCCTTTCACCACCGTGAGCGACTCGGCTCAGGAGCGTGCCCCGGACCTGGTGAAACGACAATTTACGGCAACACGCCCCAATCAACTGTGGGTGGCGGATTTTACCTACGTGGCGACCTGGGCCGGGTTTGTCTATGTGGCCTTTGTGATCGACGTCTATGCCCGCTGCATAGTGGGTTGGCGGGTATCGCGCTCAATGAAGACGGAACTGGTGCTAGATGCCCTGGAACAGGCGCTCTGGGCAAGGAAAGAGCGACAGGGTTTGATTCATCACAGTGACCGCGGCAGCCAGTACCTGTCGATCCGCTACACGGAACGCATGGCTGAGGCCGGTATCGATGCCTCAGTGGGTACTACAGGCGATTCGTACGACAACGCTTTGGCCGAAACCATTATCGGCCTGTACAAGACCGAGGTGATCCACCATCGCGGCCCATGGCGAGGTCTAGATGCTGTGGAATATGCCACCCTGGAATGGGTGGACTGGTTCAATAACCGTCGGTTGCTCGAACCCATTGGCAATGTGCCACCGGCGGAGTTGGAAATGGCGTATTATCGCCAACAGGAGGAGTCAGCCGAAGCGGCCTGACTCAAACAAAACTGTCTCCGGTAAAGCCGGGGCGGTTCACTGATTTTCACTGGTATAGTGCTAATTGCGCCCTCCCTGAATCCACTCAATCAAGAATGTCTACGCTTCAGTCGGCAATTACTCAGGAAGCGTCGCCCGCAATAGATACCTTCCTGATACCGGCCTCGAGAATCCTGCCGGCAGACGAAGATCACTCGACCATCGGACAACATTTACAACTCGCATGACAGCAGCGGCATCAAACATAGAAACAAATAATTGATATCCTCTGCCATATTGACATGACCACGGCCAATGTCGGCGGTCGGGATTTCGCAGGAAGAGATACTGATCATGAATGACCGGCATGCATTAAACGGAATCAGTAGCGCTTGACGACAACAGGCATCATCTTCGATGGCCGGTGGTTTAGCGGAAGTCGAATATGTCGTATTTTTGGGAAATCCTAAGATTCCCGGGTTAGCGTCAGCGCCAGGAGAGAGCGGCATCAAGACTGATTGTCAGGATACTCGTCACTACAGGTCTCTTTTTCATTCTATTCACTGTTACTCAGTTGCAGTCGACAGTGATTGTCAAGGACACACCCATTCGGATAACTGGGTAACGGCCAAACAGAACATTGCCGTGGCTGTTATCGTGACGTTCCGCACCTGTTCACTATTGCTTCACAAGTGAAAAATCACGGATAAAATGATGTTTCCTCCACCTGACAAAGCCCCGGATTCACGGTTTCTTCAGAATCCATCTTGGCTTGTCGGGCCTGGAGTCGATCCGCCTTCCATACACGCTTTTCTCGATATGCCTAACAGTGCGGTAAGCGCTATGTGCTATGGATTGCTCATGCGCAAGCTCGGCCACCGCAATCTTTAGCGACCCTGCCGCCCAGATGGAAGGAGAGATGAACGGATGAAAAATAGCGACGATGAATATGTCATCATTCAGTTTAAGCACTTGATCGAACATAAGAGAGCAACCCTCGAGACGATCACCCGATGTCGGATATGGGTGGCGTCTGCGAGTATCCGGGAAACCATACAAAACAGGAAAAGGATTCACACTCTTTTCGTCCTGTAAATCTCGGAACAATT
>NZ_JBNKFS010000048.1:0-3862 GCF_050289425.1 Sedimenticola sp. | reverse complement strand
CTCCGGAATTTCACTGATACAATCTTTGCCCTCCTCCAGGTTTTGCCAGAACTCCTCCAGGTTATTAGCCTGCGGATAGCGACCGCTCATGCCAATAATCGCGATCGGCTCACGGATAGCCCCGCCGGTTTCGGTCAAGGCGAAACGCCCCAGGCTTACGACCTTGCCGCCCGTTTCTGTTACTTCCTTGGTTTTAAACGAAGTCAATACTGGAAATTCACCCACTGCCTTGGGAGGCGCTGGCACTGCTCGATCATTTATCGCCATATCTGCCATCGGTGCCGCTTGTTCAGCATAGTGTGCATCCAGCCCGGTCCAGCTCAGACAGGCTGGCCAATGCTCATCGAGAAAATATTCCGTTAATTCCGCCAACGTCTGGTATTCATAAAACAGCGTTTTCGATAATTCCCCGAATACCTCGTTCAGCTTGCGATTTAACTGGGTGATCATAATTGAATCGATTCCATACTGTTCCAGCGGCTCATCAGATTCGACTCGCGTCACTTCCAGTTTCGCCACATTGCCAAACAAACGGCGGAGGCTGTACAACGTTTTCTCGTACACGCGTTCTCGATCGATATCCTCTCCCGGCTCGGGAACCAATGTCTCCTGGCTAGCAGGTTGTGAGCTCCGCCCGTATCCCAACACCCGCTCCCGCATCAGCTCTAGGTTCCCTTCCATCACCATCCACTGATCCCCTCTGATTGCCAATGCCTGATAAAGCGCCCGAATGCCACTATCGCTTTGCAACGCGATCATCCCTGTGCGCTCCACCATTGACTGTTCGGTTTGCGCATCCATTCGCATTCCTCCGGTTTTCCATAAAGGCCAATTGATCGATACCGTGTGACCCTGGCGTTTCCCCGTCGCTACCAGGCGATTGCGATAATGAACATAAGCATCCATAAACGCATTGGCCGCGGCATAATCGGCTTGGCCGGCATTGCCCAGGGCGCCGCTCATCGAGGAAAACACCACCAGGAAATCCAGTTTCATTTCCCGGCTGGCCTGATCCAGATTGACCAGCCCCGACACTTTTGGCGCTAACACGGCGCCGACTTCTTCCGCTGCCTTATTGAGAATAAAGTTATCCAGAATCACCCCGGCACTGTGCACAATGCCATTCAGACCGCCATAGACTTTTTCAATGTCACGCAATAATTCCTCGACCGCCGATGGATCGGTCACATCCACCTGGCGATACTCAACCCTGGAACACCGGGTTTCCAGTTCGTTAAGATGCTCGGCTTTGGCTTCGCTCAAGGCCGAGCGTCCGGTTAAGATCAACGTTGCGTCATTAACTTTTTTAGCGATATCCTTGGCAAACAGCAACCCCAAACCACCGGTGCCACCGGTGAGCAGGTAAACACCTTTCTCTTTCCAAGGCAGGGGATGAATTCCTTCGCTATTGCCTGCCACACAACCAGCCTCGTACCATTCCAACACTTCACGCTTCTGGTCGCGATAGCGGATATGGGGTGCAACGGACAGAGAACGGTTTTCCACTAAACGCTCTGCCAGCGTTTCCACCTGGGACAGATCTAACGCGGTTTCAATCAACTGCCCGATCAATTTGGGATTTTCCTGATGCGCGGTCCTTAACAGGCCCGAGAGTCCACTTAAAACGGCCCTCTCCTCCTCTTCTTCTCGGCCACCCGAGTTGGGGACTACCACCTGGAACAGAACCGGCGCTTTGGGTTTGCCGCTGAGAATCCCACGCAGCTGTTCAACGATCTGCAGTACATACGTGTTGTAACGTGTCGCAAGATCGGCGTGTTCGCATTGCAAACTTATGCATCGAACATCTTTAAAACGTGAGGCCAGTTGCTGGGAAAGTTTACGTTCAATACCGTCGCCCGGTTCGCACAGCACAATAAGATGTTCTGCCCACCGTTGGCTCTGGATATCACGCGACAACTCCGCCGCCTGTACCCGCCATTGGGGTTGAACCATCAGGATTCCCTGCTGTGATTGAATAGAGGTACCTATGGATCCCTTCAACATCCGCAGAACGAGACCTTTCAACTGCACACAGAGCTGACCGCTGTTATCGCAGAGATCAATATCCAGTGCTACCGTAGGGCCCGACACGCTGGCTTGTCCCTCAGCGTAATGAATGGAAGCCCACATCTCGGTAACGCAGGTTTGATATAGATGCAGCGATGCCAGCGAATAAGGTAGCACCGGCTGAGTCACACCACTCTGGTGCACCCAGCCAATGATCGCTGCCTGTAGCGCAGCATCCAGTAAACCGGGGTGCAGGCTAAATTGACGGCCAACTCCTTCCGCTGAACCCGGCAGCCGCAGGGACGCCAACAGCTGACGATCACCCATTAACACTTCGTGCAGGCAACGATAGGCCACACCAACATCCATACCCAGTGAGTGTAATGACCGGTAAACGTCCGCCCCGCTCAGCCGAGTCGTCTGGCACTGCTCTTTCAATTCGGCAAGCATCAGCACCGGTGCCAATACACGCTCCCCCATCACTGCGTGCCCCTGACCGTGAACCAAGGGCGCATCTGTAGAATCCAGATCACTGTAGATCTCATAACCGATGCGGTCAGCCGTAACAGGATAGAGGCTGATATGCAGCGGACAGCGTTGTTCAGTGATCACAGCGGGCTGTGCCCATACCATATCGTTCAGTTGAAGCCCGGGGGCATCTTCAAAACCCGAGGCTTTTATCACCGCCGCACAGGCCATTTCCAGATAAGCCATACCAGGCAGTACCGACTCACCCTTTATCTGTTGACCCACCCATTCATCGCTACGACTGAAGAGTGAACTGAACCGCTGTTCGGTTAAGGTCGATGTATTTTGATGAAGCAAGGGATGCAGCCTGCCGATCGCTTCTCCTTCATCAAGGCTCGGCTTTTCACGGCCAATGTCGAGCCAATAGCGTTCTTTTGCAAACGGATAAACCGGTAAACTGATACGCCGTGGCTGCTCGCCGTCATATAGCTTCGCCCAGTCCACCTCAAACCCTTTTACCCACAACTCCAACAATTTGGTGTACTTGCCTCGCTCAATCCATTTGGCCACCGCCTCCTGAAATTCGGTGTCGGCGATAAACATACCTAAAGCGTCTTTATTCTGCTTTACCCGGCCACAGTGAAGGTCTTCTATTCCTTTTTCTCCCTTGACGTATTGCTGCAACCTTTCTTTCAAACTCTCGACACTGTCCACCAACAGCCCTACACGTTCATCCATTTCCTCACGCCCCATCTGCAGGGTATAAGCCAGATCCGCTAAATGGATTTCGGTTTGCTGTTCTACATAATCCAACAGTTGTTGGGCATACACTTTCAACTGTTTGTCCGTTTTGGCTGAAAGCACTACCAACGCAGACTGTTGACCTGTGACTTGGCGTGTCGTTTGTGTCGATGTCCCCGGTAGGTATTCCTCTATAATGACATGCGCATTGGCACCTCCCGCACCAAACGAGGAAACTCCCGCAATTCTGGGGTATTCACGCCGGTCGCCATTCTGCTCTACCTCTGGACGCTTCCACTCAGACAGCCCTTGCTGCACCATAAATGGTGTTTTCTCAAAATTGATATTTGGGTTGAGTTTTTCTGCATGCAGACTCGGCACTAGTTGCTTATGTTGCATTTGCAGGATGACCTTGGTTAATCCCGCGATGCCCGCCGCCGATTCCAAATGCCCGATATTGGATTTGGTCGAGCCTAACGCACAGAACTGAATCTCGTTTGTATCCACTTTAAAAGCCTGTGTCAGGCCCGTTACTTCAATCGGATCACCCAGTTCCGTGCCCGTGCCATGCGCTTCGATATAGCTGATCGCACGCGCATCCACACCGGCCTTCTCGATCGCCTCGCGGATCAACTCACCCTGGGCC
>NZ_JBNKFS010000047.1:0-3949 GCF_050289425.1 Sedimenticola sp. | reverse complement strand
AAATAAAGCGGAACTGCTGACGGGCCTGGCCAACACGTTTACGCCAGAGTCCTTCGATACATTCCAGCAGGAACTGATCTGCCTGTGGAACGGAGAGATGGAGATGACCAGAGACGCCGTTGTCCAAACCCTGGCAGGCGAGCCGCGAAATGTGACTGTCTATTTCTCCGTATGCCCCGGCTATGAGAAGACACTATCCAAGATCCTCGTTTCGCTCATTGACGTCACCGAACGCAGACAGGTGGAGGAAGCGTTAAGTGCATCCGAAGGGGAACTACGCACATTAATCGAGGCCATGACGGATGTCATATTTGTCGGCAACTCAGAAGGGCGCTACCTGAAAATCGTTGACACGAGTCCATCGCTCTTATACAAACCTCCGGATGAATTGGTGGGAAAGACACTTCATGAGATTTTCCCCAAGGACCAGGCCGACTTTTTTCTCAACTACATTAGCCAGGCCCTCAACACGCGAAAGTCGGTAAATTTTGAATACAGTATTCCTATTGGAAGTAAGGATCTCTGGTTTAATGCAACCATTTCTCCAATATCCGATGATAAGTTTTTGATGGTTGCACGAGACATTACAGATCGCAGGCGGGCGGAAGAAGCCTTGCGTGCAAGCGAATGGCGATACCGCGAAATATTCGATAATGTACTCGACGGATTGTACCTGCTGGAAGTAACTGACGACGGCCGTTTCCGAACAATAGAAGTTAATCCTGCCCTCGAACGACTAACAGGGGTACCGCGCTCTTTCTCGGTTGGAAAAACGCAGGAAGAAACCGTTCCCCCAGAAGTGGCCGCCATTGTCAACGCCAAGTACCGCCATTGTGTTGAAGCGGGTCAGCCCATCGAAGAAGAAGTGCTGTTGGATCTGCCGGTCGGGCAGCGCTATTTTCAGTCAACCCTCATTCCTGCCCGTGACGAAACAGGAAAAACCCATCGCCTCATTGGTATTTCGCGCGACATCACCGAGCAAAAACGCGCCGAAGAAGAAATCCGCCAGCTCAATCAGGAGCTTGAACAGCGTGTCCTTGATCGCACCGCGCAACTCGAAGCGGCCAACAAAGAATTAGAGGCATTTGCCTACTCGGTCTCCCACGATCTGCGCTCACCGCTGCGCCACATTGACGGCTTTCTGGAACTGCTGCAACAGCAAATAGGTGAAGACCTCGACAAACGCAGCCGGCACTACATGGATGCCATCTCCGACGCAGCCATAAGAATGGGGCAGTTGATTGATGACCTGCTTACCTTCTCCCGGATGGGGCGGCATGAGTTATCTAAAACGTCGGTTGATCTGGACGCTCTGGTACAAGAGGTCATCGAAGAACTCGCGTTGGAGATGAAAGGCCGAACAATCCACTGGCAAATTACTCCTTTGCCCACCGTTGTCGGCGACCAGGCTATGCTGCATCAGGTGCTGGTCAATCTGCTTTCTAATGCTTTGAAATTTACCCGTGGGTGTCAACGAATAGAGATTGAAATTGGCTGTCAGATCAAGGGAAAAGAGGCGATCATTTTCATTCGCGATAACGGGGTGGGATTTGATATGGCGTATGCAGACAAACTCTTTGGCGTTTTTCAACGTTTGCATCCGGCCGATGAATTTGAAGGCACAGGGATTGGTTTGGCCAATGTACGCCAAATTATCAAACGGCATAACGGCCGTACCTGGGCCGAAGGACAGAATGATCAGGGAGCCACCTTTTACTTTTCGCTACCCCAAACGATTCAAGGAGGATAATTATGATGACACTTAAACGAGTTTGCTCGCAAACATATTTAAACTTTATTATTACCCCAGTATTCCTGGTGCTGCTGCTTCTGAATGCAGCGCCAACGCCTGTAATAGCTCAAGATGCTTCGGACACAGTGACCCTGCCCGTGGTAGCCGGCAACGATATCCGCTTCACCGCCCTCACCGGCGAAGAGGGTCTCCCCTCGGGGAACGTGTACGGTATCGCGCAGGATGCCCAGGGCTTTTTGTGGTTCGCCACCGGCGATGGCCTGAGCCGCTACGACGGCTATTCGTTCCGGATCTACCGTTTCGAGCGCGGCAATCCCAACAGTCTGGCCAATAATACCGTGCAGGCTATCCTTCTGGGACGGGGCGGCGTCTTGTGGCTGGGCACCAGCGGCGGCGGGCTTGACCGGTTTGACCCGGCGACGGAAACCTTTACCCACTACCGTCACGACCCGGATGATCCCAACAACAGCCTGAGCGGAAACACCATCCCCCAACATGGCCTGTACGAGGACCGTCAGGGCGCGTTGTGGGTCGGCACGCAAGATGGCGGACTGAACCGGCTCGATCCGGCGGCAGGAACCTTTACCCACTACCAGCACGACCCCCAGGATGCCAACAGCCTGAGTAGTAATTCCATCGAGAATGTCTACCAGGATGCGGGCGGGATGCTGTGGATTGGGACCTCGGATGCGGGCCTGAATCGGCTCGACCCCGTTTCAGGCCAGATTACCCGGTATCTGCCGAATCCAGATGATCCTCATGCGTTTCCGGACGTGTATGTGCATGGAATGTATGAAGACCGCGCTGGGACGTTCTGGGTGGCAGCTCCTCAGGCTTTTGGGGTGCTGGACCGGCAAACCGGCCAATTTACCCGTTATGCGATTGTCCCCGACCCGCCGGACGCGGTCTTTCCCAGCGTTTCGCGGTTCTACGAAGATGCCATGGGCAATCTGTGGCTGGGCGTCAGCGGCGGCGGGGTCTTGAAGTTTGACCGGCAGCAGCGACAGGTTATACAGTATAAAAATGACCCTGCCAATCCGCACAGCTTGCGCAACAATTTCATCAGTTCCTTCCTCGAAGACCCCTCCGGGACGTTGTGGGTGGGCACCCTGGGCGGCGGGGCGAATGGGTTTTCCACCCGCCCACCCAAGTTTGCCCACTACAAGCATGAGGCCGACAACCCCAACAGCGTGGCTGACAATTTTCTCTTCTCTATCTTTGAAGACCAGACCGGCATCGTTTGGATTGGCACTTCTCGCACCCTCAACCGTTGGGATCGCCGCTCGAACACCTGGCAGTTCTATCGCAACGACCCCGCCAACCCGGACAGTATCACGACCGGTTCGGTGACGGCCACCCAGGAAGACCCGGATGGCACGCTCTGGTTCGGCACCTTCAGGGGCGGGCTGAACCGGTTTGACCAGAAGACCGGTCAATTCAAAGCCTACCGGTTTGATCTCAACGATCCCCACAGCCTAAGCGATGACATCATCCGCTCGCTTTACCGCGACTCCAACGGCGTCTTATGGGTAGGCGGCTGGAACAATGGGCTGAACCGCTTTGATCGGGTAACTGAAACCTTCCAACGCTACCTGTATGATCCTGACAATCCAAGCAGCCTGAGTGCTGACTCAGTCACCGATATCTACGAAGACCGGGCGAAAACCTTGTGGGTGGCCACCGAAGGCGGCGGCTTGAACCGCTTCGACCCGGCTACAGAAACGTTCACGCGGTTTCAGAATGACCCGCAGAATCTGAAAAGCCTGCCCGATGATGCTGTGCGTGTCCTCTACGAAGACCAGGTTGGACAATTCTGGGTTGGCACGGCCGGGGGCTTGTGCGCATTCGATCGGGCGAACGGAACCTGTACGACGGTGTACACAGTAAAGGAGGGGCTGCCCAACGACACCATCGAGGGCATCCTGGAAGATAAGCAGGGAAACCTGTGGATCAGCACGAACAATGGACTCTCCCGTTTCAACCCCCAGACGCAAGTCTTCCGTAACTATGATGTCCTGGATGGTCTACAGAGCAACGAGTTCCATGTTTTCACCGCATTTTACAAAAGCCCGCGCACCGGCGAAATGTATTTTGGCGGTATCAACGGCTTCAACGTTTTTGACCCCAGCCAGGTGACGGACGATCCCTTTGTGCCGCCGGTTGTACTCACCGATTTCCGGTTGTTTGGCAAGTCGG
>NZ_JBNKFS010000046.1:1921-5789 GCF_050289425.1 Sedimenticola sp. | reverse complement strand
GAACAAGGCATGACCCTGCTACAAAGGGACAGACTGGCCCGACATCACCCAACCCATGCCCAGGAAGTCTATGACGTCACCGGCGCCGGCGACACCGTCATTTCCATTCTGGCAACCGCCTTGGCCAGTGGCATGCCGCTGGATGCCGCCACCCAGCTGGCCAATATTGCCGCCGGTATCGTAGTGGGAAAACTGGGCACTTCCACAGTCAGCTTGGACGAGTTGAAGTACGCCCTGCAAGAACGGCAGGTAGCCCATACCGGCGCTGTGACCGAAGAGGAGCTGGTGGAGGCGATGGCTCTGGCTCGTCACCGAGGCGAGTCCATCGTCATGACCAACGGCTGTTTCGATATCCTGCATGCCGGACATGTCACCTATCTGGAACAGGCCAGTCGCCTGGGAGACAGGCTGATTGTTGCCGTCAATGTGGATGAAACGGTGCGCGCCCTGAAGGGGGCCGACCGACCGGTCAATACCTTGTGGCGGCGCATGACGGTGCTGGCGGCTCTCGGTTGCGTCGACTGGGTGGTACCCTTCTCAGAGGAGACACCGGAACGACTCATCTGCCGACTGAAACCGGACTTTTTGGTCAAGGGTGGCGACAACGACCCCGACAAGATACCCGGCGCACGCTGCGTCAGAGAGAGCGGTGGTGAAGTGCGGGTCATGCCATTTGTCGATGACTGTTCCACCACCGGCATGATTAAAACTATCCGCGACAGTGAGCAGAACGGCAATTCGGCGTGAACGGCACGATGCAGGTTGACATCAGTATCCTGGGTGGCGGTATTGCCGGACTCTGGACTGCAGCCTCTTTGACCCAACAGGGTTACTCGGTGGTCCTGATCGAATCAAAGGCAATCGGCGGCATCCAGACCGTTGCCTCCCAGGGCATCATTCATGGCGGCACCAAATATGCGCTGCTCGGTAACCTGAACGAATCGGCACGGGCAATCGCCGAGATGCCGGGCATCTGGCGCGCCTGCCTGGCCGGAAACGGACCACTTGACCTGCATAAGGTGAGGGTCCTGGCACAACACCAGTACCTCTGGTCGACGAAAGACTTCATCTCGCAGCTGGCTGGTTTTTTTGCCAGCAAGGCGATGCGGAGCCGGATGCAGCCGATCGACCCAGCCAAACACCCTGCGCCTTTCGATACTTCTGCCTTTCATGGGCACCTCTATCAACTGGATGAACCGGTTCTGGATGTGCCGTCGCTGGTCCAGGTGCTGGCCAAAATGGTGGAAGATCAAGCACTTCACATACAGCCCAAGCAACTCTCTCTCGATCCGGAGCAGCCAGGCCGAATCCACTGCAACCTAGCAAATGAGCACATTACACTAGAGAGCCAACGGATCATCCTGACTGCCGGCAAGGGTAATACGGAACTGCTGAAACAGCTTGGCCGTGACCATCCGGCTATGCAAACGCGCCCTCTGCATATGGTAATCCTGAAGGGTAAACTTCCCCCCCTCTACGCACACTGTCTCGGCGCCCAGGCCAACCCACGCCTCACCATCACCAGTTATCCGGTATCGGCGGAAGAGCCGATCTGGTATATCGGCGGACAACTGGCGGAAAACGGAGTCAACTTATCGAGCACACAACAAATTGAGAGGGCCAAACAGGAGCTGCAAACGACGATGCCCTGGATCGATTTCAGCGGCATGAGCTGGCACAGCTTCATGATCGAGCGCGCGGAGCCAAGGGTCAGCAGTGGCGTTCGTCCCGACAGCTGTTACCTGCACAGCGACCAAGAGATCATCACTGCCTGGCCGACCAAGCTCGCCTTTGCGCCGCGTCTCGCCACCGAAATCACCGAACTCCTGCAGTCGCAAGGCGTAAAACCCAAAGCACCCCTGCCGGAATGCCTCAAACAATTACCCAAACCGCCACAGGCCGAACCGCCCTGGAAGGAGCTGTCAGCATGAAGCGACGCGCACTGGGCAGCACCGGCATCCAGATCAGTCCATTAGGACTGGGAACGGTCAAGCTGGGTCGTAACGAGCAGGTCAAGTATCCGAGCCATTTCGAGATCCCGGACGATCACAGCGTGCGCAATCTACTGGCACAGGCCCAAGACCTGGGGATCAATCTGATCGACACCGCCCCCGCCTACGGCAGCAGCCAGGAACGATTGGGTAAACTGCTGCCGGGCGCCAGGAACGATTGGGTGATCGTCTCCAAGGTCGGTGAATTCTTCGAACAGGGAAGATCCCGTTTCGATTTCAGCTTCCAAACCACGATTGAAGTGGTGGAACAGAGTCTGCGCACCCTCAACACTGACTACCTGGATGTGGTATTGATTCACTCAGACGGCGATGATCTTGCCATACTGGAAAATGAAGGCGCCCTGGATGCCCTTCAGAGACTGAAAGAGCGAGGACTGATACGCGCCCACGGCATGTCCAGCAAGAGTGTCGAAGGGGGATTAAAGGTAATGAATAAGATGGACATCGTCATGGCCACCTGCAACCTCGCCTACAATGAAGAGTTGCCAGTCCTCCAGGCCGCCGCGAAAAAAAACCGGGGCGTGCTGATCAAGAAAGGTCTGCAGAGCGGTCATATTCCCGGCACACGCGGCGTTGAAGCGTCGATGCGCTTTGTCTTCTCCCAGCCCGGGGTCAGTGGCATGATAGTCGGCACCATCAACCCGGACCACCTGCGGGACAATGTCCTGATCATCGAACAAGTACTGAAAGAGATCGAAACGCAATGAGCACAAGCCACGCGGATCAACTGAAGCAGTTTCTGAAATGCTCCATTGAGGCCAAGCAGGCACTGCTGCAGGACCAGGAGCAGATGGCGGCCTTCGACCAGGCCATGCAGGCGATTATCGACTGTTATCGACAGGGTGGCCGACTCTATATTGCGGGTAACGGCGGCTCGGCCGCCGATGCCCAACACCTGGCCGCCGAACTGGTCTGCCGCTTCTGTAAGGATCGACCGGCCCTGCCGGCTGAGGCATTTACAGTGGATAGCTCGATCCTGACGGCCATTGGTAACGATTACGGATATGAGCATATCTTCAGCCGGCAGGTCGAAGGCAAAATGCAACCGGGCGACCTGTTTCTTGCCATCACCACCTCCGGCAATTCCCCCAATATCCTACGTGCGCTGGAGCAGTGCCGAAAGATGGGATTGACCAGTATACTGCTCTCTGGACACCAAGGAGGGAAGGCCGCCGCGCTGGCAGATCATCTCATCCTGGCCAAGGGCACAGAGACCAGCACCATCCAGGAACAGCATATCGTGATTATTCATGCGCTGTGTCATACCCTAGAACATACCCTCTTTAGCTGAAAGCAAAATCACCAACCCGTTTAGGCCTTGGATTGACGGCACCGACGGTGGTAGAGATAGAGAACCGAAAAACAGAACAGCATGTAATAGCGGGTAAGCGGATGTAGATAACCCTTATCCAATAACCCACCAATCAATGCCGCCATGCCTGAGGCAAAAAACACGGCATAAACCCTTCGATCAATACCTTCAAACATTCGATATGCGCGAGGGGCTCCCCAAAATAGTAAAACCAGCAACAGCAAATAAGCCAACAAACCCAGTAATCCAGTCTCATACCAGATTTCGATAAACAGGTTATGCAGATGCTTCACATAACTGATCTGAGGAAGGAACTCGATCGATCTATGCAAGCCCACCCCCATTAAAATATTATCCGGTGGATGTGATAGCGCCGTACTCCAGATCGTAAGTCGCTTAGAGCTGAGGCGATCAAGCCATTGAAACGTATCTCCACCGATATCCAATCCTTGTGGCCTGAAAAGATAGCTATCAGATACGATGGCGACAACAAATACTATCGGCATTACCACAAATAGAACTGAAATATTTTTGGTATAAATGG
>NZ_JBNKFS010000046.1:0-1911 GCF_050289425.1 Sedimenticola sp. | reverse complement strand
ATCCAGATCAGTCCATTAGGACTGGGAACGGTCAAGCTGGGTCGTAACGAGCAGGTCAAGTATCCGAGCCATTTCGAAATCCCGGACGATTACAGCGTACGCAATCTACTGGCACAGACCCAAGAACTGGGGATCAACCTGATAGACACCGCCCCTGCCTACGGCAGCAGCCAGGAACGGCTGGGCAAACTGCTTCCGGGCGCCAGAAACGATTGGGTGATCGTCTCCAAGGTGGGTGAGTTCTTCGAGCAGGGCAAATCCCGTTTCGATTTCAGCTACCAAACGACCATTGAAGTCGTAGAGCAGAGCCTGCGAACCCTCAACACCGACTATCTGGATGTGGTACTGATCCACTCAGACGGCGACGATCTCGGCATATTGGAAAATGAAGGCGCTCTGGATGCGCTTCAAAATCTGAAAGAGCGCGGACTGATCCGCGCTCACGGCATGTCCAGCAAGAGCGTCGAAGGGGGATTAACGGTAGTCGACAAGATGGACATCGTCATGGCCACCTGCAACCTTGCCTACAATGAAGAGTTATCAGTCCTCCGGGCCGCCGCGGAAAAAAAACGGGGCGTCCTGATCAAAAAAGGCCTGCAGAGCGGCCATATTCCCGGCGCACACGGTGTTGAAGAATCGATGCGTTTTGTCTTCTCCCAACCCGGGGTCAGTGGCATGATAGTCGGCACCATCAACCCGGACCACCTGCGGGACAATGTCCGGATCATCGAACAAGTACTGGAAGAGATCGAAACACAATGAGCACAAGCCACGCGGATCAACTGAAGCAGTTTCTGGAATGCTCCATTGAGGCCAAGCAGGCGCTGCTGAAAGACCAGGAGCAGATGGCGGCCTTTGATCAGGCTATGCAGGCGATTATCGACTGTTATCGGCAGGGCGGACGACTCTACATCGCCGGTAACGGCGGTTCGGCCGCCGATGCCCAACATCTTGCTGCCGAACTGGTCTGTCGCTTCGGCAAGGATCGACCGGCCCTGCCGGCCGAGGCATTTACAGTGGATAGCTCAATCCTAACGGCGATCAGTAACGATTACGGATATGACTATATCTTCAGCCGACAAGTCGAAGGCAAGATGAAACCGGGCGACCTGTTTCTTGCCATCACCACCTCCGGCAATTCCCCCAATATCCTACGTGCGCTGGAGCAGTGCCGAAAGATGGGATTGACCAGTATCCTGCTCTCTGGACACCAAGGAGGGAAGGCCGCCGCGCTGGCCGATCATCTCATCCTGGCCAAGGGCACAGAAACCAGCACCATCCAGGAACAGCATATAGTGATCATTCACGCGCTGTGTCATACCCTAGAACATACCCTATTTGGCTGAAAGCAAAATCATCAACTCGTTTAGGCCTTGGATTGACGGCATTGACGGTGGTAGAGATAGAGAACCGAAAAGCAGAACAGCATGTAATAGCGGGTAAGCGGATGTAAATAACCTTTATCCAATAACCCACCAATTAATGCCGCCATGCCTGAGGCAAAAAACACGGCATAAACCCTTCGATCAATACCTTCAAACATTCGATATGCGCGAGGGGCTCCCCAAAATAGTAAAACCAGCAACAGCAAATAAGCCAACAAACCCAGTAATCCAGTCTCATACCAGATTTCGATAAACAGGTTATGCAGATGCTTCACATAACTGATCTGAGGAAGGAACTCGATCGATCTATGCAAGCCCACCCCCATTAAAATATTATCCGGTGGATGTGATAGCGCCGTACTCCAGATCGTAAGTCGCTTAGAGCTGAGTCGATCAAGCCATTGAAACGTATCTCCACCGATATCCAATCCTTGTGGCCTGAAAAGGTAGCTATCAGCAACAATAGCGACAACAAATACAACCGGTATTATTACAAATAGAACTGAAATATTTTTGGTATAAATGG
>NZ_JBNKFS010000045.1:0-7139 GCF_050289425.1 Sedimenticola sp. | reverse complement strand
GGACTACTACGCACATGCGCCAAATACCCAGGAGATGTTGGAGCGTTTGGCACAGGAGTCTCCGACTACGCTTGCCTGTATGCACGGCAGCGCCTGGCGAGGCGATGGTGCCGCGCTGTTGCGAGAGTTGGCGAAGTCCATTGAACTGCGTAAGGCCATAGCGGCCTGATGAATTTCAAAGGCTTAGCACCACTGTTGTCCCGCTTACTCCCTCTCCCTCAGGGAGAGGGTTGGGGTGAGGGGGAAGTTAACACATTAATTTTCCAGCCCCTCGTCTTGCTGCTTTGCCGCTTGTAATATCGTTAACGATCAGTCGGTTATGCCTATTCAATGCGGCTTTTACAGGAACTGCAGTGAGTAGGCCGAACTAACGAAAAACTTCGCCTGGATTATACTATGTAGTGCCCCCGCCAATTCATTGGCAACGATTAATGGGTGCCTTGGGGGTGAGTTGAAAAGTGGCAATACTGCAGGGTCATCCGCATGCTAGGTGATGGACTGAACAGTGGTTGGGGATGGTGGTTATGTCTGCTGCTCTACGGCAGCGGACTGCTGTTGGCCATGTGGACCGCACCCTGGCGAAAGATCCTCTCGCAACGACTACTGCAACACCTGTTTCTGGGCGCAACGGTGCTACTGATCGGACTCTGGCAGATGCGTGCGGGACTCTCACCCGGATTGAGCATCCATATTTTGGGAGCGACACTGGTGACCTTGATGTTCGGTTGGGCGCTGGGAGTGGTTGCCATGAGCCTGGCGCTGTTGGCGATGGTGCTGGTGGGGCATCTGGGGTGGGAGGCTTACCCGGTCAGGGGGCTGCTGATGATCCTGATTCCGGTGCTGGTGAGCTATGGGCACCATTTGCTGATCCGACGACTGCTACCCAAAAACTTCTTCGTCTACCTGTTGGGTACCGTATTTCTGGGGGCCGGCCTATCGGTGGCGGCCATGGCGCTTGCGACGGCCTTGTTGTACTCATTGGCCAATGTCTATTCACTGCAGCAACTCTCGTATGAATACCTGGTATTCCTACCGTTGATGATGCTGTCTGAAGCGATGATCAACGGCATGTTGATGACAGGGTTGATGGCCAACTATCCCAATTTGATCCGTACCTTTGGCGCCAAGAACTATATCGATGGGCATTAACCAGGTAGCGTGGTGAAAAATACAGGACCCTGCATGGTGTGAGGACTACACGCTAACGGTTAATGCTCGGAACCTTAAAAATCATTCTTCACGGGGACCGTTACTTCATCTTTCACAAGCTCCATCACTACATGGGAATGAGTCTGGTGGACGTGTGGAAGGCGTCCAATCTCATTGCCTAATACGGAGCGGTAATGGGCGATATCGTGTGTTCTGATCTTGAGAAGATAATCGAAATTTCCCGCCACCATATAGCAGCTTTGCACTTCCGGAATCAGACGTACGGCCTCATTGAAGCGTTCAAGCGCATCTTCACTTGTCTTGTTTAGTGTTACCTGCACCATCAACACATGACCTGCGCCTAGCTTCTCCGGATCCAGGTCTGCACGATAACCTCGAATAAACCCCTCTTGTTCCAGCCGCCGTACCCGTTGGGCGCAGGGGGTCTTCGTCAAGTTCACTCTGCTGGCCAGTTCGACTATTGGCATTCGCCCATTTTCTTGCAGTTGATACAAGATTTGTTTATCTATGCGATCAATTTTCACTAGCCTTATTACCTGTAAAAATAGGTTAAATAGGATATAAGTTTGTAGATATAGCATTATATAGAGCCGTTTCCTAGGATAAAGGTTAAAAAATGCAGTCATAAAGGCTACTTAAAGTCAGTCGGATTTGGCCGGTTTTATCAGGTGCTGTGGGATGCCCACGATAAAAGCGCCAAGCCGTCCATACTGCATACGGAGTTCACCTTTCGCGGTTCATTGGGGCAACAAAAGTTCGGTCACGCGGGATTCGCCGAATACCTGGATAGCGTGCATCAGGCCCTGGGTGACTACCGTTGTCACATCGAGGCACTGGTGGAAGAGGGTGATCAGGTTTTTGCAAATATGCGTTGCCGGGGCGTTACCAGTTAACAAGGCACGCCTTTCGTTGGCATTCATACACCTGCCCCTATCGCCAGATAAGCGGTATCCAAGTACTGTCCCGACAAGCCCTTTGGACACTATACTTTCTCAAGATCCTATTGACCCGAATCGGGAGGGGCCATGGATAACCGAATCGAAAAACATTACGTCACCAGCAGCAACCTGGCTAACACTATCGCGGAACGGCTCGCCGCAGCGGGAAAAGATATGGCCAAGCTCTGCACCGAAGATTTGGCGCCGGTCGATGAATTTCATATTCGCGGCCGCAAAGCGACACTGGAGCTTGCAGAGCAAATGAACCTTGGAAAGGATACCCGTGTGCTGGATATCGGTAGTGGATTGGGTGGCCCGGCGAGAACCTTGGCGCAATCCTTTGGCTGTCATGTTACCGGCGTCGATTTAACGGAAGCGTTTTGTGAAGCGGCCACGATCCTCTCCGATTGGGTGGGGCTGGGTGAGCGGGTGGCGTTCCAGCAAGGCGATGCGACCGATCTGCCGTTTGGCGAGCAGGAGTTTGACGCCGCCATGACGATTCATGTGGCCATGAATATAGAGGCCAAAGATCAACTTTATAAGCATGTACGGCGGGTCATGAAGCCGGGAGGCATATTCACTATCTATGATGTCCTGCAAGGTGAAGGCGGGGAGGTGCAGTATCCGGTGCCCTGGGCGCGCGAACCCTCCATCAGCTTTCTCGCCACCCCGCAGGATATGGAGCAACTGTTATCTGATGCCGGGTTTAATGTTTTGGCCACCTACGATTCAACGGAAGAGAGCCAGTCCTGGTTTGAGGCTATGGCAAAGCGCCTGTCTGAATCAGGTCCGCCTCCTTTAACCATGCAGGTTTTTTTAGGCGATGATTTTCCCGCCATGGCAAAAAACCAGATTCAAAACCTGCGGGAACGACGCATCAGAACCGTCAGTTATATTTGCCGGGCTTGATTGTGGGACCGGACAGACGGATCAAAGTGATGCTGACTTATCCCATGAGCACCGGTCGTAACTTTGACGAAATTCTACGGGTCCTGGACTCTTGTCAATTGACCGCCGCGTATCAGGTGGCCACACCGGTGAATTGGCACATGGGAGAAGATGTCATCATCGTGCCCGCCGTATCGGATGAAGACGCGAAGCGGAATTTCCCCGAAGGGTGGAAGGCCCCCAAACCCTACATGCGTTTCGTCCATCAATCACAACTGAAGCACTAAGCCTGTTGCACCCTTTGAGATGTCTGGGTGGCGTCTCAAAGGGTCGTCTGAATGCCTCAATCAATCCGCATCGAGATAGTTTTTCATACGCACCGTTTTATCTTCAGATAACGGAAATAAGCATATGGATACTCAGTGCGACGGATAAAATGCCGATGATTTTTTTGAGCCTATTCGCAGGCATATTCGTGGCGTATCGCGCGCCAAGCGCAGTGGAAAAATAGCTGCTGATGGCAAAGAGTATGACTGCAGGCAGATAGATATAGCCGATGACAAGACTGTGCAGATTCGTGTTATCCCAGCCGTTGATGAGGTAGCCAAGCGTTCCGGAGAAGGCAACGGGAAAGCCGATGGCAGCCGATGTGCCGATCGCGCGTTTAGCTTCTATGTTCTGATGCATCAGGTAGGGGATGGTCAGTCCCGCGCCGCTGACGGAAACCAGTGCTGAAATAGAGCCGATGCCGGAGCCGCTAATAATATTTCCGATCGGACCGTGGGGCTCAGGGTTGTGATAGTGCTCCTGCTTCTGAAACATTTTGTACGCCACATACAGCATAAACGCACTGAAAAATAGTGCCAGATAGACTCCCTGTACATAGGATGCGGTAAATGTTGCCAGGAAGGTACCAATAAACACGCCGAAAGTTAATTTGACGGCCAGCTTGGTTTCAACATTGTTATTCTTGTAGTGGGCACGCATGCTACCGAATGTCGTAAAGACCATTCCCGCCATCGAAGTGCCGAGTGCAAGCTGCACCGTGTCTTCGCTTGCAAGGCCCTGCATAGTAAAAAGCATTGTAAAGATGGGCACCGTCATACCGCCGCCACCTACGCCGACCAATCCCGCCAGGAAGCCGACGGCCAAACCCATTGCAACGTAATAAGTCATAAACATCGGCTCAATCATGGAAGCCACCTTTTCAAATGTTGTCATTGTCTTGCGAAAATCATAGGACACAATGCCGTGTTCATAATAACGACACTTGGACAATAAATAGTGTAAAATGGCCAACATGGGAAAAGTGAAAGAGATTCATGATTCTGACTACAGTGAATGGTCTGAAGGGCCGCCGCTTATTACTCGGGCTTGGAGCTATAAATCCAACAAAATACAAAAGCCGACAGAGCGGCCTTACAAGTGGCATCGCCATTACCGGGGGCAGCTACTGTGCATCCAATCGGGGTTGATCCAGGTTAAAACCGAAGAGGGTTCATGGCTACTTCCTCCCCAAAGGGCAGGATGGATACCGCCCGGTGCCATGCATAGCGTACATCTCTGCAGTGCCTTGGATGGCTGGTCACTGTTATTGACTCCGGAGACATGTGTGAGGCTCCCAACCTTACCCCGTGTGATCGGGATCAGTGACGTGCTGCAGGCATTGACGCACCGGACGGTGGACTGGAGCAAGACCGATCCGTTGATGCCGGCGCAGAAACGTATTCTTGCCGTCATCATCGACGAGATACGTCACATGCCCAGTGAATCGCTCTATCTTCCGATGCCAAAAGACCCCAGATTGGAGCGGATCGCACAGGCGATTCTGGATGATCCGGGCAGTATGCGTACCGTTGACCAATGGGCGGCTATCGGCTCCCTCTCTTCCCGGACATTGCGCCGGCTGATGCATGCTGAAACGGGTATGGGTTTTAGAGAGTGGCGCCAGCAAGCCCAATTGACCCATGCCTTGGAGATGCTGGCGCGTGGCGTGTCTGTAATGGATGTCGCGTACTCACTGGGCTATGCGGCACCCAGTCATTTCATCGCCATGTTCCGCCGGGCATTTGGCGACTCGCCTGCGCACTATTTCTCCAGTCGACAGCCGTTTTAATGACGACGAAATAAAAAGGACCGCTAGGTTCGATTTATCGACACTCCGCCATCGACCAGCATGGCGGATCCGGTCATGAACGATGAAGCGTCGGAGGCGAGAAACAGCGCCGCCTGTGCCAGCTCCTCGGGTCTGGCCATGCGCTTCAATGCATGGAGATTGGCCACCTGAGCCATGGCCTCGGGCGTGTTATTCATCTGTGCCGCCATGGGTGTGTCGGTTCCACCGGGCAGCAGGGCATTGACCCGCACCGACTGGGGGCCGAATTCTGTCGCCAGCACTTGTGTCAGGCCAATCAATCCCGCTTTACTGGCGGCGTAGGCCGCCGCGCCCGGGAATCCCGCCGTATACCCCACGAAGGTCGATGTAAAAATGACAGACCCGGCACCGCGTCGCAGCATCTGGGGTATCTGGTATTTTGCACCGAAGAATGCACTGGTTAGGTTGGTCTCAAGCGTATCCCGCCATCCGGTTGCCGACACCTCCGGTGTGGAGCCCATTTCCCCCAGGGTTCCCGCATTATTGAAGCTGATATCCAGGCCGCCGAACCTGGATACTGCTACCTCGACCGCCCGCTGTGCTGTCGACTCATCCGTCACATCACCCGCTACCGCGATCGCTCGCCCACCGTGCACTTCGATCTGCGATACCAGTTCGTCCAATTCGGCTTGCCGTCGTGCGACGACCACAACACTCGCCCCTTCATGCGCGAACAGTTGTGCCGTGGCACGACCAATACCTGAACTAGCCCCCGTAACGATAGCCACCTTATCTGCCAGAATACCCATCTCTACCTCCGTTTGTGAATGTACGGTGAGACAGTATCTTGCGCCTCTGACGACGGGCAATCCGATTCTTGCGCTTTAGTCTGATACTTGAACGACGGTCTTCGCAGCGATAAACGGTGCCTATACGGCATCGTAGAGAAATTATTTCACCTAATGCGCCTTGTCTGATAACCTGCTGAGAATGTAAGGAATATCTGCTTGGCGGGATGCTGAATATCCATTCGAGTCAGTTCCCCTGCCAAAGTACTACAACCGAGGCAGGAAAAATAATGCATAGAACGAAGTGTCGGAATCGTCGATATTGTCCACAGCTGTATATTGCGCCGAATGTGCGAGCTGTATAACCCGCTGTTGAACTAAACCGCTTCGCGGTAGCCTCTTAAACCCCCGCTTTTTTCTCTCGTTCACCACACTTTCCAAAGACCATTACCGGTCTTGCCACAGGAGAGTGATGATGACTCCGCTACGTCAACAAATGATCGAGCACGGCTTTTCCCCACGCACCCATAAGTCCTATCTGAACGCGGTGACCGACCTGTCCCGCTTCACCCACCGTTCACCCGACCAACTCACCACCGACGACCTGCAAGCCTACTTTGCCCACCTGGTCCGGGAGCGCCACCTGGCCAACTGTTGTCGAAAAAAGCGAATAGCGCAGATCCGGGCGGCGATTGCCCAGGCCGAGACCGCGGAGGCCGAGCCGGAGCAGGCGGCTAACCCAGTCGGTCCGGAGTTGGAGGGTTGGGTCTGCCCGGTGTGTCAGGGTGGGCGACTACGGATCGTGGCGGAACTGCCACCCCGACGCCCCGGCGGTGGGTGACGTCGGCCCCGTTACACGGGGCAGGAGGTAGGGAAGAAACAGGCCCTCGAGGCCTGACGGGCAGGTAGTGGCCAAGGGTGGGAAAATGAGGCATGATGAAGAAAAGTCGTGAGAAAGACCGACGGATAGCCTTCAGGAAGTGGGGCCGGACAGCACAACACGGATGCCCTTCCTGCGCGATCAGCCAAAATAGCGAACAACCGGGCAACCGGTAAAAAACAATTTCTTATTAATAGAGTTGGGCAACCCTATCGAGGGCGGCTCAGTCCAACAGACATTTATGTCTCATGCGCTACACGAGGCATAAATGCTTAAATGTTATGTGTAAATAGAAGGAAAAATCCCGATGGATCAGCAAGAATTCTATAAAGCAAAATTACAATACGAAACGGACTCCTGGGATCTGAGTGAATTATTGA
>NZ_JBNKFS010000044.1:0-8578 GCF_050289425.1 Sedimenticola sp. | reverse complement strand
CTGCAGCGGATTGCCCTCCACTGCCAGGTAGGTGGCGGCAATGCCCAGAATGGCGCCCATGACCAGTCCCATGACGGTGATGATGAGGATGGCTGAGATCATCGCTTCTTCTCCTAGGCCGTGGTCAGGCCGGCAAAACCCATGAAGGCGAGTGACAGCAGTCCGGCGGTGACGCAGGCGATCGGTGTGCCGCTGTAGGCGGCCGGCACATTGGCCAGGGCCAGACGTTCGCGCAGCCCGGTGAACATCACCAGCACCAGGGTGAAGCCGAGGGCCGAGCCGAAACCGAAAAGCAGGCTCTCCAGCAAGCTGTTTTGCTGCTGTGAATTGAGTAGCGCCACACCGAGCACGGCACAGTTGGTGGTGATCAACGGCAGGAAGATACCCAGGACCTGATAGAGCGCAGGCGAGGTCTTGCGGATCACCAGCTCGGTGAACTGCACCACCACCGCGATCACCAGAATGAAGGTGAGGATGCGCAGAAAACCGAGGTCCAGCGGCGTCAGGACAAAGTGTTCCAACAGCCAGCCGGCAAAGGAGGCCAGGGTCAGCACAAAGGTGGTGGCCAATCCCATGCCGAAGGCGGAGTCGAGCTTGTTCGACACCCCCATCAGGGGGCAAAGTCCGAGAAATTTCACCAGTACCACGTTATTGACCAGGGCGCTGGAGAGGATGATCAGAAAGTATTCCATCGACTATACGGCTCGTTAGAGAAGACACCGTAGGTCATCGCAAAGAGTATGCCAGCCACTACACCGGGACGCCGCGTGAGCCGGCGTTTCCCGCTTACTGTGCTGATTTGACAGGGTAATCCAGCCAGGAAGCGGGGGCGGGGCGTATTGGCGAGGCAGGGGGTGATGGAATCACATCGCCATCGATTGTCGGGTTTGTTACAGCGTTTCTCATTCCATTTGTCGGCTTGATGACAAGTGCCGGTACAGGCGAGTAGGGGCAGGCTCCCGTGCCTGTCCGGGTCGATGGTGCGGTGACCATAAGGGCAACCACAGGGGGTTGCCCCTATGGGATTGTGGCCCCTTTACAGCACCCGGTTAATAGGTGGTATGCCTTTTGCACTGGTATCGGGTATTGAACTTACGGTATTGGGGAAGCCGCGTCATGATCCAGCAAAAATCCAGCGCCGCCGGTGGCGAGGTGATCGATGCCATCAGCCGTTTTCTGGCCGCACCGCCAGAGGGTACGCCGACGGAAATCATCGAGGCCTTCAACAGCTTCGGCGATGGGCAAATTCTGCCGCCGAAGCTGTTTCTCGAAACCGTGGAACAGGCCCCGGTGGCGATCTCTATTACCGACCCGTCTGCCAGGATTCTCTATGTAAATCAGGCGTTTGAAAAGCTCACCGGCTATGGGCGGGACGACGTGATCGGGCACAACGAATCGATGCTCTCCAGTCGCTCGACACCGATCAGTGTCTACCAGGAGTTGTGGAAAACCATCCAGTCAAAACAGGTCTGGCAGGGGACCCTGGTGAACCACAAAAAATGCCAGGAGGAGTACCTGGCGGAGCTGGTGATTTCGCCGGTGCTGGCCCCCAGCGGGGAAGTCAGTTATTACCTTGGTATGCACCGGGATATTACATCGATGCATCAACTTGAACAGCGGCTGAAGTTCCAGAAGAGCCTGACCGAGGCGGCACTGGATGCGGCGCCCATGGTGGTGGCGATGATTACCGCGGAACGCAAGGTACTGCTGGATAACCACGCCTACAAGGCGTTGCTGGGGGATTGCCGGGGCGTGGAGCCGGCTGGGCTATTCCTGGATGCCCTGGAACAGCAGATCGATTTCGATCTGGTCGACGCCTGTCGTACCGGTAAGGGCTTTACCAATGTAGAGATCCGTCTCGATCTGGCGGGGAGCACGGCGCCGCGCTGGTTCGCCTGCTCCGCCGTGCGGGTTGACGAGCTGGATGAGGCGGCGCAGAACTATTTTAAGCAGCAGGAGCAGACACGCTACTGCCTGCTGCTGATTGCCAACGAGGTGACGGGCAGCCGCAAGCGCATCAATGAGGTGCGGTTGAACATGATCCGCGCCAGCATGGCCGAGCAGCAGATGGTGGAGACCATGCGTGAGGCGATTTCGGGTGCCATCTTCAAGATGCAGGTGCCGTTCAACATTATCCGCGCCGCCCTGGCCATGCCCGGTACCGGCTCCGACAAATGCGGTGTCTGCCAGGTGTTGCACCAGGCGCTGGAGAGTGGCAACGAGGCGATGGAGAGCCTGCAGGCAGCCCTGCCCAGCCCCACCCTGGAGCAGGCCTCGATGGTCAATATCAATGAGATCCTGCATGAAGTGATGCGCCTCTCCACCGACCGCCTGCTGGCATCGGGGGTGGTGGTGGATTGGCGGCCGGCGGCGGTGTTGTCGAGTGTGACCGGTCGCCCCAACGCCCTACGCGGCCTGTTCAAATATCTCATCGACAATGCCATCCAGGCGGTGAACGAGTCAGGACAGGATTACCGGGAGATCCGTCTGCAGAGCCGGCAGGTGGATCAGGAACTGGTGGTGGAGGTGATGGACAATGGGCCGGGTATCCCGGACAGCATGCGCCTGAAGGTGTTTGAACCGTTTTTCTGCGGCTGGTCGCGAGCCGGTGAACATGCCGGCATGGGGTTGACCATGGCGCAGGAAGTGATCGTGGGACACGGTGGCAGTATCGAGGTTGATGCCGATTTTTACGGTGGTTGCCGGGTCTTTGTGAGACTGCCCGTCAAAGGTGCGGGAGGAGTATGAGGTGATGTGTGTAGCGGATGAATCCCTCGGGACGGAGAAGCATGGCCCGGACTACAAGATCCTGGAAACCACCTTGGAGAGTCTCTATCTGGTTAGCCAGGTGCTCAGCCGCTCGCTCGATTTTCGCCAGACACTGCAAGAGGTACTGCGCACCCTGAATGATACCAACGGATTGCGTCACGGTATGATTGCCCTGCTGGATGAAGCGAGCGGCAATCTGCTGGTAACGGCTTTGCATGAGAATCCGGCACCCTTTAACCAGATCCACTACAAACCGGGTGAAGGGATTGTCGGTGCCATCATGGAAAGGGGCAAGCCGGTGGTGGTGGAGCGGCTGTCGGATGAGTACCGTTTTCTTGATCGCCTCGGGGTCTACGACCTGGGCCTGCCTTTTATCGGGGTGCCGATCTCCATTGGCGGCCAGATTACCGGCGTGCTGGCGGCCCAGCCCCAGGGCGGTTTCAGCTTGCTGGCCCGGCACCAGCAGTTTCTGGAGATGGTGGCCAACTTGATCGGCCAGAGCGTGCGATTGGCGAAAAAGGTCGAGGATGAACAGTTGGCGCTGAAGAGCGAGCGCGACTCGCTACGGCGCAAGGTGCGCGGGGAGCACGGCTTCTCCAACATGGTGGGACACACCCGCAGCATGCGCCTGGTGTTTGACCAGATCCGCCAGGTGGCGAAATGGAACACCACGGTGCTGGTGCGGGGCGAGTCGGGCACCGGTAAGGAGCTGATCGCCAATGCCATCCACTACAACTCACCGCGCGCCAACGGACCGTTCATCAAGCTCAATTGTGCGGCCCTGCCCGATACCCTGTTGGAGTCGGAACTGTTCGGCCATGAAAAGGGCGCCTTCACCGGAGCGATCAGTCAGCGCAAGGGACGTTTCGAACAGGCCCATGGCGGTACCATCTTCCTGGATGAGATCGGCGAGATCACCCCCGCATTCCAGACCAAGCTGCTGCGGGTATTGCAGGAAGGGGAGTTCGAACGGGTCGGCGGTAACCGCACCAATGTGGTGGATGTGCGGGTGGTGGCGGCCACCAACAAAAATTTGGAGTCGGAGGTGCAGGCGGGCAATTTCCGCGAAGACCTCTACTACCGTTTGAATGTGATGCCGATCAACACGCCGCCGCTAAGGGAGCGGGCCGAAGATATCCCCGACCTGGTACGCTTCCTGGTCTCCAAGATCGCCAAAAGCCAGGGCCGGGAGCTGGTCCTGGAAGACAGTGCATTGGGACCGCTGATGCGCTACGACTGGCCGGGTAATGTACGTGAGCTGGAAAACTGCCTGGAACGTGCGGCAGTGATGAGCGACGAAGGTCGCATCGATAGCCGCACCATCAGCCTGACCGGTCTACAGAGCAGTTTCCAGAATCCCATCTCCAGTGCATCCACGCCCCGCGTCGATGTCGATGATCCGGATCTGGATGAGCGGGAACGGGTGATTGCCGCCTTGGAACAAGCCGGCTGGGTGCAAGCCAAGGCGGCGCGGATATTGGGCATGACGCCGCGCCAGATCGGCTATCGTATCCAGACCCTGAATATCAAGGTGCGGCAGATTTGATGGACCACCCTCGACGAAGTGGTGTGGCGTTTATCTGGGGATGAGACCACCGCGTGGGCACAAAAACGTGCCCACCCTACCAGCGTGTAGGATGGGTGGCGCCGTGCAGCAGCTTGTAAAGAAACGCCACATAAAAGACCGCCACACCCAAATCAGGATAGAATAACCCGCAACCACAACACCCCTGGGCGGACCCTTTCTCCACCCACTGGTACCTCATTCAGGACAATGGGTCGGACAGCTTCGAGATAACCATGCAACGCGCACTGATCGTAGAAGACACACCCGAAGCCCGCGACTGGATGGCCGATGCCCTCGGCTCGGTCTTTCCCGGTATCACGGTGCGTCTCGCGGCCTCCGTTGCGGAGGCGAGCGACCGGCTCGACGGATGCCGCTACGACCTCGCACTGATTGATCTTCATCTGCCGGATGGCAACGGCGTTGATCTCATTGCACGAATCAATAGCGAATCTCCCCAGACCCTCTGTGTCGTGGTGACCATCTACGACGACGATCAACATCTGTTTCCGGCACTCCAGGCCGGGGCCGGTGGCTACTTGCTCAAGGATATGCCCGGCGATCAGTTTGTTCGCCGGTTGCGCGGAATCGCCGACGGTGAGCCGCCGTTATCACCGGCTATCGCCCGCCGTCTACTGGGCCATTTTGGCACCCCTGCGCCGGAGCTGGTTCACGATCTCACCCCGCGTGAGCGGGAAGTGCTCACGCTGATCGCCAAAGGCATCAAGCTGGCCGATGTGGCGGAAGCCCTGTCCATTAGCCGCCACACGGCGGGTGACCATGTCAAGAGCATCTACCGCAAGCTGAATATCTCCTCCCGCGCCGAGGCGACGCTGGAAGCGGCGCGTCTCGGGTTTATCAAACCCGGTTGATGTCCTTCCGGCATTTTTGCATCATGACGATATGAAACTGACGCCCCAGCATCGGCTCTTTTTTGCAGCTATCCTTGCCGCTGCCGTTGTTGCCGCTACCGTTCATCTTTCCCTTTACGCTCCGGTATTCGACCTGGTCATGACGCCGCATGCGCAGGGCGGGCTTATCATCACCCGGGTCGCCCCCGGTTCGCTCAATGCGCGCCAGGTTTCGCAGGGCGGTCGGCTCACCCGACTTGGCGGCATTGAGATGGATGGTACGCTGCTTATCGAGGAGCCGGATCAACTCGGAACATGGGAGAGTTACAACAGGTTTCTTGACGCCCTCGGGCAGCTCAATGCCGCCGTGGACCAAGGCACCGTCAGCGCAGAGATCGACGGAGAGCCGGTAACACTCAGCGCGCGTCCGCGCACTATCGGTGATCTCCCGTCGATGTTCTGGGTGCAACTCGCGGTCGGGGTGTTGGGATTTCTCATCGCGGCGGGCGTTTATGCCTTTCGCCCGCGGGATCGCGGTGCGGCTCATTTTGCGGTGACCGGCCTGGGTCTGCTCCTCTCCGCCACGGCAGCGACCGTCTACAGTACGCGCGAACTGGTTATGGACGGTGAAACCGTGCGCTTGCTCTCGGCCGTCAACTGGTTCGGTACGCTGACCTTTACGGCCGCCCTGGTTGCGCTGTTGTGGGAATATCCGCGCACGCTCGGACACCGCTTTCCCGTGCCGACGATTGTCTACGGCGCCGCCCTGCTGTCATGGATAGGGTTTGTACGGCAGCTCTTTCCCGATCCCGGCTCGGTCTACCTTACCATACTGTGTCTCTTCTCGATCACCTTTCTTTTCGCCTGGCTACAGTGGCGAAAGACGGCTGCTCATCCGGTCGAGCGTGCGGCGTTGAAGTGGTACCTGCTCTCCATCTATCTCGGTACCGGACTGTTTGCCGCGGTGATCCTGCTTCCCCTCGCGCTCGGCACCGAACCGGTGGCCAGCCAGGGAGTGATGTTCGTCGTCTTCCTGCTCATGTTTGTCGGCATCGCCCTGGGCATCACGCGCTATCGGCTGTTCGACCTGGATCGCTGGTGGCTGACGGCCTGGATCTGGTTTTTTGGCGGACTCGTGGTGATCGGCGTCGACGCGTTGCTCCTGTGGGCATTGGGCCTGACCCAGGGCACCTCGCTGGCACTGTCGCTGGCGTTGGTGGGCTGGATCTATTTCCCCGCTCGGCAGTGGCTCTTCTCCCATCTGCACCGCGGGGGAGATGAACGCGGCCGACAGATTCATCGCCTGATCCAGGAACTCTTTAGCGCCGAGGAGGTAGGACAGCTCGCCGAGTTGTGGCACAAGTATCTGGCCCGTGAGTGGGATGTACTCGATCTGCAGATCGAGCCCGGCTCCTTGTCTGCACCACGCATCGGTAACGATGCCCAGACGCTGGCGGTACCGCACCTGTTTGGCGAGCAACACCTCGTTCTCCATCATCCGCATCGCGGCAGTCGACTGTTCACGCGACGCGACAGTGAGGCGGCCACACTGCTGCATCAACTTGCCCGGCAGGCACTGGATGGATTGAGCGCACGGCACGAGGCGATCGAGGAGAGGCGGCGTATCTTTGGTGATCTGCACGATGATGTCGGATCGAAGTTGTTGTCGTTGCTTTACCGGGCCAAGGACCCGGCCAGCGGTGAGTTGGCACGTTCGGCGCTGGCGGATCTGCGCGACGTGGTCTCCCAGTCGGATGAGGGTGTCCTGCCGCTGACCGACGCACTTGCCGACTGGCGTGCGGAGGCACAGGAGCGGCTCGATGATGCCGGGATTTTGCTGCAGTGGGAACAAACGGTCGCCACCGATCTTCCGGTGTCGACCTTCCGTCTTCGCCACACGGCCTGCATCCTGCGCGAGGCACTGAACAACGTGATCAAACACGCCGGGGGCACGACCGTCACCGTACGCATTACGGAAACGGCCGGCCGGTTGCACCTGGCGATTATGGATGACGGTGTCGGTTCCGATCCGGAGACCTGGCGTGAAGGACGGGGCATGCTCAATATCCGGCACCGTTTGAATAAGCTGGGCGGATCTGTTCAATGGCGGCGTCATGCACAGGCCGGTTGCACTCTGGAGGTGACGGTACCGCTGGACCAACCCCTTACGCCAGCCGGTACGCCGTCAAGATGATATTGACGGGTTTGTCGCCCGGATCAAACCTGCCCAAGGGAACTTAGGCGATACACCGACCTATGCGGGCGAAATCCAGGTAAGATCCGCGCCGCAGTGACCCCATGGATTACGCCGCCGTGTGGCCGGGCTACCGCTTCTCAAGACGCTGAAGCGCGGCCTTGGCATTGGGGTCCCCGTTCCGGGCGGCGAGCCGGTAGAGACGCTTCGCTTCCTCGATATCTTTGGGTACGCCATGGCCGGCATGGTAGAGTCCGGCCAGATTGAGTTGTGCGTAAGCATTGTTCTGCTTGGCCGCCAATCTCCAATAATGCGCGGCCTTTGCAGCATCTTTTTTCAGTCCGCCACGCCCTTGGTAGTAGAAACGACCCAATGCGGCCTGGGCGTCGGGTAGATCGCCCCATCCCGCGTCGCCCGCAAGTCGATACCTTTCGAGCGCTTCGGCATCGCTTTGCGCCACGCCCCAGCCTTTCTCATAAAATACCCCGACCAGGAAGTTCGCCTCGGCTATCCCTCCGCTCTTATCGGCGAATGTTTTACAGAAGGAAAATGCCTTCGGACGATCCAGAGGGAACCCATTCCTTCCGGTAACGAGTCCGTCGCACACCACGCCATTGGCTTCGAGATCGCCGTTTACGGCCATCTGCATCCATCGTGCGGCAGAGCGGACCTCCTGTGCGCCGGCAGGCGCCGCCATGGACAGCAACAGGCTTGACGCTAACAGTAACGGTTTGCAAAAACGTTTCATTTAATAAATTCCCTCCGCTTATCCGCACCATCGAAATCATCCGCTAGCGCATTGGTGTGATGGGTAACGGCCGCGTCCAACAGCCGTGCGATGGTGATGATGGCGAAATTTCCGGGCATATGGAAATGCCCTTTCAATATAAGTGTGCAAACAGTAACGGAGTACTTGCTTAACGGGCCGACCGTTCACCTTCTTTGCCTTCTCCAGGTACTGGCGTCGCACGAAGGCTGTACTGAACGTCGCAGGCGCGGGCAGCGATAAAGCTCTGGCGTACGGCGTCATCGTCGCCCTGCAGAGACTTGACGCGCGCTACGGCAATACGTTCCACATGGGTGTTGAATTTTCTCTTGGCATCGGCATTCATCGGTCCGCCGCCAAAGCGGCTCTGGAGCGCCTCCTTTTTTGAGGCGGCGTGCAGCGCCCGCTTGTGCATGATCGCGGACAAGCGTGGA
>NZ_JBNKFS010000043.1:0-8726 GCF_050289425.1 Sedimenticola sp. | reverse complement strand
ACTGGCCCACTACTCTTTCGGTACCTGCAACGGAATGAAACGGGCGCCATTTCTACGATGAATCAGGACCGCCACCGTAGATCCTTTCGGCAGATCCTTGACGGCCTCATCAAACTCCTTGACCGTTGAAACCCGTACCCGATTAATCATCTGGATGACATCACCCGGTTCGATACCCGCATTTTTGGCGGCACCGTTATTGACTGACTGAACAAAGACACCCTTGATCCCGTCCAGCTTGTACAGACTTCTAATCTCCTTATCCAGCTCCACGACACTCATACCCAATCTGGAAAGGCTTTCCTGGGCCGGCTCTTCCATACCGCCTTGCGCCATATCATTCTTTAGTTCGCCAATATTCACCTTCACTGTCTTCCTTTCTCCATTGCGGAGAATCTCCAACTCGGCAGGCTTATCTATCCTGCTGGCGCCCACCAGATGCTGTAGCATTGATGAGCTTTCCAGTTTGGTGCCATTGTATTTCAGGATCACATCACCCACTTCCAAACCGGCCTTCTCGGAAGGACTACCCGGTACCACCTTGGCGATTAACGCTCCATAGGGATACTGCATGCCAAACGACTTAGCCAGTTCGCGGGTTACATCCTGGATCATGACACCCAACCAGCCCCGTTTGACTTCGCCACTGGTACGCAACTGATCCACAACGTTCATCGCCAATTCAATCGGTATGGCAAATGAGAGCCCCATAAAGCCGCCGGTTCGGCTGTATATCTGTGAGTTGATCCCAACCACTTCACCCTCAAGATTAAACAGGGGGCCACCCGAGTTTCCGGGGTTGATTGCCACATCGGTCTGAATAAAAGGCACATAGTTTTCGTTCGGTAGGCTACGACCTTTTGCGCTCACGATACCGGCTGTAACGGAGTGATCGAAACCGAATGGCGAACCGATTGCCAATACCCATTCCCCCACTTTGAGATTATAGGTAGTGCCGATCTTGACCTTTGGCAATTCTGTGGCATCGATCTTCAGTAGGGCGATATCGCTGGTTTTATCCATACCGATCACTTTCGCTATAAATTCACGGCGATCGCTCAGTCTCACTAAAATCTCATCCGCGCCATTGACCACATGAAAGTTAGTCATGATATATCCGTCATCCGAGATGATGAAGCCGGAACCCAGTGAGCGAGCGTCATACTCTCGCGGCTCATCCTGGCCCTGCCCTTCTCCAAAGAAGTGACGGAAAAACTCGTTGAGCGGACTCCCTTCAGGAAGGTCTGGAATCTGAAAATCCCGATTCAATCGACCGGGTACGGTTTTATGTTGCTTGGTGCTGATATTAACGACAGAGGGACTATACGTCTCAACCAGGTTGGTGAAATCCGGTAAGGATTGGGCCTGGACCGCAGCGGCTGTCAACCAAAGTAGTACGATCAGTGATAGTGAGGTTAAGCGATTATTCAACAACAGCGCTTTCATGGGTAGCTCCTGAAATCTGTTACAGTGTGTTCTTACTTATTCCATCGATAACATGGATCGAACCGGCCCGACGAAGAATCACTGCCTGGTAAGCACTGTTTCTTTTGGTCTTGAAAGCAAAACTTCGCAACCAGACAAGGCCGATTAACAGACCCAGTAGACCACTGATAATGGAAAGTGGTTCCGTAGACACGAAACCTATTTTTATAGCGACCCATTTGCCGAGCATACTACTCAAGAGCAGCGAAAATAACGGCACAATGTAGAAAAAAAACGAAGCCCGGGTCAGCGCCGATTCATCAAGCCCCACTATCACCCGCTCACCCGCCTTAGCCCCAATCGGATTGAGTACCTCAACCAGATTTCGACGGTTACCCAACACCTTGGCCAAGGCAGAAGTACCACAGGCACTCTTCGCCCCACAGCTTCCGCAGCTCGTCGCCCGTTGTGTTTCCACTTGAGCAAATTCGCCGTGAGTGGCCGTGACAATCGCACTCTCTTCAATCATGATTCTGGTGCTACTGTGGTGGTATATGGAGTGATTTCGCGACCCGCTCAACAGTCATCGCCGGCACTTCACCCACCGCCGTTACCTGGTAACCTGAAACCTCATTACCAAAAGCATTAATGGTGCCCATCGTCGAGCTACCCCGTAGCCCTACATCTCCCGCCGCCTCCACATAAACAGAGAGTGACGCCAAGCCATCAGAGAGGACAAAATGATCCATTTCTCCTTCTTGTTTACTGGCCTTGCGTTTTGAATGCAGCGTGACATCAAAACCCTTTGGCAGATCGCTAAAAAACCACCCGGAAAAGTGTTGTTCAGATATTGCTTTCATTGGTTTTTGCTGCACCCACCGGTAATACTCCTTGCCATCGAGTGAAATGTCGGCGATATCTCTACTACTGCTGTAATCGACTTGCAACTGGGTAAACATCAACTGTGATATGGAAACACCCGAGACATTCAGCATATCGGTCTTTAACGGCAGTGCATGCTCCGCATCCAGATAAAGCCGGTATCCATAACGATAAGCATCTCGCGGTATGATGGCCACAACCCGTGCAAGTCGGCCGGCAACCCGCTCTTCACCTAATAGATGAAAACGATAGTAATCCGCCAGTTGATTAACGTTGACCGAAAAAACCGCACGAAAACCATTGCCAGTAACGCGATTGCCAATTGAAATCGATTTAACGTCAGGAGCAATACAGGTGACCGATGCGTTGTCTCTGAACACCTCGCGGGCCACTCCATTTAGCGAAACCAGCCGCTCCTTTTCACCGCTACTATCGACAGTATGGGAGATCTGCATACTCTCGAGCTGATCATTGTGTAAAAAAACAAAAGTACCGTCGTAGTTCAATGAATGAACGGCATTGACCATACGTTCCAACCAGGGACGAACATCATCATCGTTCACATCCGCGCTGCAATTCAGCCATGTCGTTACCAGTAACACAGAGAAAATAATTTGAACCGGTCTCATCATTTTCAGCGATTGCTGTCGTAACTGACAAAGTTGGCATAGGGGATAACGCCGATACCACCGGGCGCTGCAAATTCATTATGATCAATCAGGTACCGATTCAGCTTAGACTCCACCTTCGGTTCTGAAAGATTTTTCCAATGTGTGCTGGATCGGGTTAGATAGGGAGCCGCATCAGGCACGGCACGCTCTACGACGACCTGCCCCCCTGGTTCCGAAGACATGTTGGTAAGCTGAGGGAATGCCAGTACGGTTATCACTGCAACGGATGCAGCCAGTGCCGCACCACCAGCAGACTTGTACCATCTCGATGACAAACGTACCGGCCGGCCGAACGGAATAGGATGGAAGGCAGGAGCCGTCTCAGGTTGCTGTTCCAGCTTGGCCCTAACCCTGTCTGCAATGGAATCGGCAGATAGCCTCACCGCTTCACCACGCATGGCATCACCGATCAGATTATAGCGATCCCATTTATCGCGAAGCGACTCATCACCCTCCAGAGCATCCAGGGCGTGCCGGATCTCTCTCTCGCCCAGCTCATTATCCAGCAGCGCGGAAATCTGTTCATTGATATCGTCTGTCATATTCATATCCGACCAGGTCGTCACAATACGGCTGTAAAAATATCAGCTTAGAAGCGGTTGCAATTTCGCGTCTATGGCTGCACGGGCCCGAAAGATTCTTGATCTGACGGTACCGACCGGGCAGTCCATTGCCTTGGCTATCTCCTCATAACTGAGACCCTCAAGTTCTCTGAGGGTAATGGCTGTCCTCAGATCTTCGGGTAATTCATCGATAGCCTGGTTGACCGTCTCGGCTATCTCTTTCTCCAGCAGATGATTCTCGGGTGTGGCATGCTCTTTCAGACGCACACCGGCATCCAACTGCTCGGCTGTCTCGGCATCAATATCGGAACTGGGAGGGCGGCGCTTCTGGGCAACCAGATAATTTTTCGCTGTGTTGATGGCAATTCGATAAAGCCAGGTATAGAACGCGCTCTCCCCACGAAAGTTGGGTAAAGCTTTATAGGCTTTGATGAAAGCTTCCTGTGTCACATCGAGTGTCTCGCTGGGATCTCGCACATACCGGGAAACCAGATTGGCGACCTTCTGCTGATACTTGAGTACCAAAAGATCGAAGGCCTTCTTATCTCCACGCTGTACACGTTCGACCAATTCCTGATCAATCTGACGCTCCCCCATCAGGGTTTGACCTCTGCCGGGGATAAGCCCGGGTCTATACTCAATGTGATTGACAACATGCTGTGTGATAAGTTCTCAATATCCGGTTCTCGAAATCCGAGAATTACGATAGGATTCCCCCACAGTGACTGCAACGCGCAGACCCTGCCTTTTCAAGCTGAATTATGACCCCAAGCCAGGATTCGGGTAAACCCCATGAATAAAAACACCCCTAAACATTTTGATGTACTCATTATTGGCAGTGGGGCAGCCGGTTTAAGTCTCGCGCTGCGCCTTCCTGAATCCATCCGTATTGCCATCATTGCCAAAAGGGAACTCACCGAGGGTAACACCTATTATGCGCAGGGGGGTATTTCTGCCGTGCTGGATGTGGAAGACTCGGTAGATTCCCATGTGGAGGACACCCTGAATGCCGGTGCCGGGTTGTGCGATGAACAAACGGTTCGCCTGGTGGTTGAAAAGGGTCCGGAAAATATCCAATGGCTACTCGATGAAGGGGTGGACTTCACCCGGGACAAGCCGGCCGGTGCCGGGTACCATCTCACCCGTGAAGGCGGACATTCCCATCGCCGGGTCATTCATGCTGCGGATGCCACGGGACAGGAGGTAGAGAGTCGGCTGGAGTCCCAGGTCCAGGCACGTGAGAACATCAGTCTATTTGAGAACCACAACGCCATTGACCTGATCATGGGTAACAAACACGGCCTCCCGGACAACCCGTGCCTTGGTGCTTACATCCTCAACAAAGCCAGTAACAAGGTTGAGACCTTTATGGCCAAATTCACCGTACTGGCAACCGGCGGTGCCAGCAAAGTCTATCTCTACACCAGCAATCCGGATGTTTCCACAGGAGACGGCATCGCCATGGCTTGGCGCGCTGGATGTCGGGTAGCCAATATGGAGTTCATCCAGTTCCATCCGACCTGCCTTTACCACCCTCATGCCAAATCGTTCCTGATTACCGAGGCGCTCCGAGGCGAAGGGGGCAAACTGCTACTGCCGGATGGCACGCGCTTTATGCCTCAGTTCGACAAGCGTGCCGAACTGGCACCCCGGGATATTGTCGCCCGAGCAATCGATCACGAAATGAAGCGAATCGGTGCTGATTGCCTCTATCTGGATATCAGCCATAAACCGGCCGAATTCATTCGCGAGCATTTTCCAAATATCTATGCCAAGTGCCTCGAATTCGGTATCGATATTACGACCGACCCTATCCCCGTGGTACCGGCCGCCCACTACACCTGTGGCGGTGTGATCACCGACCTCAAGGCTAGAACCGATATACCCAATCTCTTTGCCATCGGCGAAACGTCCTATACCGGACTGCACGGCGCCAATCGCATGGCTAGCAATTCCCTGTTGGAATGTCTTGTCTATGCCCAGCAGGCAGCCCTAGATATCGAACAGCGCCTACCCTCTGCCAACGAACCGCCTGATGTCACCCCCTGGGACGAGAGCCGGGTCACCGATTCAGACGAAGAGGTCGTGGTATCGCATAACTGGAATGAACTACGCCATTTCATGTGGGACTATGTCGGCATCGTACGCAGCAACAAACGCCTGGAAAGAGCCAAGCGGCGCATCAATCTGCTCAGACATGAGATCAAGGAGTACTACAGTAACTTCCGGGTGACCAATGATTTATTGGAACTGCGTAATCTGGTGGAGGTCGCTTACCTGATTATCCACTCGGCACAACACCGCAAAGAGAGTCGCGGACTGCATTTTAATATCGACTTTCCCCGTCAGGATGATCGCTTTCAGAAAGCGCCTACCGTGTTGATACCGGACAATTATCAGCCTTTACAACCGGTTGAATAGGACCGGTTAACCGGACCCGGCCTGCTGCTTGAGGCGCACCCGTAACCGCCGGTACTGTTGTGGATCGCAGTTATCACCGAGTAGCAGATAGTACCGGCGGCGGAACCACCCCTCCCGAAATCCAAGAATAGTCAGCCAGTGAAGATTGAAACAGCTGCCCAATGTCGGGTAGTGGCGGACCTTCCCGGAGGCATGTTCTACCAACCAGCTACCGTTCGGAGCCCAGACAATGGTTGAAGAAGTGGAGCGGTTAATCCTGGTGACACGGGCCAGTCTAACCCAGGAGAAAATAACGACTAATATCGGCCACAGTATCGCTAGCGGATAGGCGACAAAAACCATCAGGGAGTAGCAAGCCAGCGCCGCATGTAGCAGGTGCTGATAAAGAATGAGCCTTTTGGATGGATAAAGCTTGATGCGCAACGGCGCCTGTTCTCTGTTCATCACACTCCCTGTGTAACAGAATTTACGCCTATTCCGTCATGATCTCGTCTGCATCAGCGCTACCAGACGACGGATATTGTTATCGGACGGGACCACGTTCCCCATCACCCAATCCAATAGCAACTGATCTTCAAAATCCAGCATACGCACAAACAAGTGCTTATCTTCGATCGGGAGGCTTTCGAAATGTCGATCAAGAAAGCCGAGCAACACGTAGTCCAACTCGAGCATACCACGCCGGCATTGCCAGCGTAGTTGCCCGAGTGGAGGTAGCGCGGATTCCTGCACCGACTCGATCACCCTAGATTGAGTGCTTTAGCATCAATTCCTTGATCTTGCCGATCGCCTTGGTGGGGTTAAGCGATTTCGGGCAGGACTCCACACAGTTCATGATGGTGTGGCAACGGAACAGTTTATAGGGTCCTTCCAACGCATCCAGGCGCTCTTCAGTGGCTTGATCGCGACTGTCCGCCAGGAAACGCCACGCCTGCAGCAGGGCTTGCGGCCCGTGGAATTTATCCGGATTCCACCAGAATGACGGACATGACGTGGAACAACAGCCACACATGATGCACTCATACAACCCATCCAGCTTATCCCGCTCTTCCGGAGACTGGAGAATCTCTTGCTCCGGCAGCGGATCCTTATGAATCAGATAGGGTTTGACAGCCCGATACTGCTGATAGAACTGTGACATATCGACCACCAGGTCCCGAATCACCGGACGCCCGGGCAGCGGACGCACATTCACCGGCTCCTTCAATTCACTGACTGGCGTGGTACACCCCAGCATATTCTTGCCGTTCACATTGACGGCATCCGACCCGCACACGCCTTCACCGCAGGAGTGACGGAAGGCAAAAGCCTCATCCTGTCGTTTGATCTCCATCAGGGCATCGCGAAGCATCATGCCTCGGGTGACCTCGACATCGTACTCCTGCATATGCGGAGCGGTGTCGACATCCGGGTTATAACGGTAAACAAAAAATTTCATTCATCAACCCTCAGTAGACACGTGGCTTCGGCGGGAAGGTATCAACGGTAAGCGGTTTGGTCTGTACCGGCTTGTAGTCCAGTCGATCGCCTTCTCTGAAGTAGACCGAATGTTTCAGCCAATTCTTATCATCACGCTCGGTATAGTCGGGACGGGAGTGAGCACCTCGGCTCTCCTTACGTTCCAGCGCAGAGAGGACGATAGCCATACCGATATCAATCAGATTCTCCAGCTCCAAGGCTTCGATACGCGCAGTATTGAACACCTTGCTCTGGTCTCCCAAACGCACATCCTTCAGCTTCTCACGTAACTCTTTAACCTTGGCCACACCCTCTGACATGATGTCATCGGTGCGGAATACGCCTGCATGATCTTCCATCACCTTACGGAACTCGTCACGCAATTCGCGCACCGAAATCCCCTCACCGGGCTGCTCCCAGCGGGTCAGCCTGGCGACCGCCTGTTCGACAGCAGCCTCATCCATGCTCCGGTGCTCTGGGTTGTCCTTGAGATGGTTAATAATCTGCTGACCGGCTGCGCGACCGAATACCAGAATATCCAGTAGCGAGTTACCACCAAGTCTGTTGGCACCATGTACCGATACGCAGGCACACTCACCGGCGGCATAGAGACCAGGGACGATTTGCTCGGAGCCATCGGAGGCCGGAACCACAACATGTCCCAAACGATCGGTCGGGATACCGCCCATCACATAGTGCGCGGTCGGGAATACCGGGATCGGTTCTACCGCCGGGTCAACGCCGGCAAAGATCTTCGAACTCTCACGAATACCCGGCAGACGCTTGGCGATAATATCCTCACCCAGATGGTCAACCTTCAACAGAACATGGTCCGCATTGGGTCCGCAACCACGACCCTCCTTCACCTCGGTGACAATGGCGCGAGCGACCACATCACGGCTGGCAAGGTCTTTGGCGTTGGGGGCATAGCGCTCCATGAAACGTTCGCCATCCTTGTTGATCAGATAACCGCCCTCACCGCGCACGCCTTCTGTAATCAGCATGCCACGTCCGGCAATCCCGGTGGGATGGAACTGGAAGAACTCCATATCCATCAAGGGGACGCCCGCCCTAAGCGCCATAGCCATACCGTCACCGGTATTGATATGGGCATTGGAGGTGGTGCGGAATACCTGTCCGCAACCACCGGTTGCCAACAAGGTTGTCTTCGCTTCGATCAGCAGCGGCTCACCGGTCTCGATCTCCAGGGTCAGAGCACCGAGGATAGCCCCCTCTTCATCGCGAATCAGTTCGACACCGAAATACTCGTCAAAGAAGTGGGTGCGAGCACGGATATTCTGCTGGT
>NZ_JBNKFS010000042.1:0-11138 GCF_050289425.1 Sedimenticola sp. | reverse complement strand
AGGGCCGCGTGTACCGGCGCCAGCGGATCTTGGTGGTTGTTCCGGTTATTGCGACTGATGGGTATGATGCCGATCACCCGGGTGGCGAACCAGGCCAGCAGTGGGTTGCGCATAAAGTAGTCGGCGGCGGCCACCGGGCGCAGCCGGTGCAATTGGCCGAGCGGAAACAGCGACATCAGCACCAGGGTGTCCAGGTGGCTGTTGTGATTGGCGACGACAATCGCCGGACCCGCGCCGGGCAGCCGTTCCCGGTGGCGGATATTGAGGCCAAGTATCACCAGCACCAGGGGGCGCACGATGAGCGTGAAGAAGAGCAGTTTGGGCCAGCCGGTCATGAAACCATCCTTCGCGTCAATAGTGCAGGTAATAGAGATAATGGAAGAAAAGCGGGGCGGTGAAGGTGAGGCTGTCGACTCGGTCGAGTATGCCACCGTGTCCAGGCAGCAGGCTGCCGCTGTCCTTGATGCCGATATCCCGCTTCACCGCCGAGATCACCACATCACCCAGGAAGCCGGTGATGCCGATGATCAGCCCGGCGCCGGCCGCCTCGATCAGGGAGAGCGGTGTCAGGAAGGCCGCGCAGGCAAGCGACAGCAGCAGGGTCGTGGCGGTGCCGCCTATCAGCCCGGCCCAGGTCTTGTTGGGGCTGACCCGGGGTACCACCTTGCGCTTGCCGAAGCGCTTGCCCCAGACATACTGGGCGACGTCGTTGAGTTCGGTCAACAGCACCAGATAGATCAACAGCCCCACGCCGCCGGCCGGCGCGGTGTCACCCGGCAGGGCCAGCAGGTAGGCGGCGTGGCTGATGCTGAACACGGTGATCATCAAGCCCCAGTGAATAGTACCCAGGGAGCGCAGGAAATCCTCGGTTTCACCAATCAGAACCTTGCGTGCGGCGATCAGCAGCAGGGCGTAAACGGGAATGAAGATGATGAACATGCCGTACCAGCCGGTCGCCGCCCAGTAGTACTGCAGGGGGATGGTCAGGTAGGCCCAGAACAGCACGCGCCGGTCCGAGCGGCGGGTCGGGATCAGGGACAGGTACTCCTTCAAGGCCAGAAAGCTGATGAACCCCAGTAACCAGGTGGCGGCGATCGGGCCCAGCAGCACGGCCGCGGAAAACAGCCCGACCATGAACCACCAGGAGCGGATGCGCAGCGAGAGTTCCCCGGGCGCGGAGAGTTGGCGTCTTTTTTCGATCAGGTGGACCGCCAGCGTGGCCAACAGCAGCACTCCGAAAATACCGGCCAGCGCCCATAGAGTATGGGGATGGGGATTCATGCCTCCTCCCCGCTCAAAAGGGCGTTGCGTACCCGGTTGAAAATGGTGAACAGTGCCAGCACGGCGGCCGCAAGCAGCAGCGGCGCCAGCCAGGATCCCGGGGGCAGATCCAATCCCAGCAGCAGGCCCAGGGCACCGAACAGCAGTGCACGGTCGCTCTTGCCGAAGGGGCCGTCATAACGCCGTGTCGCGCCGATCTGGATCGCCTGGACACCGGCGAATTCGCTAAGAGTGGCCAGAAATACCAGCGCTACGATCAGCGCAGCTGGTACGCCTGGCACCAGCGCCAGGGGCAGATAGAGGAACGTATCAGCCAGCACATCGCCCAGTTCGTTGAGCACTGCCCCGAGGCGCGATTGCATCTGGTGCTCCCGGGCCAGCATGCCGTCGAGGGCGTTGAGCGCCATGCGCAGCAGTAGTGTCGCCGGCAGCAGCAGCAGCGGCCAGGCGGTGCCGGGATAGCCGGCCAGGGCAGCGCCGTTGGCCAGGGAGAGCAGTAGGGCGGCCAGGGTGATCTGGTTGGGTGTGATGCCGTGGGCCGCCAGGCGCCGGCAAATCGGTCTGAGCAGACCCTGGAAGGCCGGCTTGAGGTCATAGATGCTAGGCATGATTGATTCCTTCCCTGATGAAAATTTCCTTGGGCCAGACGTCTGTCTGCAGACTATCCAGCGCATGATCGCCCAGCACTATACCAGAACGGTGTTCCCGGGTGTAACGGCGGGCCGTCTCCAGATCCATGCCTTCGCTCATCAGATAGGCGATTGCTACCAGGGCGCTACGCGAAAGCCCCAGGTGGCAATGGATGTAGATCCCCCGGCGGTGTTGGCTGATGAGTCGCACGGCAGCTTGCAGCGCCGCCTGATCAGGCGTGGCGAAGTCGAGCAGGGGAATGTGATGATATTCAACGTCGTCCCAATTTCGGGTCTTGCTGGTTTCCGGGGCCAGGTCCAGTATCGCGGCGATGCCCAACGTCTTGAGGCGGGTTGCCTCGCTACGGGAGAGCCGGCGGCCGAAATAGATGCCGTCCTTGAGGTGGTTCCAGGGCGCGATGCGGGCGCGGTAGTAGTGCCAGCTTAGCCGGGTGCCGATCAGGTAGGGGGCGAACAGCGCCCAAGTGACCGGGCAGTGGCGGCCCCGGCGTTTTTGCAGAAAATCTGCCCGGCCGCCGGCGTAGGCGCCGGCCACCAGCGCCAGGCTGAGCATGGGATAGAGCAGCAGCCAGGTCCAGCCTTCAAGGGTCAGTGACAGCGCGAACAGGCCCAGGGCGGCCGTCCCGTAGCGCGCCGCCATTAGCGCCGACTGGCGGTTGACCAGCGCCTTCGGCCCCTCGTTCAGGGGAATGGTGTGCATGACCAGCAGACCGACCAGCAGACCGCCGACGAGATCGATGGCGTGGTGCTGGTAGACCGTCAGGGTGGAGAGGGCGATCAGCCAGAACCAGAGCCCCAGCAGGCGGCGGCCCCAGCCGCTCGCCATGCGCCGGGTTAACGGCCAGTTGATCAGGCTCAGGCTGATATGCAGTGACGGACACTGATTGTAAGGAAGGTCGAAAGCGAGCAGGTCGAGCAGCCGACCAAACAGGCCACCGGCCTCGGGGCGGACAAATCCAAACTGCAGCGGATGCAGCAGGAACAGCAGGCAGGAGATGCCCAGCGCCAGCAGTATGCGGCCGGCATGGCCATGGAGTTCCCGCCGGTCCCGGACCCACAGGAAACTGAGCACAAAGAACAGATCCAGCGACAGGTAGGGGACTATGGTCCAACTGAGGAAGGGAATCCGGGATTCCCAAGGCAGGTAGAGACTGGGGAGTCCGTCCAGTTCGGCGCTCAGGCTGTTGCTGCCGCCGTAGACCAGGAAGAACAGACCGCCCAGCGCCAGTGCCCAGAACAGCTTCTCCCGTTGCGTTGGGGTGTCGGGCCGGCTGTCCATGATCAGACCTCCTTCAGGGCGCTGGTGACGGTGAAGATGCCGTTGTCGTCCATGAGCTGGGACTCGGGCCTGAAGCCGGCTTGGCGTACCAGCTCATGCATCTCCGACTGGGGGCGCAGGCGCATGACCCAGGGATCGCCGTCCCGGTTGATCAAGGTGCGGGCGATCAGCTCCAGCTGTGGGTGATGGGGCTGGTTGGTAAAGATCAACCGGCCGCCAGGGCTCATCTGCCTGTGTATGGCACGCAGCGAGCGCAGCACCCGGGCGTTGTCGCTGAACAGTTCGTAGAGGCCGGAGACGATGACGATGTCCGGACGCGGCGACAGTGTTTCGATGGAGGCCGGATCGAAGGCGTCACCCGGTTCGTGCACCAGCCGGGTCACTCCATACTCCCGGGCCAGTCGGCGTCCCTCCTCCAGACCGGTCAGATCCCGGTCCCGGCAGACGGCGCTGACGCCCGGGTCGTTGCGATGCCGCAACACCTCAACCAGATAGCGCCCCGGGCCGCCGGCCAGGTCGACGATATGCACCGGCTTGTCCGGTCGACGGAGTGCGTCGACCGCCTGGTCCAGTTGGGTTTCAAGATGTATGCGACGCTGGCGAATCCCCGCCCAGCCGGCGCTGTCGAGATAGTGCCGATCAATGAGTCGCCCCAGGGGACCGAACCCCCGGGCCTGGTTGGCATACACGTAATCGAGGGTGCGGCCCGAATCGAAGCCGCTTTCCCAGCCCAGCCGTACGCCCCGGCTCAGCCGGCCCAGGGTCTGCAGGCCGATCCGGATCGCGCGGAATTTCCAGTAGGCAGGTGAGCGGGGACGGAGGGGCTTTTTCAGCCGCTGGTAGCGATCCAGGTTGCAGCGACCGGTGCCAATCTGGGTCACGCCGGTCGGTTGCCCGGTGAACTGGCGGAGGATGAAGGTGCGGGCCTCGGCGATGGGAATGTGCCGCTCCTGTTCATGGAACACCTCGTGATAGAAGCCGGGCAGGGTGCGGATCTGTTTGTCGCGGCTGCCGAGGTTGTCGAACAGGCGCTGTTGCGCTTTCCGGTGCACTACCCGGTCGCTGCCGGCGGAGAGGATCAGGGTGGGGGTCTGGATGCCGGCCGCGCCCTGGATGAGCCGCTCGGCGCTGTCGAACAGACTGGTCAAAACCCGCACGGCGATACGGGGCGAGATCAGCGGGTCGGCCGCGCGTGCTGCCGCTTCCGCCTGGTTGTGGGTGAGCATGGCCGTTTTGACATAGCTGTTGACATAGGCGTTCGGACGCAGGCGTTGCAGCAGTCGTAGTCCCGGGAGGGCGGCGGGGATATAGAGTTTGACCCGCAGGGCAGGAGAACCGAGCACCATAGCGCGGACCGGCGGGGCGTAGTCATTCACCCAGGTGGCGGCAATCACGCTGCCGACGCTGTGGCCGATGAGCGCCATGTTCTCCAGCGGTATGCGGTATTGCTCAGACAACTGGCGCACGAAGGTGTCGGCATCGCGCACATAGTCCTGGAAGTGATTGGCGTAACCCCGCTCCCCGGGTGAGTGGCCATGCCCGCGGGCGTCCCAGGCGAAAATGGCGTAGTCCGGCAGATCCAGTCGCTCTACCAGCTCCTGAAAGCGGCCCGAGTGTTCGTGTCCGCCATGGAACAGGATGATCGCGCCGCTGCAGGGGCCGTCCGGCAGCCAGTAGCGGTAGAAGAGTTCGCTGTCGTCCCAGGTCCGCAGGCGCGCCTGGCCGGAGAGGGCTTCCTGTTGTGGAGTGGCGGATAGGGTTGTTTGTGCGCTGTACATAATTGTGGCTCCTGTTTTTTGATATGCAGTAGAGCAATTGCAACCCGCTTGCCAGTTTTTTCTTTTTGTAAAAACATCAATAAATACAATGCTATAAAATTTAATACGGGTATTTGTTGTTGGTCGATATCCAGATGCGATAAGCAATATTGCGCGCATGATATACATAATATGTATAATTCGATCGATGAGTCGACTGACGGAGTGAGGCATGCTGGAAGAGCAAGAGTGGCAGTTTCTGCAGCAACTGGAAGAGACTATCTACAGTAATCCGTTCAGCATCGATCCCGCGCTGCTGGCGGTACGTTTCCCCGGTTTACCCGGGAATCTGGAAGGGCCGGCTGTCGGCGGGCACTATTTCAGCGTGATCGCCGAGCCATTGGATCGATTGTTGTCCGGTCTGGCGAAACGCGGCATCACCCGATTGCAGCAGTTGAGCGGCAGGGAGCGCGAATGGCTCAAGCACGGCCTGCTGTTCCGGACCTACCATCATTGTACCGAGGCGCTGGACAGCTATATCGAACAGCAGCTGGCACAGCCGGATCGACCACTGCCGGTCCCGTTCGCGTCCACTGTGGTGGCGGAACTGGAGCGGGGCGGTTTTTCCGGTCGAGAGGCGCTGCGCTATTTCGGTTTCTTTTTCCAACTGCGCCGCGCCTACTATTTTATCGACCGGGCACTCGTGGGGCGCACACCCTCCATGCAGGCGCTCCGGCGCGGCTTGTGGAATCTGCTGTTTACCGAGGATGCGCGTCTCTATGACCGCTACCTGTGGGACCGCATGGAGGACTTTTCGACTCTACTGCTGGGTGAGACCGGCACCGGCAAGGGCGCCGCTGCCGCGGCGATCGGGCGTTCCGGCTATATCCCTTTCGATCCCCAAAGCGGCGGCTTCAAGACCGCCTTCACCCAGGCTTTCATCGCCACCAACCTCTCCCAGTTTCCGGAGAACCTGATCGAGTCGGAGCTGTTCGGGCATCGCAAGGGCGCCTTTACCGGCGCGGTCGATAACCACAAGGGCCTGCTGAGTCGCTGCAGCCACTACGGTTCGCTGTTTCTGGATGAGATCGGGGATGTGAGCGTTACCGTTCAGATCAAGCTGCTCAAGGTGTTGCAGGAGAGGCGTTTCACCCCGGTGGGCAGCCACGAAGAGAAACGCTTCTCTGGGCGATTGATTGCCGCTACCAACCGGTCGTTGCCGGAGCTGCGAAAAAGTGGCGCATTTAGGGATGATTTTTTCTACCGGGTCAGTTCCCAGGTGTTGCACATGCCTTCCCTGCGTCAACGTCTGGAGGAGTCGCCGGACGAGCTGGCACTGATGGTGCGGCTGCTGCTGGAACGCATGCTGGGCGGTCCGGCCGAGCGGGTGCTGGATCAAGTGCTGCATATTATTCAGCGGGATCTGCCGGCCGCTTATCCCTGGCCGGGCAATGTGCGGGAGTTGGAACAGGTGATCCGTCGCTGTCTGTTGTCCCAGCGCATCGAGCCTCAGGCGTTTGCGGCGGTGGATGACGCGCCGATCGATGATCTGGCGCTGAGCGCCCGTGAACTGATGGCCCGTTACTGCGGACAGCTGTTCCGTCGTTACGGCACCTTTGAGGCGGTGGCCAGGCACTCGGGGTTGGATCGTCGCACGGTAAAGAAATACGTCGAGATGCCTGAATAGACGGCTATAGCAGACTGCGCTTTACAACAACGGTTCCAGCGGCAACAACCGCCAGAACCAGAGTTTTACCCGTTTCATCAAGCCGACATCTGCATCGGGCTCGTCCACGCCGGCTTGCCAACTGTTTTCCGGTTGCATGTCCTGTTCGATGGCCCGTTTGACCTGTTGGGCGATTGCTTGATCCCGAATTAGTACGCCAACTTCGGTGTTCAGGTTGGCCGAGCGGGGATCCAGGTTGAAGGTGCCGACGTAAGCCACGCGCCCATCCACCACCAGGGATTTGGCATGGATGGCAAAGAGTGGCTGTGCTTGGGTCGGTGGCGCAGAGGGGGCAAGCAGCGCCTGGGCGATTTTTGCATCGGGTTTGAATTCGTAAATCTCAATCCCGGCGGCAAGCAATGACTCCCGCTGGTTGGCATAGCCGGAGTAGGCCTGGAGATTATCGGTGGAGGCCAGTGAATTGGTGACGATCCGTATCGTAACGCCACGGTCGATCAATTTTCTGAACAGCTCCAGGCCTCCCGGAGGCATGACCAGATAGGGGCTTTGGATGGTGAGGCTCTGCTTGGCGCCGGCTACCAGTTTGATGAGCGCCGAGGTGGTGGTTCCGCCACCACCTAACCCCTGGTCTCCGGGGTTTTTGCCGGGTTGATCGCTGACAAAATCAATATCGGTCCAGCGCATGGCATTGAGCATGACGGGAAACTGCCCTGACAGACTGTCCAGGGTTTGGCGAACTGCCGGCGCGAAGTTGGTTTTATCTTGGGCATAGCTGTGTAACCAGGTCTGATAGTCACTGACCTGCTGCGGTGTCAGTGTTGTTTGTTCGTCTTTTAGCAGTGTTTCGACGGGCACGCTAAGCGGGTGTGCCCAGAATTTTTCGAAACTCTCGTGCATTCCCTCGACTACCGGACCGGCCAGCAAGACATCCCGGTCACGGAAGTTGTAATCGTGATCGTAGTCGTAATATTCATCGGCCATATTGCGACCTCCGGTAATGGCCACCGATCGGTCATAAATCACGCTCTTGTCGTGCATGCGTTGATTGGCGGCGCGGAAATCGCTTACTAATCCCCATACTCTTTGCCACAGGGAGACACCGACCGAGTGCAGCGGATTGTAGATGCGTATCTGAACATTGGGATGGGCAGCCAGTGACAGCAGGGTCTGGGGTTCGGCATCGATCAGCAGGTCGTCGACAAGGATGCGTACCAGGACGCCCCGCTCAGCGGCGCGCAGCAGTGCTTCGCTGGAGAGGGTGCCGATGTTATCGGTGCTCCAGATAAAATACTGCACATCGATTGAGTGGCGTGCTTTGTCGGCCAGCCAGGCGCGGGCCAGCAGTGAATGCTCACCCTTCTCCAGTAGATAGACGCCACTATTTCCACGCTGGACCTGTGCCGTGTGCGCTATGTCGGTGATCTGCAGGTCGGCAGAGGCGACCGGGGTCGTCGCGACCAGTAGCGCGGTTATCAGGAAGCGGGAAAAACGGTTGACCATCCGGTTCATCCATGTCCAATTCGAGGTGGTTATTTTTTAAATGGACCAAGCATAGCGTGATCGGACGGCAGAAGCAGCCGCCCCATGTGTGGAGATGTTACCGATTTTTGGTGTGGCTGATAAAGCAGACCATCATTCATTTATGAGGTAATCACCACGCCTGCTCCAAGTGTTTGTCCGGCTGTAGTTTGATAGACTTTTTCACCGCACACGGTTGAATGTTTTAGTCGGAATGTCTCGTCAAGAGAGGACAGCACGATGCCCATCGACATGACCCCGCATTACCATGCTCTGCAGCGCATGTACCTGGCGGCCCCGATCAACCGGATCTATCAACCGGATATCCTGGTTACGGAGGGGTGGGCGGAGATCTCTATCCAACTGCAGGAGGATTTCCACCATTCGGCAGGTGCCGTGCACGGTTCGGTCTATTTCAAGATGCTGGATGATGCGGCCTTTTTTGCCGCCAGCTCGTTGGAGCCGGAGTTCTTTGTCCTGACCGCCTCCTTCACCACCTACCTGATCCGTCCGGTTTCATCGGGAGAGATGCGTTCGGAGGGCCGGGTGGTCAGCCAGACCCGGACCCAGTTTATCGCCGAATCGACTGTCTACAATGAACGGGGTCAGGAGCTGGCCCGCGGCAGCGGTATCTTCGTCAAGGGTAAACACCGTTTGCAAGAGGCCCTGGGTTATTCCGAATAAGGTTGGGCACGTTTTCCGCGCCTCCGGGCAAACTCCAATCCAGCGAGTAACAGCGGTAATGGTAGTGGCAGGCCCCTGTGCCTGCCCGGCTCGATTATCGCGCCGGCCTCCGGGCAACCACGCTGGGCTACTGAACCGAAGTGTGCGACAGGATCCAGCCATCACCCGACTTAGATGATCAGGGCCACGCTCTTCACCTGGGCATAGAGGCGGCACCCTTCGTGCAGGCCGATGGCCATGGCGGAGCGTCGCGTAATGCGCGACAACAGGGTTTGACCATCCTCCAGCGCCAGGCGTACCAGCAGTTGGCTGGGGCTGATCTCCTGGGTGTCTACCACCCGGGCCGGCAACAGGTTGATAATGCTGGTGTCGGAATGGGCCTTCAGCGACAGGCTCACATCCCGCGCCTGGATCTCCACCCGCGCCCGTTTTCCCACCGCGATCTCTTGCCGGGGTACGGCCACCCGGCCGCCCAGCATGCCGATCCAGGTCAGGTGGAAGGTTGGATCATGGGACGAGATGCTCCCCTCCAGAATGGAGGTGGCTTCGGCATAGCGGGCCAGGGAGAGATCCAGCCGCGTCATCATGTTCGCCGCTTCCCCGTAAGCCACCACCTTGCCCTGGTCCAACAGCACCACTTGGTCGGCCAGCCGCGCCACCTCACGGGGATCGTGGGAGACGTACAGCGAGGGGATGCCGAACTCATCGTGCAGCGACTCCAGGTAGGGCAGGATGGCTTGCTTGGCGGTGTGATCCAGCGCCGAGAGCGGTTCGTCCATCAACAGCAGCCTGGGTGAGGTGAGCAGCGCCCGGGCAATGGCTACCCGCTGGCGTTCGCCGCCGGACAGCCGCTGGGTGGCCCGCTTCAGCAGAGGGCCGACTCCCAACAGATCCACGGCGCTATCGAAGGCGATCTTGCGCTCTGCCGCCGGCACCTGGCGCCAACCGTACTCCAGGTTCTGCTGTACCGAGAGGTGCGGGAACAGGCTGGCCTCCTGGAACACATAGCCCAGGGGGCGTTGGTGGGTGGGCATGAAGTAGCCCCGGTCCTGCCACCGCTCGCCGTTGATCCGCACCTGGCCGTGATCCGCCCGGATCAGGCCGGCGATGGCACGCAGTACACTGGTCTTGCCCGAGCCGGAGTGACCGAACAGGGCGGTGACACCGCTGGCCGGGGTGTTGAACACCACTTCCAGGTTGAAATCGCCCAGGCGGTGGGCCAGTGAGACTTCGATATCACTCACATTCCCTCCCGACGCAGCCGCCGCTCGGTGTGATACATGGTGTAGACCACCAGGAAGGAGAACAGCAACATGGCGCCGGAGAGCCAGTGCGCCTGGGACCACTCCAGCGACTCAACGTGATCGTAAATGGCAACCGAGATCACCTTGGTCTGGCCCGGAATATTGCCGCCGATCATCAGAATGACGCCGAACTCACCCACGGTATGGGCGAAGCCCAGAACGGCTCCGGTGAGAAAGCCGGGCCGGGCCAGCGGAATGGCCACGGTAAAAAAGCGCCTGAGTGGGGATGCGCGCAGGGTGGCGGCGACCTCCAGCGGGCGCGTGCCCGTCGCCTCGAAGGCGTTGCGGATCGGCTGCACCACGAACGGCAGGGAGTAGATCACCGAGCCGACCACCAGTCCGGGAAAGGTGAAGGGCAGGGTGCCGAGCCCCAACGTTTGGGTCACCGCTCCGACCGGTCCGTCCGGCCCCAGCATCAACAATAGATAGAAGCCCAGCACCGTCGGTGGTAACACCAGGGGCAGCGCCACCAGGGTGCCGACCAGCTCCCGCCACCAGGCTCGGGAACCGGCCAGCCACCAGGCCAGCGGCGTGCCCAGCAGCAGCAACACCAGCGTAGTGGTGGTGGCCAGCTTGACGGTGAGCCAGACGGTTAGCCAGTCAACAGTCATGATCGGACCCCGCTAACCGGGCACCTGGACGGGAATCAGGTATCACGCCGTTCCACCAGCTCGGGATCGGCGGTGATGGGGCGATAGATCTCGATACGCGCGCCCTCTTCCGCCGGCGCGTCCAGTTTAGTCACCTTACCGAAGATACCCACCTTCTGGCTATCCAGGTCGATCTCGGGGAACTGCCTAAGCAGGCCGGAGTGTTCGATCGCCTGGCGGATGGTACTGCCGTCCGGTACCTCCAGCTTGAGCCAGACCTGTTTGAATCGGTCCGCATACGCCACGCCTACATTCATGCTCCGCTACCTCCTACAAAGCCGCTTCGCCGGCGGCCGTGGTCGACTCATCCAGCCTGCGGCGACGAGCC
>NZ_JBNKFS010000041.1:0-12935 GCF_050289425.1 Sedimenticola sp. | reverse complement strand
TACCCACCTTGATCGGTTCCGCCGCCACAGCTTGACCCAATGTGCCCAGCGTCATTACGGTGCCTAGGGCCAGGGCGGTTGCCAGTTTTTTTAATTTCATTGTTTCTCTCCTCGATTGCACTGTATGCCAGTGTGAACAGGTTGCAGATACATGGCCTGCAACGGTTATAAATCCTTGGTTTATGCCTTGGGTCGTTTGTCGATGACTCGTTGTGCCTTGCCTTGTGAGCGGTCCACCTGACCCGGTTCGCACACCGTCACTTGGGTGCTGATGCCGACGTAGGACTTGATCTTGTGCCACAGGGTTTTACTCAGCTGCTCGCACGCCGTAGCGTCCAGGCCGGCGTCCGCCTTCTGTTCGACGAAGACCTTCAGCTTATCCAGGTGACCGTCCCGATACAGCTCCAACTGGTAGTGGGCCGCCAATTGCGGCAGGGTGAGGATGATCTCTTCGATCTGGGTCGGGAATACGTTGACCCCGCGGATGATCATCATGTCGTCGGAACGGCCGGTGATCTTGTCCATGCGCCGCATGGTGCGCGCCGTGCCCGGCAACAGCCGGGTCAGGTCGCGGGTGCGGTAACGGATCATCGGCAACGCCTCCTTGGTCAGGGAGGTGAATACCAGTTCGCCCGGCTCGCCGTCCGCCACTACCTCTCCCGTTTCCGGGTTAATGACCTCCGGGTAGAACAGGTCTTCCCAGATGGTCAGGCCGTCTTTGGTCTCGATACACTCCTGGGCAACGCCGGGGCCGATGATCTCCGACAGACCATAGATGTCGACGGCGTCGATAGCCATGCGCTCCTCCATCTCCTGGCGCATGGCGTTGGTCCAGGGTTCGGCGCCGAAGATGCCGATCTCCAGCGAGCTGGCCTTGGGGTCAAGACCCTGGCGCTCCATCTCGTCAATGATATTGAGGAAGTAGGAGGGGGTGACCATGATGATGCGCGGCTCGAAGTCGCTGATCAGCTGCACCTGTTTCTCGGTCTGTCCGCCTGACATGGGGATCACGGTACAGCCCAGCCGCTCGGCGCCGTAATGGGCGCCCAACCCGCCGGTAAACAGCCCGTAGCCGTAGGAGATATGGCAGGTGTCGCCCGGCCGGCCACCGGCGGCGCGGATGGAGCGGGCCACCGCATTGGCCCAGGTATCGATGTCGTTCTGGGTATAGCCGACCACGGTCGCCTTGCCGGTGGTACCGCTGGAGGCGTGTACCCGTACCACTTGCTGTTTTGGCACGGCGAACATGTTGAACGGGTAGTTATCGCGCAGATCCTGCTTGTGGGTGAAGGGGAATCTGCTCAGATCCGCCAGGCTCTGCAGATCGTCCGGGTGTACGCCGGCCTGATCGAATCGCGCCCGGTAAAAGGGCGCGTCGGCGTAGGCGTGCTGCAGGGACCACTTCAGTCGTTCCAGCTGCAGATTGCGCAATTCATCCAGGCTCGCCTTTTCGATAGGCTCCAGTTCGGCCCGTGGATCACTCATCTTTACCACTCCTCTCGTTATTCTATGGCCGGGTATTGTTGGTGTTATTCAGTACGCGAACGGCGTCTGCCCGGATGATTTCAGGTTGTTAAACGTCAGCCCTCGCGGTTGCAAGATGAACGCGACCGATGCGTTACCCCTCGACCCGCTCGATGATCAGGGCGATGCCCTGGCCGACGCCGATACACATGGTGCAGAGCGCGTAGCGTCCGTCGGTCTGCTGCAACTGGTACATGGCGGTGGTGACTAGGCGCGCACCGCTCATACCCAACGGGTGTCCCAAGGCGATGGCGCCGCCGTTGGGATTGACGTGGGCGGCGTCATCGGCCAGTCCCAGGTCGCGCATCACTGCCAACCCCTGGGCCGCGAACGCTTCGTTGAGCTCGATCACATCCATCTGCTCGATGGTGAGGCCGGTCATCTGTAACAGCTTGCGGCTGGCCGGGGCCGGTCCGAACCCCATGATGCGCGGTTCCACGCCGACTGCCGTGGCGGCGACGACGCGCGCTTTGGGCGTCAATCCGAAACGCTCACCGGTCGCTTTGGAACCGAGCAACAGGGCACAGGCGCCGTCGTTAACGCCGGAGGCGTTGCCCGCCGTCACCGAGCCGCCCTGGCGGAACGGGGTGGGCAGGCTGGCCAGTTTCTCCAGCTGGGTATCCGGCCGCGGGTGTTCATCACTGGCAACCACTATCGCGTCCCCTTTTCGCTGGGGAATGGTGACCGGCACGATCTCTTGGGCAAATCGTCCGTTGGCCTGGGCGGCACCGGCGCGCTGCTGGCTGCGCAGGGCGAAGGCGTCCTGGTCGGTCCGTGAAATGTTGAACTGTTCGGCCACGTTTTCAGCCGTCTCCGGCATCGAGTCGACGCCGTACTGCTGCTGCATCAATTTATTAATAAAGCGCCAACCGATGGTGGTGTCGTAGATCTCCGCCTTGCGCGAGAAGGCGCTGTCGGCCTTGGGCATGACAAAAGGCGCCCGGGACATGGACTCGACGCCACCGGCGATCACCAATTGTGTCTCGCCGGTCTTGATGGCGCGTGCGGCCATGCTGATCGCATCCATACCGGAACCGCACAGTCGGTTTACCGTCGTGCCGGGTACCACGGCCGGCAGGCCGGCCAATAGTGCCGCCATACGCGCCACGTTGCGGTTGTCTTCACCGGCCTGGTTGGCGCAGCCGAAGATCACGTCGTCTACCTGGGACCAGTCGACATCGGCGTTGCGTTGCATCAGCGCGGCCAGGGGGATGGCTCCCAGGTCATCGGCGCGCACCCCGGAGAGGGCACCGCCGAAGCGGCCGATGGGGGTACGGATGGCATCGAAAATAAAGGCGTCGTTCATAATCTGTCTCTTGTCGGATGGGAGAGGGGTTGACCGGCTTCAGTCATAGAAGCGGTTACCGCCCTCGACCTTGCGTCGCAATAGCTGGGAGATCCGGTAGCGGTCCAGGCCATAGGCTTGGCGCAGATTTTCCAGTACGGCCAAAACCTGGGGCAGGCCGATCCGTTCGGCCCAGGCCAGGGGGCCCAGAGGGTAGTTGACGCCACTCTGCATGGCGGTGTCCGCACCGGCGACGTCACACACCTGTTGGAACACGGTGTCCGCCGCTTCGTTGGCCAGGGTGCAGACGGTGCGCATGACCACCATGCCGGGGATATCGGCCATCACCGAGACCGTCTTGCCCAAGGCCTGGAACAGACCGGTAGCCTGTTGCAGCGCCTCGGCTGAGGTGTTGTCGCCGGCACACAGGGCAATACGGGTGGCCGAGCTGTAGTCCAGCGCCAAGTCGAACAGGACCGTGTCCGGTAGGTGGTCGGCGGCGGCACGGCGGGTGGCGCTACGGCCATCGGTGAGGGCGATGCGGGTGTGGCCGATACGGATCCAGCCGTTGCCTTCGGTGCGTTTGACCCGGATGCCGGCCTGTTGCCACAGCTCAATCAAAGGTTCGGCGATGCCAAGGTCGCCGGTCACCTCTATCGTCTCGGGTGCCGGGCAGGCCGCTGCATCGATGGCGCTGGCTTTGATCGCCCCTTCACGATAATCGTAGAAACCCCGACCGCTCTTGCGGCCATAGAGCCCGCCATCCACCAACTCTTTCTGGATCAGTGACGGCAGAAAACGCGGGTCATTGTAGAAACCGGCATAGACGGTACTGGTGACGGCGTAGTTGACGTCATGGCCGATCAGATCCATCAGTTCGAACGGACCCATACGGAAGCCGCCGGCCTCGCGGATGATACTGTCCAGGGTGGCGACATCGGCCGCCCCCTCTTCCAGCAGGCGCATCCCTTCGGCGTAGAAGGGGCGGGCCACCCGGTTGACGATAAAGCCGGGGGTGGATTTGGCATACACCGGGTGCTTGCCCCAGCGGGCGGCGGTGTCATATACCGTTTCGGCCACCGCCGGGTGGGTGGTGACGCCGGACACCACCTCGACCAGTTTCATGATCGGTGCCGGGTTGAAAAAGTGCATCCCCACTAGGTTGCCGGGGCGCGCCAGGTTAGCGGCGATGGCGGTGATGGAGAGGGAGGAGGTGTTGGTAGCAAGGAGGGTCTGTTCGCCGCAGAGTGATTCCAGTTCGGCAAACAGCCGCTGCTTGACCTGCAGGTCTTCCAGGATCGCTTCGATCACCAGTGCCGAACCGCTGAGTTCTTCCAGTTGGGTGGCGGGCTTGATATTGGCCAGCAGGGCCGAGCGCGCTTCTTCGCTCATCTTGCCCCGCGCCACCTGTTTTTTCAGTCCGGCATCAATTTGCCCGATACCGCGTTCGATCGCTTCCGGATTGACATCGAACAGCAGGGTGGGTTGGCCGGCAGCAGCCGCTATCTGGGCGATACCGGCACCCATGGTGCCGGCGCCGATGACGGCGACGGTTTGCTCGGTGGTCAGTGCGGCCATGGGTATTACTCCCCCTTGAATTCCGGTTTGCGTTTGCCGACGAAGGCGGCGACCCCTTCACGATAGTCGTGACTGCAGCCGGCGATCTGTTGAAGGTCACACTCCAGTTCCAACTGCTGCTCCAGGCTGTTGCCTCCGGCCGCGTTGATGGCACGCTTGGTCAGGGCCAGCCCCTTGGTCGGCTGGCTGGCCAAATGGCTTGCCAGGGAGTGGGCTTCGTCCATCAATTGCTCGTCATCCACCACTTGCCAGATCAGGCCCCACTGGGCGGCCTGTTCGGCGGACAGTTTGCCGCTGAGCATGGCCATGCCCATGGCGCGGGCGCGACCCACCAGGCGCGGCAGGGTCCAGGTGCCGCCGGAATCGGGTATCAGGCCGATCTTGGAGAAACCCTGGATAAAGTTGGCGGAACGTGCCGCCAGCACAATGTCACAAGCCAGGGCGATGTTGGCACCTGCCCCGGCGGCGACGCCGTTGACGGCACAGACCACCGGTTTGTCCAGGGTCATCAGGCTCCGCACCAGCGGGTTGTAGTTCTGTTTGATGGAGAGACTCAGGTCCGGCATCGCTTCGCCCGGTGCCACCGCCCGGTCATTCAGGTCCTGGCCGGCACAGAAGCCGCGGCCCGCACCGGTCAGCAGCAGGCAGCGGATGGTGCGATCCTGCTTCACCTGTTTCAATACCTCACGAATCTCGCCGTGCATGGCGGTATTGAAGCTGTTCAGGCTCTCCGGTCGGTTCAGGGTCAGGGTGGCCACACCGTCCTGAACCTGGAATAGAATCGTGTCGTAACTCATGGGCGTCTCTTTTATTGACCTGTAAATTTGGGTGTGCGCTTTTCCAGGAAGGCGTTGATGCCCTCTTGGCGGTCTTGGCTGGCGGCCAGGAACAGGAACGCCTTACGCTCCAACTCCAGCCCCTGACTCAACGGGGATTCAAAACTGCTGAGGATGGCCTCTTTGGCCAGGCGCAGGGCGATGGGGGATTTGCCGGCGATCGTCTCCGCCAGGGCGTTGGCCCGTTTCAGGGTCAACTCCGGTTGGGTGACTTCCGCCACCAGCCCGGCCGACAACGCCTCCTCTGCGCCGATGAATTGACCACTGAGGATCAGCTTCATGGCCAGGGATTTCCCGACCGCGCGAACCAGCCGCTGGGTGCCACCGGCACCGGGGATGATCCCCAGATTGATCTCGGGCTGACCGAACCGGGCGTCTGTACCGGCAACGATAATATCGGCATGCATCGCCAGCTCCATGCCGCCACCCAGGCAGTAGCCGTTGACGGCGGCGATGAGTGGTTTGGGGAAATGGCGGATGGCTTGCCAGTGCTGCGGTCGGCGGTCCTTCCAGAGTCCGACCGCGTCCAGCGCCGCCATCTCCTTAATATCGGCGCCGGCGGCGAACACCTTTTCCGATCCGCTCAGCAGTACCACCCGGATATCATCGTTTTCCGCTGCCAGTGCCAGGGCGGCGTCAAGTTCTCCCAGCAGGGCGGTACAGAGGGCATTGCGTGCCTGCGGGCGATTGAGCCGGATCAGCTGAACGCCGTTTTGCGGCGTATCCACCAGGATCTCCGAATAGGCCGTCATCTCATCTCCTCACTCGTGTTTTTGCGCTGGAGTAGGCCGTTCCGCCATAAGATTCGCGGCCCAAGCCATGCTCTTGTGCGGAGGTATCTCCAATTCTGAAAGCTGTTGTATCACACTTCCCTTTAGAAATGCTACAAAAAATAAAATAAATGCATGAATATTGTATCGTATTGGATTGCAGGCTACTATCCAGTCAGTCGTACCTAGCGGGGCGGACGTTCCAGTGAGCATAGCCGCTTTTGTATTCTGGGGTATCGGAAGCGCACCCGCTGACCATACTTAGTTAAGAAGCCTATAGCTTGAAAAAAGGCCTTGTCGGGCCGGAGGAGCAAGAGATGCGTTTGAAGAGTTATGCCTGTGGCGCCTGGGTTGAAGGAGCCGGCCAGGGGGCCATCCTGAATAGTGCGATAACCGGCGAGCCGGTGGCGGAGATCAACAGCAAAGGGATCGATTTTGCGGCCATGCTGCGCTATGGGCGTGAGGTCGGTGGTCCGGCGCTGCGGGCGCTGACCTTTCATGAACGGGCCTACAAGCTGAAGGAGTTGGGTCTCTATCTGCAGGAGCGCAAAGAGGCGTTTTACGCACTCTCCCGGCATACCGGCGCGACCCGCTCCGATTCCTGGGTCGATATCGAAGGGGGTACCGGTACCCTATTTGCCTACTCCAGCAAGGGACGGCGCGAGCTGCCCAATGGGCATCTCTATATCGACGGCCAACCGGAGATGCTGTCGCGTAAAGGCAGTTTCGTCGGTCAACATATTCATGTGCCGCTGGAGGGCGTGGCGGTCCATATCAATGCCTTCAATTTCCCCTGCTGGGGCATGCTGGAAAAACTGGCTCCCAGTTTTATCGCCGGTGTCCCCTGCATCATCAAGCCGGCCAGCCAGACCGCCTACCTGACCGAGTTGATGGTTCAGCACATGATCGAATCAGGCATTTTGCCGGAGGGCTCGCTGCAGCTGATTTGCGGCAGCGTGGGCGATCTGCTGGACCACGTTACCTGCCAGGATGTGGTGACCTTCACCGGTTCAGCTTCCACCGGCCTGATGTTGCGCCAGCACCCGGTGATTTTGCGCAATTCGGTGCGCTTCACTATGGAAGCCGATTCGTTGAACGCCTCCATCCTGGGGCTGGATGCCGAGCCGGGCAGTGAAGAGTTCGATCTCTATGTCAAAGAGGTGGTGCGTGAGATGACGGTCAAGTGCGGACAAAAGTGCACCGCTATCCGTCGCGCCATCGTGCCGCGCCGACTGGCCCCCTTTGTGATCGACGCCCTGAAAGCACGACTCGGCAAGGTGGTGGCGGGTGATCCTGATAAAGAGGGGGTCACCATGGGCGCCCTGTCCAGTGGTGATCAGTGCGTCGAGGTACGTGAGCGGATCGCCGAGCTGACCCGCTCCTGTGAAATCGTGCACGGGGATCCGAATGAGGTTATTGCTGGAGATGGCGCCTTTATGAACCCGGTGTTGCTCTATTGTGATCAGCCGCTGAAGCACCGTGAAGTGCACGATATCGAGGCGTTTGGCCCGGTCAGTACGGTGGTGCCCTACGACGGCGTGGATGAGGCGATCCGGCTAGCCGGACTGGGACAGGGCAGCCTGGTTAGCTCCATCTTTACCTATGATGAAGCCTTTGCCAAAGAGATGGTGATGGGGCTGGGTGCCTGGCACGGACGTTTGCTGATCAATAATCGTGACAGCGCCAAGGAGTCTACCGGCCACGGTTCGCCATTACCTAACCTGATCCATGGCGGCCCCGGGCGGGCCGGTGGTGGCCAGGAGCTGGGCGGAATTCGCGGTGTACTACACTATATGCAGTGTGTCGCGCTGCAGGGTTCGCCCAGCATGCTGACGGCGGTGACCGATAAATGGATCACCGGCGCCCGTCGCATTGAGGATAGCGTGCACCCCTTCCGCAAGAGCATCGACCAGTTGCAGATAGGCGAGAGCATCGTGACCGGACAGCGTATCGTCACCCTGGAAGATATCGAGCACTTCGCCGAATTTAGCGGTGACAAATTCTATGCCCACATGGATGAAGCGGCGGCCAAGGCCAACCCCTTTTTCGAGGGGCGGGTGGCTCACGGTTATTTCATCGTTTCTGCGGCGGCGGGGCTGTTTGTCGATCCGGCGCCGGGCCCGGTCCTGGCCAATTACGGTCTTGAGAACCTGCGTTTCTTAACCCCGTTGAATCCCGGCGATGCGATACAAGTAACTTTTACCTGTAAGCAGAAAGTGCCACGTGTTAATGAGGATTATGGCGAGGTGCGCTGGGATTGCCAGGTGCATAACCAGAAGGGAGAACTGGTGGCAACCTACGACGTACTGACGCTGGTAGCTAAGCAGCAAGCGGCCTAGGCAGGTCGGGTCGAGGCCCTGTTCAGGGCTTTGCCCCGGTGTTCTGGCAAAAAGAGAGATCAGCTTTTAAGTGATACAAAAATAAATATATTAAAAAATATATTGTATCATTTAAAAATGCTTGCTATGTTTCATTCATGCGCACCAAGTCGCATGCGGTTTGTCTATCCATACAGCACTGATCTGTATGGCTACAAAGAGTCGAGGAGCGAGAACGATGAGTGAGAAAGAGCGGTTTGCCGATACCATGGAGTTTCCCCCGGAGACTCCCCAGCCCAATATCTATCCCCTGAGCTGGGTGCGCGAAACCACCAAGATGCAGGAAGTATGGGAAGCGGCCCAGCGTGAGTACTGGGATCCGGAAAAACTCTCTTGGGATACCTTTGACCCGGACCAGTACAGCTGGGAAGAGCGTGAATCGATCGCTTACTGGTGGACCCTGCTCTCCGTGTTTGATGCTTCCGCTCCGCCGGTGTTTGCCGAGGCGATGATCAAGACCTATGAGGATCATGAAGAGGACCCGGTGCGGCGCTGTTTCTTCTCGGTTACCCGGGATGAGCAGAATCATGAGCAGATGTGCGGTCTGGCTATCACCAAGCTGCTGGGTCATCCCGACGCCATCACTTATACCCCGAAGACCGAATTGGGCAAAAAGCTGCAGCGCAATGCCAAGTGGCTCTATTTCAATGGCGGCCGCTACTGGAATGGCTACAAAAAGGCGGTGCCCAAGTACAGCTTGGCGGTATTGTTCAGCTCCTTCCTGATGGGTGAGATTGCCGCCGCCACCATCTTCCACCAGATGGCCAAGAGCTGCGAGGAAGAGGTGTTCCAGGAGGCGTTCCGCAATATCGGCCGTGACGAGGGGCGTCACATGGCCATCTGTATGGCGTTGATGGAGCGGGATTACCCAGGACTTCAAGAAGAGAACAAATCTATCATTACCAAGCAGATCCGTGCCGGTTATCTGTTCCTCTCCGCTGTGCTTTACGAGCCGCCCATGGAGTTCTGGGATTTGCCGGATGATTTCATCGCTGTGCAGCGCGAAGCCGAGGAGATTGCCCGCAAGGCCGGTTTTGGTATCCCCACGGCCGAGGCCAAGCTGGAGAACTGGCGCAAGGCGATGCTCAACCTGAAGGGTGTGTTGGATCGTTATGACATCCCGTTCCCCGCCATTCCCGAAGTGGGCATTACCGGCCAGGAAGTGCTGGATGTTGATCTCGACGAGATCATTCCGATATTCTGAACCTTTCCTTATCGCTGGGAGGGTTTAACCTCCCGGTTTTGTATCCAATGGTCTGTCTATGAGAAAAATCCGCTTATATCCATCCGGTCATGAAGTGGAGTGCCAGCAGGGCGAAACGGTCCTCTCGGCCCTTGAGAAGGCGGGTTATGCGCTGCCCAACAACTGCCGTGCCGGTGCTTGCGGCGAGTGTAAGATAAAGGTCCGGCAGGGCGAATTCGATCAGGGTATGGTGCTGGATATGGCGCTGGCACCGGAAGAGCGGGACCAGGGTTTCGGCCTGATGTGCATGGCCAAACCCCTGTCGGATCTGCTGGAGATCGAATGGGGTACCGAGGATGCGCAGCCGAAGCTGTTTCCACCGCGAGAGAATGTTTCGTTTGTGGTGGTGGAGCGGCTGGAGCGTACCCATCGTATTGTGGAGCTGCGGTTGCGTCCGATCGGCAAACCGATGCGCTACTGGCCGGGACAGTATGTACTGTTGAATCATCCCGATAACCAGACGCCGCCGCGCGCCTACTCGATTGCCAATGCTTCGCGGCACGATGGTGAGATTACGCTGCAAATCGCCCGGGTCGAGGGCGGCGGTATCAGTAACTGGGTGCACGGTCATTTGAACGTGGGAGATCGGATCAAACTGTCCGGTCCCTACGGGACCTTTATTGGTGATCCGGCGGCCGAGACCCCGGTACTCTGTCTGGCTGCCGGTACCGGGCTGGCGCCGATCATGGCCCTGGCCGAAGCCGCGCTGAGCCGGGGTTACCGGCAACCGGTCACCGTGCTGTTTTCGGCACCGACCAGCGAAGATCTCTACGATACCGGTCGGCTTGCCCTGTGGCAGGCGAAACACCGTAACTTCAAGTTTGTGCGTACTTTGACCCAGGAGCAGGGCGAGGCGCCGTTGGGACGGATTCCGACCATCCTGCCGGAGATGTTCCCGGATCTTTCTCAACACAGTGTTTATGTCGCCGGCAGCCCCGAGTTTGTCGATGCCTGCATCGCCGCGGTCAAAGCCCAGGGTGCCAAAGAGGCGCTGATCCATACCGAGGGCTTTTTTGAGCAGCAGTCGGTGCCAGACACGCCGTCGGCCGATCGGTTGCTTTGATAGAGGCTGATGGACCGTAGGGGCGGAGTTTTGGTTGATCAGGCTGGATATTCTTTTTATTGTGTCGCTCCGCCACGGTTATTAAAAGGGGGACCCGTCCCCCTGCGACGGGTTACTTTTACGGGTAAAAGTAACCAAAACCCTCACTCCACCACGCCACCCCTATGGGGTTCCCTGCGTTTCTCGCCGACTACGGGGCGCGCATAACTCGCTGCGCTCGGACAGATACGCGCCTGAATCCGTAGCCGGCTGCGATACTCGGTGGCGCGGAAGTCGGATTGGGGTGCGGATACGTTGCCGTTGAGCGAGGCTTTTCCTGCGATGTGCCAGAGCGGGCGTTAGCGCACTTTCCTGTTCGACCTGTCGAGCATCGCTGGGTCTACAGAAGCAGGTTGAATTGGAACCGAGGGTAGGGGCAGGCTCCTGTGCCTGCCCTTTTTGACGGTACCGTTATCCGGGCAACCACAGGGGTTTGCCCCTACCGGTGAAATCGAATTGATACCTGGGGTATGGAGCGGGGCGAATCCCCGTTCAAACTGCGTTGCGCTGCGACACAAAATAATTCAGCGGGCAGTGGCGTGCTGTTTGATCAGCTATCCCCAAGCCGCAAACCGTTGTCGGAAACGGGCCGAGGTTTGGCGAAACGGGCCGGCCTGATTTTCGCACAAGGCCAAAATATGCTGCTCGGAGATCGCCTCAAGTGGACGGTAGATGGCGGCGCAAAGATCCTGGGCTTGTTGTCCCAGCCAGTTGTCCGGCAACAGCTCCGGCGGCAGCTTGGGATCTTTCAGCAGGATGCGTCGATAGTGGTGAATCAGCATGATGCGGAGCATGAAACAGTGCTCCGGGTCTTCCTGTTCGACGTCGCGGTTATTCTGCATCGCTTTGGCAATCGAACGGTAATGTTTGATGAAGGCGCCGTACTCCTTCTCCAGTTCGCCCAGTTTGAAACACTGGCGAACCATACCTTTGGTACCCAGGCCATACATCGGATCATAATTGCTGGCCCGCAGTACCACCACCTGATTGGTAACGCCCACTTTGGCCAGGATCGCCTGGGTGGGTGCGATTGGGGCGGTGGGGTGGCCGTAGACATTGGGGGCGATAATGCCGTAGCCGAGCCAAGTTAGGTCCTTGCGCAGTCGGGCACGTTGCTTGGTATTGATCCCCTTGGTCCCGGTAAACACCAGGGTCCAGTCGCCATCCCAATGTTTGTCACTGGGGTAGTAGATCAACTGATCATAACCACTGACCTTTTGTCTGGCGCAATCGGTCAGGCGGTAATAGCTGCGGCGGCCGATTTTGGTGCTTTCGATGAAATTGTCTTTTGCCAGTCGATAGACGGCGGTACGCACCAGTCGTTCATTGACACCCAAAGGTTCCAGCAACGCAGTGATACTGCCGAGCCAGATCTCCCGGTCATGGGATTCCACCACATCGCCAAACAGGGTGGCGACCAGAGACGGTGTGCGGCTGGGGGGCTCTTGGCGAAATCCGTCCAGGATGGATTTAAGTTGTCGTTGAAAGGGGTTGCTGGCCACGGTTACTCGGTCAAGGGCTGAATAGAGAGTGGCTGCATTCTAGCAGCCCTGTTTGACCGAGTCATAATTGATACCGCCACCCGGGAAGGGCGGCGGCAGCAATCAATCTTTACGTGGTAAAACCTCTGTGATGAGTTCATAGCCGATCTCTTGCAGATGCTTGTCCAACGCTTCCGGTTCATCGGCAATGTAGCGCACGATGGCGACGCGTTGTGGACTGCCGATCTGGGAGACGGGTGAGACGACGGTGGCGATATAGCCGCCGGCATCGTTGATCTGGTGCAGCAGACCGCCGAGGGCACGCGCCTTGTTGGGCAGGCTGACCGCGATACGGGTGGTGTTTTCCAGGCCGCACCCCATGATGTCGAGGAAGAAGTCGAGGATATCGGTCTCGCTGACCACCCCGACCAACTCGCCGTTGTCGATCACCGGCAGGTTACCGATCTTCCTGTCGCGGATCAGCTGGCCCGCCTCTTCCACCAGGGTGTCGGGCGAACAGGTGATCACCTCGCGCACCATCAACTCACCGACGGTGATCTTGGAGGTGAGATAATTCACCTCGCCCACCGATAGGGTGGTGATCGCCGAAGGCTCGGCCCGGTCCAGCTCCTTCTGGCTGAACAGGCCCACCAGGTGGTGCTTGTCATCCACCACCGGCAGATAGCGCCGCCCCTTCTCGCGCATCACCTGGGCCGCATGACTGAGCTTCATCTCCGC
>NZ_JBNKFS010000040.1:0-13330 GCF_050289425.1 Sedimenticola sp. | reverse complement strand
CGCAGCGTCGCTTCCGAGGGAATATCATCGATCGCCATCGAGGTCATAAAAAACAGATCGCTCTCGATAGTGTTAATGGCTTCAAAATCGTTTTTCCCCAAACAGACCAGCCCCAGATAACTTTTGAGCACATCCGAGTGTGTAATGCCGTGACGTAGCGCAATTTGCGCATCGACTTCGAGGCTAAGAGTGGTGTAGCGGTTAACGGCTTGGCCGATAAGAGCTAGTCCACTTTGGCTGACGATATCGGCTGAAGATTGTTCGATTTTGAAGCGCTTCATTATTCACTCATGGGGTGTATTTCTGACGCGGTGCATTTTACCAAAAAACACTATAATTTGTGGTTAAAAACGAATATTTTCAATTATTTAAGTCACGGATTCAGGTTTAAGTTTGGCACGTCCTGCAATTCGATCAGCATCGTCCAATTCTTGACCGGTATTCACAGCAGGTGTATATCCGTCGTGTCGTTTAGATACTAACGCAATACGACCTAGCACTTTTTCGCCTATCAAGGGGCCACTTATCGCAGCTTCTGTTTCCACATTATCGTAATTTCCAAGTGTTATGGCCGCATTACCATCGAATTCTTCAGTCGGGTCCCGAGTTACAATATTGATATTTCCACCAGTCGCGTTCCTACCATAAACCGTACCCTGAGGTCCTCGCAAAACTTCAATGCGCTCAACGTCAAAAAAGGAACTGTCAAAATACTGCTGTGTTCCAAGAAAAGTACCATCTAGATGAACAGCCACCCCAGGATCAGCACCATTTACTATGACATCATTTCCGATTCCTCGGATCTGAAGGTAGGTCGCGCCATTAAACCCTTCACCAACATCTAGACTTGGAGTGAAAAACTTCAGATCCTTAACGTTAGAAATTCTCTTACGTTCGATTTCTTCTCCTGAAAAAGCGGAAATAGCAATAGGAGTCTCTTGCAGACTTTCCTCCCTTTTCTGCGCTGTTACTATTATTTCTTCAAGCATGGTGCTTTTTCGAACGGGTTCATTGCCTAATGCTCCAGGCGGCACAATGAACGATAATAACGAAGCCGAAGCAAATGCGGCCTGATAGATTTTTTTATTTGACATGAATTTATCCCCCTACGCTCGTTATAAATACTCAGTGATGGTTAGCAGGCACCATACAATAGTCATCAGCACCGGATCTCGGGCTGTGCATTGCCCACCTTTTGATGATGGAACAACAGAGGAAATGACACCATGATGAAAATGGAATAGATACTTAACAAAAGTGGACACTTTGCCCGCTATGATGAAAGGAGCACCAGATCACCTGGGGACATAGTGGAGCCAGCTGAAATATGGCGCCATTTCAATTAGTTAGGATATGCCCCCTCACTGTCTTTACACGGGAAACTGATCTCTCTGGCTACGGCACTCCGCTTTTTGGATTCTCAGTGCCTAAACATTTTTGCGCTTGACACGGTACAGCACGTTATTAGCTGGCGTGGACTTTTTAACCACGGTGAGCATTGTCGTTTTCCCCCGCATAAGCCGCTCTATAGGTAGAAGGTGTAGCACCCGTCCATTGGAGAAAGGCGCGCGAGAATGCGGCGGGCTCGGTGAAACCCACTTTTTCCGCGACTATGGCGAGGGGTATCTCTGTGGTTAGCAGCAGCTTGAGGGCAAGTTCCCGGCGCACCCGGGATTTGATTTTCTGGTAGGACTCATTTTCCCGCTCCAGCATCCTGCGAATGGTTCGGGGATTGATGGAAAGCGTTTCCGAAACCGCTTCAACGGTAGGAAGGAAACCGCTTTCCCTTTGCTTCTCTGTCAATATTTGCTCAATCTGACTTGAGAGACTACGCTCATGACCCGGGACGGACAGCCAGTCACTGTACCTGTTGAGATATTCATTTAACTCGGCTTCAGACCGGACGACTTTGGCACGAAGGTATTTTTCATCGAAACACAGCCGGCATTCCGGTTGCCGGAACTCACTCTCGCAATGGAACAGGAGACGGTAATCGAAGCAGTATCCCGGTCTTGGCTCCGGGAAGCAAACCCGAGTCAACTTGATGCGGTTGCCGATCAGCCATGAATAGAATCGGTAGGCATTACTGATCCGGTACAAATGAAAAAAATGACTATCCACCCCTTCGGTGACCTGATAATTCAACCGAAGGCTGAACTCGGAGGTCTTTTTATCATGAAAATAGATGTAGTTGAAATCGTTACGGAAGTTCTCGATAAACTGGCTTAGCCCTTTTAACGCTTCCCCCAGCGTTTCGCAGACTAGCGCATGTTTGATCATTTCCACTTCCATCGGCAATTTGGCGGGAGATGCTAAAAAGCCCAGATAGATATCGTTGGTGGCTTCCTTGATCGCTCTAATCAGGCTGTAGAGCTCTCTGCCGTCAAGCTGGGAGTCCGGATCTTCGTAGATGTCCGGAGGAAGGCCAGCGTCCCGGAGTATTTCATGGGGGTCGTGCCCCGAGCGGATGGCTCCCTGCAGAAACCCCTTGATGTATTCGTTGCCGATGTAGTCTCTGTATTCAAACATTGTTCAACTACCTGCTCGCTCATTTTTTAGTATAGCCTTTTCGAGATTGTACCGTGAATCAGCCAGGGTATCGTAGTCCTGATTCAAAGCCAGGGTCAGCTGCAAGTTCAGGTTACCCTTCGCTAAAGAAATCTTGCTTAATTCTTGCTGGGCAGCAGTGCCTGGTTTTTATCGATTTGGGAATGTTGATTCCGACTATCAGCCAACGTCACTCAACCGATGGAGAGCCCTCGCTGTCGCCCAAACTCCCAACTCGCGGAATCGCCCCTGACCACCGCCGTGAGAGATTGCCCCAAGCGTTGTTCGATCACCGGTTTCCAGGGCACCAAGCGGAACCCCATGCCATCGTCCAGCATGGCGAAGCGACCGCTGGCGAGCATCAGGCTGCGGCGGTAGACACCGCTGACCCGCTCACCATCGGTGATTGGTCTGTATGCCAGGCCGGTTTCCTCCGTAATGCCCTCTGCAGCCCTGTTGAGTTCCCGATTACGTAGTGTCGTTAACAGGTTACGGGCAAGAACCACCCGCTGGCCGCGCTTCTTCGCCAGCCCTTCTTTCACCAGAAAATCAGCCCTTTTTTGCAGGGCAATATTGACCTCTGCACCAAAGCCCTGATTACCCATCCCCTGCTCTCTGCCGATCAACTGCTGGTCCAGCCAGGTGGCGCCAATCACTCTGGTTTGCCGCTCAATGGGGAGATGGGATTTCAGGGTCAAGGCGATGCCGCCGTTTCGCTGTCGGTCGTATTTCTGGCCCTGTTCCGGCAGGTCCGCCGGTACGCGCCATACGTCCTCGCCCAGGCGCTCCACGATACCGGCACGGCGCAGGGCTTCCAGCCGGCGGCGGTGGGCATTCATGACATCTTCGGGATCATGGTCAGGCGTTTTTGCGGTTGATTGGAACCGTTGTGAATTCAATCGGTACAGCCCGTCCTCTGCCAGTATGGCAATATCGCGGTCCACGGTGCGGGCTTTGCCCATACCTCTGGCCTCCACCACCGCGCCCATGGGGTACTCTCCCAATTCTGCCCTAGCCGGCAGCGCCACGTAATGGGCCTTGCCGTCGATACCATCGAGCACCAGGTAGCCCTTGTCGTGGAGTTCATCCGCCAGCCCTTTGTCGGCTACGCGGCCGATGATGGGACTTGCGTTTTCATTTGGCTCGAACACCTCCAGCTCGCGCTGTTGTCCGCTCATCGCTCGTTGCAGAGTGCGGATAATGTCGCCCCGCTCCCCCATGGCCCGCAATGTGCGCTCGGCCTCGGGATGGAGCATCCACTCACCGGCTTGCCGCTCGGTCGCCAGGCCCATGCGCTGCAGGCGTTGCAGCCGTCCAATCAGCATCAGGCGCTGGCGTTGCAGGCGCGGCTCCGCCAGTGTCTTCCTGTCGAGTAGGCCGTTTTGGGCCTCGCGCTTCAATGTGCGATCCAATCCGGTCCAGCGCTCCTGCTCCACCTCCCGTTGCAGGCTGCGCTGGATCTCCAGCTCGGTGCGTGGCCCTAGCCACTCGGTGGCCAGTTCGGAGGCGCGATACCGCATGCCGTCGCTGATATAGTCGCGGGAGATGATCAAATCCTTGCCCTGGTCATCCCTGCCCCGCAACACGATATGGGTGTGGGGGTTGTCGGTGTTCCAGTGGTCCACAGCTACCCAGTCCAGTTGCGTGCCCAGGTCCTGCTCCATGCGTTGCATCAGGTCGCGGGTATAGCGGTGCAGGTCTTCCAGCTCCGCCGCGTCCTCGGGAGAGACGATAAAGCGGAACTGGTGGCGATCCTCCCGGCCACGTTGCTCGAAGTTCGCGAGATCGGCATCGTCACTCAGGGCGCTGTACGCCCTGCCCGGTTCGCCGTCCCGCCCCACGCCTTCGCGTTCGATATAGCGCAGGTGGGTAATGGTGGATCGCATCCCGGCCTTGGAGAGATTCACTAGCCAGGTCTTGATGGTGACGCGTCGGGCATTGAGCGCCAGTGACTGCCCGGCAAAGCGAGCGGCCACATGGCCGCGGCCGAGGCGGGCACCCGGACGACTGCCACCTTTGCGGGCTCGGGAACCTGCCTTGCTGGCCTCTTTGATCACCCGATTGACGAAGGACTGCCCGCGATTCCTTGGAGCGTTGGGGCGGATACGAAAGCTGTCACCCTCGTCGTTGCGGCGCCGGCTCATAGGACAACTCCAACCAAATACGGCGGGCTTGGGGGTAGACAGCACGCGGTATCGCCAGTGTTAACGCGACGTTGACGCTTTCCACGGCACGGTGACCGACCCCGGCGTGTGCCGCGCCCACCCCATGTGCAGACCGGCTTTTCGCGCACCGGAGTGCCGCGACCTTTTATCTTGCCCTGCATCTTTTCCCGGCCTTCCGGCCCGGGGACGCGATGCCCTGGCGATGCTGTAGGGTCAGTAAGCCGGTCGCCGGCGAGCGCAATCCTTGCCAAGGTTGGCGTGCGCTCGGGGCAATCGGTCTGTACAAAGGACTGCCGCAATCCAAGCGGTGCGATTGCACCGGTACGGCTGCGGCAGGTACACAAAAGCTGCACGGTGATTAACGGAACCCTGTGAACCTTCACGGCTGTCACTCCAGGTCCAGCCGTTGCGCCACACCGATCACCGATTCAACACTGACCGGACCAAAATAGCGGCTGTCGAAGGAGGCCGGATTGGTGGTGCTGAGCAGGAACAGTTTACCATCTTTAAGTTGACGGCATTGCGACCAGGAAGACAGTGGACGTGCCTGCGCATCAACGAGCAGCACCTGGGCCACCGGCACACCGTCAATATGCACGCTGCCACCCTCAATGCAGACATGCTGCGGCGCCACCGCGCCGACCCGTTTCAGCAATGGGACATCCAAGGGCAGGTAGCCGCGATGATCCGCCAGCGTTGCAATGTCTGTCGGCAAATCGATCAACACGATGCAGTTCACCGGTATCGCATTTGGCTCTTTAGCTGAGATGGTATCCAGCGGTGTGACGCGATACCAACCGATGGGCACGCTGTCGGACGCGTTGTAGACCACCCGAGCCGTGGCCGGCGTGAATGCCGCCCAGGCCAGCGCGGCCAGCCCCCCAATCATCAGCACCAGCACGGCGAGGCAGGCGTAGCGACGTGAACGGGAATACGTGTTGGATAGTGCCTTCATTGCAGCTCTCTCCTTGCCAGCCAGGCGGCATGCCGGTCGGCGTTGTAATCGGGCAGCGGCAGACACGCCGCCAGGCGGTTGTTCAGCAGTCGCCAGTACGCTGGCGACACGTCGGCGGGTTCAATGCTCTGCACCTCGATGGCGTCGATCTGTGATAAGGCTGAGCGCACATTACGCTCGCCCTCGGCGCGCAACAGGATGTGGGCGCCGGGTCGTACCCCGCGCACCCGTTGCATGCCCTCCCCCAACATCCCAGTTTGCAGCACCATCAGTTGCCAGCGGGTGGTGCCGTAGTCGTTCGACGCCCAATGGATGCGACAGAATTGCTGCGCCGGTGAGAACACGGCATAGCGTCGCCAGCGGTCGATTTGATGCACGCGCAGCGGACAACCGAAACGCAGATACAGGCTGACGCGTTGTGCGATGTAGAGCAGCGACACACGGGTCAACGGCGGGTTGTCGTCGGGTTCGGCCCGTTGTTGAGGCTGACTATTTGGCAAGCCGGGTTTTGTGGGGAGGTTTGCCATCACGAGCGCTCCTCCGGAAACTCCCGTTCCAGCAGTGCGCGCAGCATGTCCGCCACGGTGATGCCCTGGGTGAAGGCCGATACCTTGATGCGGGCACGCATCCCCGGTGTCACGTCCAGTGTTAATCGTGCGGTGTAGAGTTCGCCTTTCTGCAGGTTGCTGGCATCGCCCTGGCGAACCCAGGCCTCCGCCTGGGGATCCGCTGGGGGACGTGTGCCAATGGCAACGCGTTTGGGGCGCTCCCCGCTCATGGCGACCCCCGCAGCAATTCATCGGTCAGGGTGGCGATTTCACGGGCCGCCGCACTGTCCGGTGCGGTTTCCCTGGCCAGTCGTCCCGCCGCCACACTGTCGGCGAAGACGATGCGCTGGCAGATTTCAGATTCCAGTGCGGGGAACGGTTGTGTGTCCAACGTACCGCGGGCTTCACGGCCGATCACCGTGCGCACCACGCGCCGGTTGATGACAAAGGCGGCGGCAAGATCGGGTCTGAACACCTGCGCTTCGCGGATCAGCGTCACCATCTCGGCACTGGCCCACAGGTCGTAGGGGCTGGGCTGCACGGGAATCAGCACCCGTTGTGCGGCCATCAATGCGGAACGGGCGATGGCGGCAATGCGCGGCGGGCCGTCGATGACGATGTGATCGCAGCGCCGGGCCAGCTCCGGCGCCTCCTGGTGCAGGGTTTCCCTGGCCAGCCCAACGGCGCTAAACAGACGTGGCAATCCCTGCTGGCTGCGCCGCTGTGTCCAGTCCAGCGCCGAGCCCTGGGGATCGGCATCCAGCAGGATCACCTGTTGACCGCGCAGCGCGAGTTCACCGGCAATGTGGGTGGCCAGCGTGGTTTTGCCCACACCGCCCTTCTGGTTGAGCAGGGCGAGGATCATGGCAGCGCCCTCCCCGGTTCACTCTTGTTTACCCGAATAGTGTTTACCCGATCAGCGCTAGCCGGATCGGCGTTTTGTCGATGTCTCTTCCGACTTATCCACCGTGCCAAGAGGTAATAACCTGTTAAATAAAGAGGTTGACTGTTAGGTATTACGTTAGAGAGCACGGCAGGCCGCGCCATCCGTGGGCTCGCGGCCAATCGATACGCCTGATAGCACGAGGGGGTTACGCCCGATAGCACGAACCACTGTGCGCCTGATAGCACGAGCCCATTCACAGCTTGTCCCGCAGTTATCAACGTGTCATGCGCGGCACAGGCCGAAACACCAAGGTTTCTGGAAAACCGGGCTTGCGCTCGATGGACAGCACATAGCCTGGCAGCGATTGCCTTGCGACAAGCGCGCGCAGATCGCAGGCGAAATCGCTGGGCCGGGCCAGGCTGCCGGATTTGCAGTGCAGGTAGGGAAAATCGAACCGCCACCCCTCGGGCTGCCGACCTCCGTGTTTGCGCACCAGCCGGTACAGCCAGCGCTCGATGCCCCCAGTCAATTTGAAATACGCCGGATCGATGGTGAGCACCAGGGCCTCGTCCAGCACCCCGGCAAAGAACCAGTCCGCCAGAATGAGTTCGACGCCCAGCGGTCGCCCCTGGGCATCCGCGCACTCCTGCCACTCGCTGATCCAGGAGAAGCGGTGCAGGCGCCGCCCGGTGGCCTCGCGGATGGAGGTGGCCACCGTGGTGGATTGCAGGCGATCCAGGGCCGCCTTGAGGCGCTGGTAGTCCCGCCGCGAGGTGCCGCGCCCGATAAAGCGCAGGATCTCGTGGGGCGTGGCGCGCACCCGCCGGGAAGGCCGGAGCCCGGCGTCGCAGGCCTCGACGATCTGGCTGGCCGCCCAGATCAGGATATCGGCATCCCAGATGGTGGCAATGCCGTGGGCCCGGGTACCCTCCACCCGCACGGTGACCGGGCCGGAACAGAAGTCGATGGGCACAATGCGGCGCGACTTCGCCAGCGAGAAGAACGGGTAGGCCATCAGGTCCTGGGCATCGCGTATCGCCATCTCTCCCGGCAGGGCGCGGAACAGGTCGAGCTGAGCCGTCTCCTTGCCCGGACCTGGCATGGCGCGCACCGCGGGCAGCCCCGGCTTCAGCGATCATGGCGGCTGTCGCCGGCGTGGCGTTCGACGTACTCGGGATCGCAGGTGGCCCCGTAGCTGCCGGCATCGGCCCAGGCGTCCAGATCACTGACCGCGTACATCACCCGGCGGCCGAACTTGCGAAATCGTGGGCCACCGCCAATGACGCGTTGTTTTTCCAGGGTGCGGGGCGACAGGCGCAGGTAGGCGGCGGCCTCGTCGTTGGTCAGGTAGCGCGACGGCGGCACGGCGGATTTTGTCGAGGATGACGGCGTATTGGTGGGGGCGGCGGCTGGCCGCAGGGGTGTGGGTCTCATGGTAGACATCTCCATCGGTGTGGGTCGGTGGCCACAGGGGTGTGGCCGGATGGAGGCAGTCTGGGAGAAGCTGAGCGCTGTGCTCAGGGACGTTTTGCGGGTGGGCCGGAACGTCCCTCTTCGACCGGTAGCGGCACCAATTGGCGGTAACCGCCGTGAATCAGGCTCCGGCCGCGACGCACCAGGCGGCGCACGCGGGCGCGCAGCGGGCTGTCGGCATGCCACTCCCGGTCAACGGTTTTTTTGCCAAACAGCGCCCGGGCCACGGTGCGCAGGGAGGCACCGGCGAGTGTGCCGTCCAGGGCCTGTAGCGTATGCAGTTCCAGCAGTTCGATGGCTGTGGGGCGAGCGCATGCCGCCGCAGAGGACACAGCACCGGTTAACAGCTTCTCCACCTCATTGACCAAGCCACGCCGTGCGGAGGTGCGCAGTGCATGGACATAGGCCATGCCCTCCCGCAACCCCGGCGCGAGGGCCAGGTGAAGACAGGATCGGGCCCGGCGCGTTGCCAACAGCAATCGACGGCCATCGTGGACCAGCCGTTTGCGGCCGGGGAACCGCCACAGGCAAAAGCCCTCGGCGTCCGGTGGTGGATCGAGATCGGGGTGGAGCTGGATTACGTTGCCGTGATCCGGACGCCACACCGGGAGCGCCTCCCGCGCATCCAGGGCCGGGTCTTCCAGCAGGCGCAAGCCCCAATGCGTCGCCGCATCGAGATGGGAACGGCGACGCGACCAGTCGCGCCGGTAGTCCGGGTGACGGCGCAGGTACTCCCAGGCCAGTCCCGGCCCGTCGAGGTGCAGCACATAGAGATAGGCGGCACCGGGGTGCCAGTGTTCACAGGGCTCGTCCATGACGTGGCTTTTCCCTTTTCCCTCATCATTCAGCAGGAGACATCGCCGCGGACGAGGGCTGGGAGCCAGGGCATCATGGGCGTAGCGTCATGGCGATCGGGTACCTGTGGGGTGTCAAGTCCGATGGGCTCCTGGACAGTGTGGGCGTCGTCCGATAGCGAGGCCGCACGAGTAGGATACCCAAGCGGCACCGTGCACCCTGCCCTGTTTCGCCGCAAATATCCTGACTGTTTTCGACTTGGCTGCAGCCCGCTGGCGCGGCAATACGCACTGTTGCGCCCAGCGTCTGACACCGGACCGAAAAAGACATAGCGATAATGGCGATACAGGGCGGTTGCCAGCCCGGGGCTGCGGGCTGGCAGGGCCGATCAATCCAGAATTGAGCCGTTGTCGCGGGCCAATGCCGCGTACTCGGAGAGTGTACGCCTGCCCTCGAAGAACAGATCGCGCTCCACCGGTAGGCCCAGCGGACCACGGATCGAGGCCAGTTCGGATAACCGGACATAGCCCAGTTCCGGCATGCCCAATCCCAGGTCGCACAGGCCGAATTATGTCGAGTTCAACATAAGCCGAAGGCGGTGTCGCCGTCCTCGGGATCGAGCTCCGTCAGCAGCCAGGTGGCCTTGGCGTCCGGCGTAAACAGCTTGACCACCGGTGGCGGGTCGATGTCTTGTCCTTCGGCGTGGGCCTGGCCGTTGGCCAGCAATTGCGTGCGTTGGTGTTCGGTGATGAGTGTTTTCATGGTCGCTTCCTCGCTTGGGTTCGCTCCACAGCGGAGCGAGGCGACACCGGGCGCGAACAAGCCGCGCGGCCGTCACACCCCAACACGGTCCGGTGCGGGCCGGGGTTGACGGCAAGCGGTACGCGCCAGACTCGCGCACTGTCTACCGTGGGGTGAACCCGGGAAGCGGTACGGAGAAACACGAAACCGGAAAGGCACACTTGCGATTGCGTGCCCAAGCACAAAGCCGGAATTACGGAAAGCAGCAAAATCACAATCCCTGTAAAGAACGATTCAACGCATCCACAAACCCACAAAAGCGGATTTCCGTGAAAGAACAAAACCACGAAAAAGGGGCCAACCCCCGAAAATGAACACTATAGATTGTAGCCCTAAAGGATTCAACCGGGTGTCATCTTGTCTTTTGGGAACACCACAAGATGGCAAAAAAAACCACACTGGGATCAGCCCTACAAACAGCGAGGAAGGCACGCGGCCTCAGCCAGGAAGCGTTTTCCGACGTATCCAGCCGTACCTACCTGAGCACGCTGGAACGCGGCTTGAAAAGCCCGACTCTGAAGAAACTGGAAGAACTCTGCGAGGTGCTGGACTTGCATCCGCTGACGTTGTTATTGCTCAGCTACACCAGTAACCAGAAACAAGCCCGGGAGCTCGCCGAGAAGATTCTTGATGAGGCGGAAAGCATTCGGACACAGAAAGCGAAAGCGCCAAACTCAAACTGAGTCAGCGTTTTTATTCGTCGACTCGCGCTCTCGACTCAAGACCCATCCGGATCCAGAGACCAACAAAAACCGACAGTGAAACCCTCTCGCCAACGAAGCGCCCCGCCGCAATGGGCGGCGGCTGGTGTTGTACCAACCTTGGGTGAGGGGAAGACCGCCTACCAGCGCTCAACCCGGCACTGATAACAGTTGGTCTGCGCGGCCCGAACGTGCAGATAGGCGACGTCCGGGGTCTGCAACAGTTCTCGGCAGGTATCCTCCAAGCTGTTTGCGGGTACCACCTTGCAAGTGTCATAACAGATTCTGTGATCATCGCCGTAACCCCGGACAATCACCAAGCTTTCGCCCCAGTCTTCAAACATCTTGGGTACTTCATGCTGATTATCGTAGGCGGCACAAGGCCGGGCATGCAGAAATATCGGCCCGACTTCGGCATAAGGCTGTAACGCCTCAAAGGGCCGATAGGCCAGCACGAGCTTTTCTTCATCCACCGCTATGGGTTCAAGACAGTGCCGGCAAGGGCCGCCACCTGTCTTATGCCGTTCCGGTGGCCTATGATTGGCATCCGGTGCACCTCGCTGATAAGCGCGAACCTGGGGTGTCGGTATTGGTACCACCCTGATTTTGGACATAACATGCTCCCCTCGCTGCCAAATTTCCGGAATAAAGTACGTAGCGTATCGGTCTGCCAAAATAAAAAACTCCGATTCTTGCGATGCAATGAAACAATCAATCACAAGATTCGGATAGCGGGAGACACCTACAACACGAAATACTCACCTCTCATCTCAACGGAACTAATCCGTGTGAGTTATTGAAACTGGCTATTTACACGACGAGAGGAGGAACTATGGTTAGGTTTCTGACACTATCCTTGATACTGTGCGCGCAGCCAATGATTGCTGTAAGCTCCGAGCAGAAGACTGGAATCACGGCCGATGGAACACTCCATTTGCCAGCATTCGACTTACCGGAATCGTCTTTCCTTAGCCAAGAAACCCGTGCCGCTTTAAAACGCGAACGCGATGTCTATTCCAAGGAAGATACAGCCAACGCCTGCCCATCTTTCGAAGGAGCTGCCCACAAGGACATTCCTTCCATTCGCCAGTGCCTGGCTGATGCATTTTATAAGACGTCATCGTATCAAACCATGATGACACATTATCCTGTCAACATGACACCGGAGATCATCGGCGGGGTGTATACGGAAGTCTTCACTCCCATCAAAGGGGTTGCCCCTAAAAACCGGGACCGCGTGTTGATCAATTTACATGCCGGCGCGCTGATGTGGGGGAGCCGGACCCTCAGCCATCTGGAATCCATACCCATCGCTTCAGTTGGAAATATCAAGGTGATCAGTGTCGATTATCGGATGGGGCCGGAATTTGTATTCCCTGCGGCCAGTGAAGATGTTGCGTCGGTATACCGGGAATTGCTTAAAGATTACAAACCGGAAAATATCGGGATCTACGGAAATTCCGGAGGAGCCATGCTGGTTGCTCAGGCCATGGCCTGGTTCCAACAAGAAAATATACCCTTGCCTGGGGCTGTCGGAATGTTTTTTTCAGGTGCGCCAACAGCATTCGACGGGGACAGGTACAAGTGGGGAAAAAGTGACAGTGCCTATGTGACAGAAGCCATTCGCGAGGCCCGATCCCCAGGAACGGGTTTCGGAATCTGGGAAAGGCTCTTCGGGCCAGGACATACGTACTTCAAGGGATTACAACGTGGCGGACCGCTCGACAGCCCGGGTAGTTATGACAATATCATGGCAAAATTTCCACCAACATTATTGATTAATGGTGGCCTACGGGATTTTTCTTTGAGCATGGTCATGGTTACACATGCGCAGCTGGTAAGGCTTGGGGTGGAGGCGGACCTACACATTTGGGAAGGTATGAGTCACATTTTTCAAAACAATCCGGAATTTCCTGAATCTCGCGAAGCTTATAATGTCACCGTGAAGTTTTTCGACACACATCTTGGCGATGAACTCCAATAATCGGGAGATAACATCATGAACAACCAACAGGATCAATATTGGCAAGCGGTACAGGAGAGAAATCCCGCTTTCGATGATGTCTTTTGCTATGGCGTGGTAACCACGGGCGTCTATTGCCGTCCATCCTGTAATGCACGCACCCCATTGCGAAAAAATGTACGTTTCTACCAGAGCAGGGATGCGGCAGAGGGGGACGGCCTACGTCCCTGCAAACGCTGCCGGCCGGATGCTGAGCTCGACGCCCGGGCAAACCTGATGCATGCCATGAGCCAGTATATTGAGAAACATCACCAACAGCGCCTGACGCTGGAACACCTGGCTGAACAGGCGGGTATGAGCGCCAGCCACTTCCAACGCAGTTTCAAGCAATACCTGGGGGTCTCGCCGAAAAAGTTCCAGGACAACTGCAGAATCAAACAGTTTAAGAGCCAGCTTAAATCGGGAAGCGATATCACAACCGCCCTGCAAAACAGCG
>NZ_JBNKFS010000039.1:0-14119 GCF_050289425.1 Sedimenticola sp. | reverse complement strand
TGCCGCTGGCGCAGGTCGCACAGCCGCTGACCTGACGTGTCTCCACCCAGAGGCTGTTACCGTCGGTCTCCGTCACAATGCCGCTCTGCTCAATCATCGCGTGGCCTCCCATTCATTACTCGTCCCAGCCCTCGGATTCCATCGCATCGAAGCGGTCGGGATCGGCCGGCAGGGTGCTGGCGATAGCCTTTGCCAGCCAACTGCCGGGGCCCTGGCGCAGTTCATCCTGCAGTGACTCGATCAGATCGCCGATCTCCGCGCCCGGTGAAACCTTCACCGGCTGGATGCCCTGCGCCTTGAGCTGGCCGATGGCCGAAGCGCCGATTGCCTGGCTGTAGACGGCGATGCAACCGTCCAGCGCCGCAATCTTCTCCGCCAGCTTGTCTTCGTTACCATCCATGTCCGCGGCACCGAACTCACAGGCTTCCACCAGACAGGTTCTCTCCTGATCGACCGCGTAGATGGCAAACGACTGGGCCGCGCCGAAATGCTGATCGACCCGTTTCATATCGCCGGTGGCAAACGCCACCTTGAGCGCCGTGGACAACCAGGCGCCTTCGGGGTTGTTACCCACCAGCTGCAAGCGCCGCTGTAGCGTCATGGGCCACCTCCGGTTTTTGTGAATAGATGGAACGGTAGGGATGGATCTCGCCCTTCTCCAGGGAGAGCAGCATATTAGCCAGATCGAACAGGGTCTGGCGGCTGCCGCGATAACCGATCCAGGTCTTCTGGTAACCGCCCAGGGTGTCGTACTGGGGAAAGCCGGCCCTCAGCAGCGGGATACCGAGTCGCGCGGCGCTCTCCACACCGTGCGAATTACAGATCAGGACCTCGGCCTGGTGGGTGCGCGCCAACTGTTCCAGATCCTCCAGGTCGCCGATCTTTACCGAAGTCGCCACGGCCTGTTGCAACACCGGTGCATTGACCGGCGCTACCGCCGCCACGGTTTCGGCACCCACCCCGGCCAACAGCTGGCTGAACGCGGTAAGTAGATCCGGATCGGCCGCCAGCGCAAAGCGCGACAGGCCGAGCATAAAATGGCCATCCAGCATGGCGTCCTGCAACTGGGCACGCTGGCGTTCCAGTTTCGCCGGCACCGGCTCGGCGGCGAGCTGTTGCAGGGTGTCGACCAGGGCATCCACTGCCGCCAATCCCATCAGGTGATCGAAGCGGTAGTCGGGGACCCCGGTACGCTCGTGCAGCAGATCGGCCGCCTTGTGCATCGAGCGGCCGATCACCAGGGTAGCCGCCGCATCACCCAGGGTCTGCAGCTCCGCCACCTCGCAACCGCCGATAGTCAGGGGCGAAAAGTCCGTCTCGTCCAGGTGGCCATCCAGGGAATCGGAGAGATCCGGCAGCAACAGCGGCCGCAATCCAAACGCCTCGATGATCTCCTTCAACTCTTCCAGGTCGCCCGGTGTCAGGGAAGCACCCACCAGGACATTGAGCTGGCGGCGACGCCGTCCCGGTTGGGTACCGGCCGCCTCCGCCGTAGGCACTACCGTTTTGATGATCGCCTCCATCGCCTTGCTGAAACCGGTCTCCAGACAACCGCTGTAATCGGGTGTGGAAACCGGCACCACCGGTATGGCATCGAACTCGGGATGCTTTTGCCGGAACAGCTTGAGTGCCATCGACACATCACTGCCCTGGGTCTCGGACAAGCCGGTGGTCGGTACGCCGATCAGGGCCGGGCTGTTCTTTTCAGACAGGGTTTTGAGCCCCTCCACCACACTCTCTTCCGAACCCATGACCGTGGTCACCTGGTCCATGGCGGTGGTCTGCAGCGGGATCGGTTCCCGGAAGTGGCGTACAAAGAACACCTTGCCGAAGGCGGTGCATCCCTGGGAGCCGTGCAGCATGGGGATGGCGCGACGAAAACCGAGAAAGGCGAGCGCCGCCCCGATGGTCTGGCTCGCCTTGAGCGGACTGACCGAGAGCGCCTTGTTGCGTTTGATGATTTCAGGCATGGGGGGATACTCCTCGATAGTCACGGATATACGGCACATGAACGACAGGATGAGGCAACGATAAAATCAAGTGGCTGACTATTATCATCCCCTCACCCCAACCCTCTCCCTGAGGGAGAGGGAGTCATGGAGTCGCCATGACCACAATCACTTTCGACTGCTGGCGTAGCCATCCCTGGTGCGACACCGCGCTTCGAATCACCCCCGGCCCCGCCTTCTGCACTACGCAGTCCCTGCTCCGCTTGAAGCCCTGCCCACCCATCCGTAGGCGGGCGTTCACTGCTTGGCAGCCGCTCACCCATGGCGGGTCGTTCGCCGGACTGCCTTCGTCCACTGGACGAAGGGTTCCGGCTCACCCACGGAGCGGGCTGGCGTACTGCCGGCCACACCGGGCTGTCGAGGGTGAGCGCCAACTGACGCGCCAGTTCCAACATCCCTTCATAGCCGGCGTAGCCGAAATCACGCTCCTGATTGATATCGAGAAACGGAATACGTGCCTTCAGTGCCGTATACATGTTGCGCCCACCGGCGATCAGCACATCCACCTGCTGCTCGCGCACGATATCGATCAAGCCCCGGGGATTACCGTCCTCCAGCATCAGCGCGTCGCGGCCCATCAGCTCACGGATGCGTGCCTTGTCCTCTTCGGTGGATTTCTTGGTACCGGTGGCCACCACCTGCATGCCCAGATCCTGCAGCGCCGCCACCACCGACCAGGATTTGACCCCGCCGGTATAGAGCAGCACCTTTTTGCCCTTCAGTCTCTCCCGCCAGGGCGCCAGCCGCCGGCTGATGCGCGCCTCTTCCCGCTCGATCAGTAGTTCGGTCCGCGCATACAGATCGGGATCCTGGATCAAGCGGGCAAAATCCCGCAGTGCCCGGGAAACATCCTGCACACCGTAAAAGCTGCCCTCGAACCAGGGCGTCGCATAAGCGTCCTGCAGCTTGCGTGCGACATTGATCATCGCCTTGGAGCAGACCATCATGTTGACCTGTGAACGGTGCAGGGTCTGCACCTCCCGGTAACGGGCATCGCCGGACAGGGTGCAGAGCACCCGCAATCCCAGTTCATCCAGCAGCGGCAGCACATGCCACAGTTCACCGGCGATGTTGTATTCGCCGATCAGCGCCACATCGTGCACCCGGATGCCGTCGCGTTGCGCCGCCGCCGGCACCGGATCCGGTTCACGGGTACCGCAGACATACTTCACCATCGTCTCACCGGCGATGCGGTTACCCAGATTTTTGGTGCCGTAAAAACCGGCCGCGTCCACCGGCACCACCGGGGTACCCCAGCGCTCGGCCGCCGCCTTGCAGACCGCGGTCACGTCGTCACCGATCAGCGCCGGCACACAGGTGTTGTAGACAAACACCGCCGCCGGCCGGTAACTCTCGATGGCTTGCTTGATGGAGTGGAACAGACGCTTTTCACCGCGCCCCATGATTACATCCTGCTCCGTCAGGTCGGTGGTCATGCCGATACGGAACAGGCGCGAACCGCTGGAGCGGGTGCCGCGGTTATCCCACGAGCTGCCGGCGCAGGCGATGGAGCCGTGGACGATGTGCGCCACATCGGCGATCGGCAACAGGGCGATCTGTGCCCCGTCGAAGGCGCAACCGCCGGCGGTGGCGCCGGGTTTGGGCTTGGCGCAACCCGACTTGGATTTCTTGTTGTGGGCGCAAGCCGGTTCATCCAGCAGCGCAGCGATATCTTTCTGTTTCATGTTCGATACGGCTCTCTTGTTGCCTTACCCTTGTCCAGTGCAAGCGACATGCCATTTCGCAATCGGCTGTTTTATAAGATTTTTTGCACCATGCACCTATGTCGCAAACACGACAAACGGGGAGATATTGGAGGGTCTGCGACCAAGCCACAGGCGTCCGTGAAGTCGGAGTAGCTAGGTAGGGTGGGAAGGGTTTTTTGCCCACGCGGTAATCGCGCGGTATGCATTCCCACGCAGAGCGTGGGAACGAGAACACGGAGCATGGGAACGAGAAAAAAACCGAACACGACCGTTGTGCTCACACGGCGTATGACTGCGCCTCCCACTGCCGCAGCACTTTCAAGTCCCGCGCCGGCAGGTAGTCGTAGGCGCCCATCAGGTCGCGCAGTACCGCTTTGGCAAGTTGGTAATTCTCCGCCTGGCGACTGAGCATGTGGAAAAACCAGGCGAACGGGTAGCCTACCACCCGGTCGTATGCATGGATCGCATTGGCCAGTTCGGCACCGACCAGGGTTTCCCCCGGCGGCAGATCGGGCAAGGTACCGCGGAACGTGGTGACCGGGCTGGCGGTCAGTCGAACCTCGCCATCCCGGTCCATGTATTCACGCAACGCCAGTATCCAGTGATGACAAAAGTGCGTACCCTCCGCCGCACTGCTGTCACGCCAGTCCTGCAGAAACCGGCGCAACGCGACAAACGCACGCGAATCGCCGTTTGTATCATCCAACAGGCGGGCGATCGGGGTAATGCGTCTGAAGCGGTAGAAGGGCTGCGCCACCGGCACCGGACTGAGGCGCGGCGAATCGAGCGGATCGAGAAACTCCTCCAGGCTGTCGGGGTACCAGTCCGCTGCCACCAGCTGGCGATCCACCACCTCCTGCAACTGCTCAATCTCCAACTGGATGAAATCCGCCGGTCCGCTGCCGCAAGCGAAGGTAAAGTAATGGGTCTTGCCGGATAGCTGGGTGGCAAAGTAACCGGCATCGGCATAATTCGCGATCAAGGCATCCACATCACCCGCCGACTCTTGCTCGGCCCAACGCCGTATATTGCTGCTGACCGGATTGAAATCGGCATCCACCACGCCGCCCGGGCGATGCCAGTTGCCGCGGGTCAATACGTGGCGTAATCCCGCTTCCGGCACCAGCCGCTGCAATGTTTGTTCTAACGCCGCGATGTCTTGCTCGGCATCCGTCGCCGCACAGATTTCCGCCAGCAGATCAGGCCGGTTAACCAGGGTTTTCACTGTCGATACCTTCTGTTTTACTCTGTTCTGTTTAGGGCAACCGGTCACGCTAAGGGCTGATCGCCGGTAATCTTCTATAGGTCGGCTTCCTCACGCATGGGGTCGCCGACGGCCTCTCAGGGCAACACCCCTACACGGTCGCTGCGCGCCCGCAGGCGCAGGTCGATTCCGCTCTCTCCAGAGGCACCAACGGATACTGATGCCGCTGCCGCCACCACTCTTCAGCAAGCTGATGGGCCGGCACAGCGGCCGCTTCCAGGTCAAGGGCACGGATAATCAGCGCCAGTGTGCCGATCACCGCCTGCTCACCGTAGTCATCCTCGGCCTCGCCCTCCCACACCTGAATGAAATGGTACAGGTTGAGCCGCTCCGGCTTGGTGACAACACCCGGCCGCATCCGCTTGTCCCAACGGGTCGACCAAAGCTCCCCGCCGCTCACCCCGTACAGCTCCACGTCCCGGTCGGGAATGCGCTCCAATTCACCGCCATCGCCTTTGCAGATCAGGGCAGCCGGTTGTCCCAGCAACGCGGCGGCTTGTTGATGAATGACCGCAAAATTGGGATGAAACACCCCCATCACCGACAGCGGAGCGGAGAGCGGATTGAGCATACGTGCCACCGTATGCAACGGTGGCCGGAGACCGAACAGGTTGCGGGTTTCAATCAGCTCGGCGGTCAGCGGCGAGAGCTTGCTGATAGGCAGGTAGGCGAAACCGCGCAACGGGAGTTGCGCCTGGGCATCCTGCAGCGAAAGAGCCGCTTCCATGCCCAAGGCATCCAGCGCCTCCGGTACATAGAGCCGGTCATCGCTACGATTGATGCCGTGCATCAGCACCGGATAACCGCGCGTCGCCAGGATCAGCGCCGCCAGCAGGAACCAGGGCAACTGCCTCTTCTTGCCGGCGTAGGCGGCCCAATCGATGGCCGGTTGAAACGCCGTTTCAGCCACATGGAAACTTTCACGCAGCGCCTGGGTGAAGCCGGCCACCTCTTCGGCACTCTCTTCCTTGACGCGCATGAGCATCAGGAAGGCGCCGAGCTGTTCCGGCTCCACGTCATAACGGGCGATCATCTGCATCGCCTCATAGGCCTCTTCGCGGCTGAGGGCGCGCATGCCGTTGCGGCCCTTGCCGAGGATCTGGATAAAGCGTGCGAATGCATGCATGACCGTTCCACCTTGTTGGTTAAAGTTTTGCCGCTCTGATGACGTGCCCGGATGTTGCTATCAGCTTCCCCTCATCCTGTCCTTCTCCGGGGGGCGTATCGTAGGATGCGGTAAGTGACACGAACCGCATCGGCCCTTCCGCCATCGATGCGGTTCGCAAGCTCACCGGCATCCTACAGTCCCCATGAGTCTGTCCCTGACCAGCGCGCTTACATCCTCGTCCGGGTCATCGAGCAACGGCTCCAACAGCGTCAGCGGCGCCCGCTGGCAGGCCGCCAGCCGCACCCGCCAGTCGCTATCCTGCAGCAGCGGGGTCAGGGCATCGGTATCGATTCGCTCCGCCACAATACGACGTATCTCGGCGGCCGCATCATGCTGCATCAATCCCAGACTCTCCGGCGGCAGACGGGCGGCCACGGTCTTGCGCACTTCCCGATCCGGATCCCGCAGCATGCGAAACAGGCGCCCCGGCTTAAGCCGTTTCGCCACGTACAGACGCACCAGATAGTCTTCATCCTGCACCAGCCGTTCCAACTGTTCCGGCGGCAGCCGGTCGGCCACGGTGACGCGTACTTCCCGGTCCGGGTCGTCGATCAACGCAGGCAGCGCCTCCACCGGCAGACGGTAGGCGAGTACTCGCCGCACCACCTCGTCCGGATCATCCAGCATGCGCAACAGACGCTGCACCGAGAGGTAGCGGGCGGCGATGGCGCGCCGCTCCCAGAACGGATCGCCGGCGTACTGTTCCGCCAGGTCCGGGTTGATCTTGAAAAAACGTGCGATCTGCCGGCCGCTCAGGGCCCCGACGCAGGTATCCCCCGGATGGCAGCGACCTTTACGCAACCGGTCTTCGCGGTGCGGACAGGTTCGGCAATCGGCACGGGGTGTGGCATCTTCTTCATCGGACATGACGACAACGTTCATTCGGCTTCGATTTCGGCCACCACCACTCCGGTGGCCAACTCCATGTCCTGGGTGAAACTAAGGCAGTGCTGACTGCTGTCGATCAGATAGAGATTGAAACCGCTCCCCTTCAGGATGGGGCCGGCCGTCATCACGTCATCATCCATGCAGTAGGTGAAATGGATCTCCGGGAAGTGACTGCGCAACACCGTCACCGTGCTCTCCGATAGCGGCGCTTCCCCGACCAGCCAACCAATTTGATTCAACTGGTCCCGGGTGATCACGCCGTCACCTCGATCTCCGCCGTCTCGATCTCTTCCGGTATAAAGCGGATACGCTGCTCCGCTGACTGCCCCATGATTTTCGCCAACCAGGGCGGTGCGCTCTTGCCGATCGCCGCCTGCAGGGCAGCCATTTCCACATCGGCCGGACCGGTTTGGGGTTTCTTCACCGGATGGATACCAGCACGGATCACCTTGGCGGCCGGGGTACCGCCGATGGAGGCAACGAACAGTATCTGGCAATCGGCGATCTGTGCCACCCGGTGGACGTTTTTATCCACCCCGGGCGCTGCGCCGCCGATCTCACGGATATCGATCAGACGCTGTTCCGCCGCCGATACCTGATAGATCAGAAAACGTCGGCAGGAACCGAAATGGCCGTCCAGCATGGCGCCGCGGTTGGAGGCGCAGGCGACACGGATACTGTTCGGCATATCCGCCTCGGCATAAGGAACCACGTCAGGTAGCGGTTCACTGAATTCAGGTATTTCACCCTTGAGGCAGGCCAGCGCCGCCTTGATCACCCCGTTATCGAGATCGGCCAACTCGCCGTCGTCGGCTGCCTTGAGCGCCTTGACCGTCAGGCCGTCCAGCTGTTGTTTGGTCGGCGGCAGACCCAGTACATCATCCAGTACCCGAAGCAGGCGCGGAATATCGGTCTCGGGTAGTTCACGCGCCGCCAGTCCGATACGCAAGGCGATCTCTTTATCGAGAGTTGGGCTATTCATGGCTGTCTCCTGACTTGAGATAACCGGTCTCCATCACGGAGACCGGTTTTCGATGGTCAACCGGTTCAGGCTGTGACGATGCAGTCGTCTTCCATGCAGACATCCAGACACTGGGGCACGTCGAATTCCTCTTCGCACTCGGTGCAGGTATCCGCCTCGATCTTGTACACCCCCTTGAACGGGGTGATCGACTGGGTGGGACAGACCGGTTCACAGTCGCCGCAAGCGGTACACAGGTCTCTCACAATGGATAGGGCCATGATAAATCTCCTTCAATGACAGGGTTCAAACACGCTTAAAACGTAGCGTGGTTGGAAATGACGGCCGCGGACTGATCGGGTCGACGTAGTAGCGGGAACCATCGGTTAACACCACTTCGCCACCCCAGCTCTCCTCGGTATCCGTTTCCACCTCGGCAATCTCGTCTTCCTGATCTTTCTTGGCGATATAGAACAGGAGCGCACCGTTCTCTTTCACGCGAATCATTACACTGGGCATCGTTCTTACCTCACTTCAGTCGGCAAAATTGAATGCCGCATTACTTGTTCCATCGGTCAGGGATCGGAGTCAAAAACATTGACTCCGATCCCTCTACCGCTGACCTAACGAATCAGGTCGTAGTTGTAGTCCGTGGTACCCATGCCCCGGGTCTCTTCATCGAGCCGTTCCAGTACCGCGTTGACCAGGGTCTTGAGCATGTACATGGCGCCCTCGTAACCCAGGGTGGTGTCCCGATGCATGTGGTGCCGGTCAAAGATCGGGAAACCGATACGGATCAGTGGCACCTCGTGCTCCTTGCCCTTGTGCAGGGTGTCGCGCTGGATGAACTTGCCGTAGGAGTTACCGATCATGAAGTCCGGTTTGTTGGTGAACATCAGGGAGCGGAAATGCCACAGATCCTTACCGATATGCACTTCGCTGTTCTGCCCGTAGGGCGAATCGGCCAGCAGCTTCTCCACCGCTTTCTTCCAACGCTTGTTGGCGTGGCTGCAGAGAATCTGGGTCGGCTCGGCACCCACCTCCAGCAGGAAGCGCACCATGCCGAGGACAAAGTCCGCATCGCCGTAGACACCGAACGATTTGCCATGCAGCCAGGCGTGGCTGTCGGTCATCATGTCCACCAGGATGCCGCGCTCGCGGGCCAATGAATCGGGGATCGGCTTGCCGGTCAGTTCGGAGACCTTCATCAGGAAGGCATCGGTCGCCTCCAGCCCCATCGGGATATCGATATCGGACGCCGCGTGCTTCCAGGTACCCTTGGTGAATTTGCGGCTTTTTACCGACTGCCAGGGCTGCAGGTAGAGGGTGTCGATGGCGTTGGGCGCATCCTTCATCTCATCCAGTGTGGTACCGCCATCGTACATGCGGTATTCACCGTCCGCCGGGGTATCCAGCACGTCGCTGGGATCGCTCAGCAGGCTGCACTCGACATCCATCTCCGCCATCATGCGCTTCATCACCCGGTAGTTGCCGAGGTAAGTCTCGAAGCCCGGCACGATGTTGATCTTGCCGTTGCTGCCGACCACCTTGTCTTCCATATGGTTGAGGGTGAAATAGCGCTGGATGCCTTCGAACATGTTGTCCCAGCCGGTGGTATGGGAGCCGACAAAACTGGGGGTGTGGGCAAACGGGGTGGGAAAATCCTCCGCCACACTGCCCTCTTTCTTGGCATTGCCGATGAAGGCATTCAGGTCGTCGCCGATCACCTCGGCCATACAGGTGGTAGAGACCGCAATCATCTCCGGCTTGTACAGCGCCTTGGCATTCTCCAGGCCGGCGAACATGTTCTTCTGGCCGCCGAACACCGCCGCATCCTCGGTCATGGAGTCGGAGACACAGGCTACCGGCTCCTTGAAGTGGCGATTGAAATAAGTGCGAAAATAGGCCACGCAACCCTGCGAGCCGTGCACGTAGGGCAGGGTCTTTTCAAAACCCAGGGCACAGAGCACCGCGCCGAGCGGCTGACACGCCTTGGCCGGGTTAACGGTGAGCGCCTCGCGATTGAAGTTGAGTTCCTTGTACTCCACCGTGGTGGACCACTGGAACACCTCTTCGATCTTCTCCTGCGGCACCTTCTCTTCGAACAGCGCCTGCTTGTTGCTCAGGGTATCCTTGTACTCCTCCTGCCGGAACAGGGGATAACTCGGTTTGATGTCTTCGACTAGCTGACTCATGATCGTTCTCCTCCCGCGCCACTAATCCGTGGACAACGGGTCAGACAATAAATAATTCGTTGCACCTTGCCGTGGCGCCCAATAGCCCCCTCTCCCTCAGGGAGAGGGTTGGGGTGAGGGGATCAGAAGGCCATTGGCTTTTTTGATCCCCTCATCCTGGCCTTCTCCCAGGGGGAGAAGGAACGCCCTACAGGGACTGCAGTGACTCGGCATTCGCTTAAGCCGTTTCAGATCAGGCTCCGGCCGCCGCGGCTTCCGGGGCTTCCTCGCTTTTCAGCCAGGGCGCCTGGATCTTGCTCCAGCAGGGATTGTTCAGGGTCATGTCCATATCGCGGGCGAAGATGGCGAAGCCGTCATAACCGTGATAGGGGCCCGAGTAATCCCAGGAGTGCATCTGGCGGAACGGGATACCCATCTTCTGGAAGATGTACTTCTCCTTGATGCCGGAACCGATCAGGTCGGGCTTGACCCGCTTCACGAACTCCTCGAATTCGTAGCCGGTCACGTCGTCGTAGATCAGGGTGGCGTTGCCCATCTCCTGGATGGTGCGGTCGTAGTCATCGTTGTGACCGAACTCGTAACCGGTACCGACCACCTCCATGCCCAGATCCTCGTAGGCGCCGATGATGTGACGCGGACGCAGGCCGCCGACATAGAGCATGACCCGCTTGCCTTCCAAACGCGGACGGTATTTGTCGATTACCGCCTGGTACTCGGCCTGGTACTTTTCGATCACTTTCTCGGCATTGGCCTGAATGGTCTCGTCGAAGAACGCGGCAATCTTGCGCAGCGACTCGGCGATCTTGGTCGGGCCGAAGAAGTTGTACTCCATCCAGGGCACGCCGTATTTCTCTTCCATATGTCGCGAGATGTAGTTCATCGAGCGATAGCAGTGCAGCAGATTGAGCTTGGCCTTGGGGGTGTTCTCCATCTCCGCCAGGGTGCCGTCACCGGACCACTGGGCGATCACCCGCAGACCCATATCTTCCAGCAGGGTACGCGAGGCCCAGGCGTCACCGCCGATGTTGTAGTCACCGAGGATGGTCACATCGTAGGGTGTGCTCTCGAAGCTGGTATCGTCATCCCGGTTACCCAGCACCCAGTCGCGTACCGCGTCGTTGGCGATGTGGTGACCCAGGGACTGGGAGACACCGCGGAAGCCTTCGCAACGCACCGGCACCACCGGCTTGTCGATCTCCTTGGCGGTCTGCTTGGCCACCGCCTCGATGTCGTCGCCGATCAGGCCGATCGGACACTCGGACTGGATGGTGATGCCCTTGTTGAGCGGGAACAGTTGCTCGATCTCGGTCATGATCTTGGACAGCTTCTTGTCGCCGCCGAAGACGATATCCTTCTCCTGGAAATCCGAGGTAAAGTTCATGGTGCCGAAGGTGTTGATACCGGTGGTGCCGACGTAGTAGTTACGCCGGCCGGCACGGGAGTACTGGCCACAACCGACTGGACCGTGGGAGATATGAATCATATCCTTGATCGGTCCCCACACCACGCCCTTGGAACCGGCGTAGGCACAACCGCGGATGGTCATTACACCCGGCAGGGATTTGCGGTTGGAGGTAATACACTTCTTCGACTGCTCCACCTCCTGATCGTTGATCGTGAGATGTTTGGCACGGTCTTCCCGTGCGCTCTCCGGATAGACTTCAAGCACTTCCTGAATCAGCGCTGCGGTCTCTTCGCGTGTCATGGTTGACATAAATTTTCTCCTTCTCCCGGCACCACTAATCCATGGATACGCGGGGTCATGAACGAACCCGTAGGTATTGCGATAGCCTCTGCTTAGGCTTCAGCGACGGCCTTCTGACCGATGATGCTCTCGTCTTCCTCATCCATCAGGCCGAACTCCATCAGCAACTCTTCCAGCGCATCCATGGTGATGGGGGTGGGGATGACAAAGTTTTTGTTGTCGATGATCTTCTGCGCCAGGTCACGATACTCCTGCGCCTGCTTGGCTTCGGGGTCGTACTCGATCACGGTCATACGACGGATCTCGGCGCGCTGCACCACGTTGTCGCGCGGCACGAAGTGGATCATCTGGGTGCCCAGCTGACGCGCCAGCTCCATGATCAGCTCATCTTCACGGGCGGTGTTACGGCTGTTACAGATCAGACCCGCCAGACGCACACCACCGGAGTTGGCGTATTTCACGATACCCTTGGAGATGTTGTTGGCGGCGTACATCGCCATCATCTCGCCGGAGCAGACGATGTAGATCTCCTGCGCCTTGTTCTCGCGAATCGGCATGGCGAAACCGCCACACACCACGTCACCCAGCACATCGTAGAAAACGAAGTCGAGGTCTTCCTCGTAAGCGCCTTCCTCTTCCAGGAAGTTGATGGCGGTGATCACACCGCGGCCGGCACAACCGACGCCGGGCTCCGGACCACCGGACTCGACGCACTTGATGTCGCCGTAACCCACCTTGAGTACATCTTCCAGTTCCAGATCCTCGACGGTGCCGGCCTCGGCGGCCATCTCCATAATGGTGTTCTGCGCTTTGGAGTGCAGAATCAGACGGGTCGAATCCGCTTTGGGATCGCAGCCGACGATCATGACCTTTTTACCCAGTTCGGCCAGACCGGCCACCAGGTTCTGGGTCGTGGTAGACTTGCCGATACCGCCTTTACCGTAAATTGCACATTGACGCAGTGCCATGTCGATCTCCTTACTCATTGTTGAATCAGTGGTGATTGAATACGCTGAATCACCTGGACAACGGGTATTGAGCAAGGCCTGTGCCAACAGCGAAAATAGTTTTTAACCTGCTGTATTAATAGTGTTTTTTAAAACAGCAACGAGAGATTGACAGAGTCGGGTTTGCTACAAACCCGGGTGAATTGTATGGATGAATACAGACAAACCGCTGACGACAACGCTTCGCTCCCGGCGCAGGCGCGGCTCTCCATCAATCACTGCAACCTGCCGCCGGTGATCCTCGGCAGCCTCACGTTTCAACAACACCCGGCACCGCTCCATCTGGATGGAGTGAGCGAACTGCACAGCGCCCTGTTCAGCAATCTGGCACAGATCGATGATGCCGCCGAGCGGGCGGAAAATTTTCAGGACTACATGCGTTCCGGTTTCCTGCTCGATCATCTGGAAGAGGCCGGACTGCCCGACCGTCCCGGCAAAAAGAACCGACACCGGGCCGATTACCTGCGTATCCTGCGCGGCTGGCTGTTCGATCCCGACGGCAAGGAGGCGGCTGTATTGAAGGGCTGGGTGGAGTCGCGCTTTGGCCTGCTGCCGCGCAATCACCAGGGCCCCGTGGGCGACATCAACTCCCTCCCCTATCAGCACTACCTGGCGGCCCGCACCCAGGGGCTGTACAACACCAATGCGCTGGAGTCACAGCTCGACCTGCTGTACACCTATTGCCAATACGAAGTGCAGCGGCGCTACCCCGCTCAGACCCACCTCACGTTGTACCGGGGTATCAACCGCATCGATGAACATGAAGTGCTGCACCAGCCGGCCCGGCACGTCTATATCCTGGTGCTGAACAACATCAACTCTTTCACCGGCGAGCGTGAACGGGCCGACGAGTTCGGCGACTACATCCTGGAAGCGAAAGTACCCCTAAGCAAACTGGTCTACCTGCCAGGCCTGCTGCCGGGCCGACTGAGCGGAGAAGATGAGTACCTGGTGATCGGCGGGGTGTATGAAGTGGCGTTGCGTCCATTCTAGCTCCTCGTTAATTCTCGTTCCCACGCTCTGCGTGTTCTCGTCCCCACGCTCTGTGTGTTCTCGTCCCCACGCTCTGCGTGGGAACGCCTAAGCGGCACATCCCTGTACCACGCCTCACCCTGCCTCCTTGCCGACGACGTAGGATGCCGCTCACCATGATGTGTCGCAAAGCCAACAATTGCACCAACAGTGCCCACACCTGATATCGCTAAGTCATTGTTCC
>NZ_JBNKFS010000038.1:0-14187 GCF_050289425.1 Sedimenticola sp. | reverse complement strand
GGAAAAGGAGGAAGAAAAACGCAGTGCCACCATAAAAGATGTTCCGCGCCATGGTTTTTGTGAAGGCCTGGGCCATTAGGGTAACTCCTATGCGGTGCGAATAAGCAGGCAGATTAAAAAACAAAGCAACAAGGTAGGGCATTGACCTTAATCAAGTAGGAAAAATATCTGACTATTTTTATCAACTATTCCTTATTGAATACAGGGGGATTGGGGTGGAAATCACTGATTACGAATCGATTTCCAGAAACTATCGAGTGGGGTGAATAGGGTATAGTAGGCGTCTCGGACGGAGCGATTTTGAGTGGGCGCACTATGACGAAGAAAAGCAGTTTTTGGTTAGTATTGGTTTGCTGTTCGCTCGTTACGGCCAGCACCCTGGCGACAGAAAAGTGGTTGCCGTTGCCGCCGGCCAGCATTGGGCAGTGGTATAAGCCGCAAAATGATCGGCAGGTCTGGCTCCACACCATGTTCAGCCTGCGCCGCGAGATGCAGGCGGTGAGCGAATACGCGGCCGCGGGTAAACCGGCACTGGCAGAAAAGTGGGTGGCGCGTTTTACCACACATTATCTGAAGATTACCGAAATGGTTCCGGAGTGGAAGGAGGAGTTGGAGTATCACTGGCTGGAGCAGTTACAGGCGGCGACGAAGGCGGGCAACAGTCAAGCGATGGGGCAGGCGTTGCATAAAATCGATCAGGGATGTAAATCGTGCCATCGGGAATTCCGTGCGGTGACGGCACTACTCTACCGGACCCCCGATTTCGGCAAGATAAAGATCAAAAAATTGGCAACAGGGGAGCCAGGCGACTACGCAGAGGTGATGGAAGAGCTGTCGTCGCTGGTCAATCGAATCAAAATCGCCACAGATGACAATCAGTCATCCTTGGCGCTCGCCTCACTGCAACAGTTGCGGCGGCGGCTGGATGATCTGGGTGAGAGCTGTGCGGCCTGCCATAAGGATACGGCTCCCCGGGAGCGCTATTTGGGGCGGCTTACCCAGGATGCGCTGGCCGACCTGGAGCAGGGATTGCAGCAAGGGGATAAAAAACGGGTGGGACGCGCACTGGGGAGCGCCGCCGTTTACGCCTGTGCACGCTGTCACGCGGTGCACCGCGCCCCTTACGACATGCGGGACAAACTCCTGCCTTGATCCGGTAAATGTCCCGGTTGTGCGGAAAATCCAACGGCAACTGATTAGCGTAAAAGTTTACTGCGGTTTGGATTGACCGCTCCAGCGTAGGGTCGCCTCGGGATAGGCGCCCCAAAGCCCCCGTTTTGCCGCTTGCGCCTGTTGCTGAAGTGTGGAGAGGTTATTTTTAATCTCCGCTGCGATCTTGGATCGGCTGAGTACCGTCGCATAGCCGTCGATGATCATTGCTTCGTTCAGGGAGCGCTCACCCTTATAGATAAACACCGGTATCCGGCCGTAGCGGTCACTGGCTCCCAGGTCGCCCACAACCGTTACTTCGTCGCCGGGGGCGAGTAACTGTTTCAGGTGTGTTGTGGCGGCTTGGCCCAGCGCCAACAGTTGGTCAGCCGGCAATTGGGTGCGCTCCCGGTCCTTGGCCAATTTCGGATTGACTATGTCTTCCGGTGCATCGATCCCGCTGAGCTGCAAGCGCTTGGTTTTATCGCCGATTTGGATCGTGATGGTATCGCCGTCTTCAATGGCTGCCAGCGGGTAACGTGTCCCCTCCTCGGCATGAGCGATATGACCCAGTGTGATCAGGCCGGTCAGAAGCAGGATGCGGTGGTTCATGGTGTCTCGCTCTTGAAAATGGGTGGATGGATAGCGGTGCTTATCGCGGTAACCAGAAGGCAAAAAACAGCGTGAACAGGGCGACGCCGATAAAGAACAGAATAAACCGCAGACGCGCGCCGGAACGGTAGCCTCGGGTCTGAAAGTGGGAGATGGCTCCGCAGTGGGGACACTTGGCCGCATCGTTGGCGATCTTCTTCCCACAGTAGAGACAGTTGACTTGCGTATCGCCCATCTGGCAGGGATCCTCGGTTAATGACTGGTGCCCGCTGAGCGGGTCAGCTTATTGTGCACGTTGTATTTACCGGACGGCTTTTTCATCGGCAGACGTTTGACCTCTTCAAGCGTGTGGGCGTCATAGACTACCAGCGCGCCGTCGTCGTCCCAGATACTGACCAGGGCATATTTGCCATCCTTGGTGAATTCCACATGGGCGGAGGTTTTTCCCGGGGCCGGTATCAAAGTCTTGACGATCTCCAGGGTCTGCTTGTCAATGACGTGCATTCGATCCTTGTTGGGGCCAAAAAAGACATCCACCCAGGCGTAGGGACTTTGCTCGTGGCTACGCATAAAGAAACCGGGACCGTCGGTTTTAATCTGTTTGATCACTTCCCAAGTCTTGGTGTCGATAATCGAAACCTGTCCCTCTTTGATGTTCGGCGTGGCCAATACCGTGCGGCCTTGGTATTTCCAGGTGATGCCGGAACTGAGATGGGGCATGCCGGGCAGGGCCACAGAGGCTACCGAGCGTTTGAGATCAAGATCCACCACTTGCCCGTGACCATTACGGGTGCTGCCGATGATCTGGTCATAGTCCTGGGTCATGAAGAAGTCATCCAGATAATCCTTTACCCGGATCCGGCGCACGGCAAACGGCTCCTCTTTGTGGGCATCGCCGGACTCTTGATTGTAATCGTGTACCCAGCCGGAGAAGCCGGCAGGCGGCTCATCCAGGTAGCTGATCTCCCACACCTCGGGTATATCCTTCAGGGCGGCGACGAAACTGTTGCGGGGATCGGCTGTGTAGACGGCACTGACCCGGGAACTGTTGCCCAATTCGTCCTTGGCCTCGATCACCTTGATCGGTGACAGGTCGCGCGCGTCCAGTACCGTCAGGGTGTGGGGCAGGTAGTTGGCGACGATGACATAGCGCCCATCATGGGAGACCGCCAGGTTACGGCTGTTGATGCCGGCGCGTACCTCAGCCACATACTGCAGATTGAACACGTCGTACTTGCTGATCCATCCGTCGCGGGAGGCGAAATAGATGTAGCGCCCACCTTCCGCCCATTTTGGGCCGCCATGTAGGGCGAAACGGGTGGGCAGGCGGTGGATCGGTTCAAAGGTGTCGCCGTCGAGCAGGGTCGCGTGGTGGTCGCCCAACTCCACTACCATGAACAGGTTGTCGATATTGGCATCGAACAGCGGTTTATCGGGTAGCGTGCCGGGCGGTTGGTAGACCAGTTGGCTGGCTTTGATCTGCGCCATGCCCCAGACCGGCACCTCTTTCAACGGTGTGTAAACCAGATCGACCAGGGATTGAATCTGCGCCGGTTGCAGTTTGTCCTTAAAGGCCGGCATCTGGGTGGCCGCGCGGCCGTTCTGGATGACCTTAAAGGCGTTGGGTTTGCGCAACCGCTTCAGATTCTGCGGCAGCAGTGCGGGTCCCATGACGCCGAGTCGGTCTTCGCCGTGGCATTCGGCGCAATGCTGTTTGTACCGGGCTTGCGTGTCGGTTTGTGCCGGCGCGGCATTCAGTGTTGATGTGCCCAGCAGGCTTAACGCCAGTGTCGCGGAAAACAGATAATTCATTGTTCAGCAGTGGCCGGCTGGTTAAGACCGATTTCAGCATCGGTCAGATAACAGGCCGGATCTTCGGCCCAGGGGTCATTGGTGAGTTGCAGGGCGCGTACCCGGGTGTTGCCACCACAGATGTCGAAATAGGCGCACTGGCCGCAGCGGCCGCCTACCTGGCGTGGTGAAGCTTTCAGGCCCGCCATGATCGGATCGGAGGTGTCTTGCCAGATCTCTGAGAACGGCTGTTCCTTGACGTTGCCCAGGTTGTAGTGCCACCACATGGTGTCCGGATGCACATTGCCCTGGTTGTCGATATTGGAGATATTCACGCCGGAGCTGTTGCCACCCCATTGGCGCAATTTGGCGCGGATATGGGCGGCCTGCTGTGGATAATGCCGCTCCACCCAGTGCAGCAGGAATACGCCATCGGCGTCATTGTTGCCGGTGACGAACTCGCTCTTTTTGCCTGCCTGAATATCGGCCAGTGCCCGTTCGAACAGCAGCTCCATGGCCCAGCGGGTGGTCTGCAGAAAGACGTCGGTTTCCCGGTTCTTGTTGCCGCGGCCGGCATAGTTGAGATGGGAAAAATAGAATTTGTCGATGCGCTCCCGATCCATCAAATCCAACAGTTGCGGCAGTTCGGCGGCATTATCCTGGGTCATGGTAAAGCGCAGACCTACCTTGATGTCCCGGTCGCGACACAGGCGCAGTCCGTGCATGGACGCCTGGTAGGACCCCTCTTTACGACGAAATTTGTCATGGGTCTGTTCGATGCCGTCGATGCTGATGCCCAGATAGTCGAAGCCCACTTCGGCGATTTGCTCGATATTGCTTTCATCGATCAGGGTGCCGTTGGTGGAGAGCGCGGTGTAGAAGCCCATCGCCTTGGCGCGGTGGGCAATCTGGAAAATGTCCGGCCGCATCAAGGGTTCCCCGCCGGATAGAATCAGCACCGGTACACGGAACTGTTTCAGGTCGTCCATCACGGTAAAGACCTGGTCGGTATTCAGCTCGTTCGGGAAGTCCTTGTCGGCCGAGATGGCATAACAGTGCTTGCAGGTGAGATTGCAACGGCGAATCAGATTCCAGATGACCACCGGTCCGGGTGGGTTCCGCTTCGGCCCCAGTGGCTGGGGATCCAGAACCTCTTGCATGAACTGTGATATACGAAACATGGTGTTCCTAAGCTATTTGTCGGAAGCCAGGCGCAGGCCTGTCTTCTTTAGGATGCGGGAACTGTAGAGTATCTCGTGCCCCCGATTGTCTGCGCCCAGCAGCTCGGCGATTTTCGCCACTTTTTGTTCCACTTCCAGCCGATCCTTGCCGTGCACCATGGCAAACAGATTGTAGTTCCACTCCGGTTGATGGCGCGGCCGCTGGTAGGCGTGGCTGACAAAATCGAGTTGGCCGATCAGTTCGCCATAGTGGGCGATTTTGTCGTCCGGGATATCCCAGACCGTCATGCCGTTGCCTTTGAAGCCGAGTGTATAGTGGTTAGGTACGGCGCCGATACGGCGAATGATACCGTCCGCCAGCATGTGCTGGAAGCGCTGCATCACCGTCTCCGCGCTGCACCCCACCTGCTCGGCGATCACCGCGTAAGGCTCGACTACCAACGGCAATCCGGATTGGGTGGCAACGATGATCTTCCTGTCCAGTTCGTCCAGGGTATTGGGCTGATGTTCTGTCATTGATAACACACGTTCTTTCTACCGATAGGGCGATCGAGTCGCGCCGGTTTCGGGGTGTTAAACCTCAAATTTCAGCCCGATGAAAAACTCTTGCAGCTTGGGCATGTTGTAGACGCGAAATCCGGTAAGTTGTTCGATCTCTTCCAGAACGGTCCCGATTCGTTCTGGGGTTTCGGTGGCCAGTACGAACCACATGTTGAAGGCGTGATCGCGGGCATAGTTATGCGCCACTTCCGGAAAGGCGTTAACCTGTTCGGTCACCCGATCATACTGGTCGGGGGGTATGCGCATGGCACAGAGACTCAGCCCGCCGCCGAGACGCTCGGCATGATACATGGGACCGAAACGCGATAGCTGTTTCTGGGTCAGCATGTTTTGCAGTCGCGTTATCAGCTCCTGTTCCGAAATTCCAAGCTGCTCCGCTGCCGCCTGATAGGGACGCTCACAGATCGGGAAACCGCCTTGATAGCGATTCAGTATGGCGCGATCGACCGCGTCCAGTTCGTGATTCATTGATAGCGAGCCCCGCGCTGTTTGAAGCGGCGGCCACTGAACAGCACCTTATGGGGGATGTCCGCCAACCCTTGGTTGTCCACCAGTTGATCGATATAGCCGAGGACCTTGTCGCGCTCCTGGCCATGGATCATGCAGAACAGGTTATAGGGCCAGTCGGGGAGGCGGCGCGGACGCTGGTAGCAGAGAGTGATACAGTCCAGGGCCCCCAGTTTCTCGCCCACTTCGTCGAGTCGTTCATCCGGAACATCCCAAACCACCATGGCGTTGGCGGTGTAGCCAAGCTCATGGTGCCGCACCACGATGCCGAGACGCTTGATCACGCCGCTTTCCAGCATGGCATCGATGCGCTCGATCACGGTTTTTTCATCGAGCCCGATGCGTTCGCCAATCTCGGCATAGGGATGGCTGGAGAGGGGCAGGCCGCCCTGAATCTCGGCAATCAGCCGGTAGTCCTGATCATTCAGCACCATAGCGGAAACCCCAAGTCAATGTGGAACTGCTTTTCCAACGGCAGACAGAGGATGGCGTAGCCGGTCTTCCGTTCCATATCCGCCAGCACCTGTTCCAGTCGCTCCTGGTTGGGTGCCGTGGCAACGAACCAGAGGTTGTAGCGGTCTTCACGTTCGTAATTATGATTGACTTCAGGGTAGGCGCTGATCTGGTCGGCGACCGCTTCGAGTTGCTGGTCCGGAATAGCCATCGCCGCCAGCGTGCTGGTGCCGACCTGTTTGGGTTTGAAGACCGGGCCGACGCGGCTGATTACCCCCAGTTGTTGCAGGCGCTCCAGAATCTTCAATACCAGTGCTTCACTGGTCCCTAACCGCTTAGCCATATCGGCATAGGGCGTCGGAGAGAGGGGCAGTCCTTTCTGGTATTCGTTTAGTAACCTTTTCTCAAGATCGTTCAAGGGTATCGGATCCCTGCTCTGATTGTTCCGCCGGGTCTGTTTGATGGCTTGCGTTACGATGGGTGCCGGAGTTGCCATATCAGAGTCCTGTGGTATGCGCACGTGCTGTGAAAAAGATGCCGCTGGGCTTGTTAACCGGCAGCGTGTGAAGCAACTCCAGGCTTCGGGTATCGTACACTTGGACTTCATCCTTGTCCCGGATGGAGATCCAAACCTCTTCGCCGCGTGGCGCAAACTCCATATGCAGGGCGCCTTTACCCGGCTTGAGGATTTTGATCACCTTCAGCGTTTCGGTATCGATCACTTGGATGGTGTCATTGTTAGGAAAGGCGAAGTTGACCCAGATCTGTCGGCCGTCGGGGCGGGCCATCACAAATACCGGTTGGCCGTAGACCGGTATTTTTCCGACCGGTTTCCAGCTGTCCCGCTCTACCACCAGAACCTGATGGTGTCCGACTCCCGGCAGAAAAGCGCGGTTACCGGCCATCGCCCAGCCTTCCAGGTGGGGCATCTTATACACGGGAAGTTTCTTTTCGCCCTTACCGTAGTCTTGCAGAATCAGTTTTGTACCCTGCTCCGGGTGCCAGAGATCCAACAGGGCCAGCCCGTCCTGACCGAACAGTCCGGCAATATAGTAGCGGCCATCCTTGGTGATCAGGCCATCGTAGGGAAGTTGGCCGATATTCCGGAACTTCTGTATCTGCGGTTTTTGTTGATCCGTCATGTCCAGGATCCAGGTTTCGCCGGTGTCATAGAGGCTGAACACAAAGCGTTGATCGGTGGCGTCCACCAAACCCACGGTTTTGGATCTCTTTTCGGCATTGACCGGTGAGGCGGGTATATCGGCGATCAGGCTGAGATTGCTGGCCGAAAATACCTTTACCCCGCCCGGCTCGTAATTGGATACGGCGATCAGGCTGCCATCCTGGGAGATCGCGCCACCAATACTGTTACCGCCTTGGACGACGCGATGGGTAATGGTACCGCAAAGAATATCCAGTCGGGTCAAGCCACCATCCCTTCCGAAGACATAGGCGTAGCGCTCATCCGGGGAGTAGACCGCCGAGGCATGGGAGAGGTCGCCTAAACCCTCGATCCTAAACAGAGACTTGTGCGCACGTCGGTCGATCACCTGCACGCTGCCGGCCGCTCTTTCAACAACGATACCCATATCACCGGTACCGCGGGTGAGACATGCAGCGGATGCCTGTCCTGAGTAGAGCAGTAGGGCGGAAAACAGATAGCGCATTAATCTCATGGATGGATACCCTGTTGGAGTTGCTGGGCCAGCCAGCGGGCTTCATTTTTGGTCATGAAGGGACTCCAGGGCGGCATGGGCGTGCCCGGACGACCCTGAATGATCGTCAGGGCAAGAAAGTCCACATCGTAGGGAGCGAGTCGCTCAGCTGTCAGCGCCGGCCCCAAGCCACCTTTAAGCCGCATACCGTGGCAGGCTCCGCAGTCTTGTTTGAGCAGATACAGCAACTCCGCCTGGCGTGTGGGGTGAATGTCCGCTGCCAGGGCTGAGCAGGTTCCGGCGACTAGCAGGGCGGCAATGGCGGCAAATACTCTTGGCATCAAGGCTCTCGGTGTTTATTGGTAGCAAATCTGGTGGTGATGTCAGGTGCTGAATGGGCTGAACTGCCCCGGCTAACCCTCTACCACTGGGTAGGCAATGTAGCAGGAGTGAAGCGCGCCGGGCATTGACCTCCGTCAAATGCCAACGGCCTATAATTCAATGACTTAGAGAAGGGTAATGGTTTTATCAGACCCGGCAAGGCTTGGAAGGAGGCCGGGGGAGATTGGTCTGTTCTTCCCGCAGTGGATTATTCGACCCTGACGATGCCCGTCATCTTTGGATGGGGGCCGCAGTGGTAAGGATAGACACCCGGTATGTCGAAAGTCCGCTCGTAGGTTTCCCCCGGGAAGAAATAGGCTGCCTCCGGATCCCCGGCTTGCTCAAACCAGACGCTGTGATATTGGCGTTTTTCCTTATTGGTCCAGCGTATGGTGGTGCCGGGCTTGACGGTAATTTCCTGCGGGGTGAATTGGAATTTAAATATCTCCACCTCCGCCTGGGCATTGCCGCCCGCCTGGCAGGGTAGGCTTAACGTTAACAATGAGACGACTATCAAGCTGTTTCTTATCTGTCTCAACGTACATTTTGCAGAAGGCATGACCATATTCTTTTCGTTCTCCGGATAGACGCGATTATAGTCAGTCTAAAACAGATTTGGAGTGAATGGAAAAGTGTTGGTTGGCCGAGTAATACATGACCAATAAAAAACGCGCCACTCACTGAGTGACGCGTTCAAAGGCACTGCATTTATAATTTATTATTAATCACTGCTTGATCGCGTTGATCTCCACGCCGTCGGCATCGTTGTCGAAGCCGAGTTTGTATCCCAGGCTGACGTGGTGGAAGCGGGCATTGCTGAAGTCGTCATGGATGGCGAAGCCGAAGTTGTAGACCTTGCCGGTATCCAGGTTGATGTCGCCCGGTTTATCGGACAGCAGTTTGCGTTTCAGGGTCAGCACCCAGTTTCCGCCTTCCTGTACCGCATTGGCTTCGAAGCCCTGGCCGCCGCTCATGTGACGTTGATCGAGAATGTAACCGTCCTCGGTTTCGCCTTTGCCCGATTTGAAGCGGATGATATCCATGAACTGGTGCGCATCCATGGCCGCTTTCAGTTCATCGGCAGATTTGAGTTTGTCCCAGCCGCCGCGTTTTTTACCCCGTTTGCCCTTTATCTCGATTTTAGTGCGGCTCTCTTTGAGGTACTTGGTAACGCCAGCCTCAAGGTCGAGCATCTTGGCCGCCTCACTACCGGCAGCGGCAGCCGCTTCCGGCGTGTCCGGCATGGTCTTTGCGTCATGGTGACAGGTCGCCCAGCAACCGGCTCGGTCGACAAACTCCACGTCATCGGTTGCCAACATTACAGCCAGTTTCATCGGGTTTTCCGGATCCATTTTGCCGCCTTCCGCGAAGGGTACCGGTACATGTTCCCCTTCAGGCCAGGTGAACCGCAAATAGAGGTTGTCCGTATCGTGCGTGGCTTCCACGGTGACCGGGATGCTGCCGCGTTTGCCGGGAATCGGACTGGTCTCGGCTTTTTTTCCGGTGACCATCTTATTACCCATGTCGGCCGTTTCCTTGTCATGACAAGTGACACAACGGTCTCCACCGTTCAGGAAGGGGCGTGCGCCGCCGTGGTCCTTGCCGGTCATGACCCACTCGATAGAGGTTTCGCCCGGATAGAACAGCGTAATCTCACGGCTGCCGGCCTTGCTCCAGTCCACGTTAATCGAAGCGCCGGAAGCCGCTTTCTTGCCCATGACTGCCGCCGGTGCAGCGGCAGTTGTTTTGGCTTCGCGCTTCACGGCATTCACTTCTGCTGCTTCGTTATCCAGGCCCAGTTTATAACCCAAGCTAACATGGTGGAAACGGGCATTGCTGAAGTCATCGTGAATGGCAAAGCCGAAGTTGTAGAGTTTTCCGGCTTCAAGGTTGGTGTCGCCAGCCTGGTCGGATTTTAGCTTGCGCTTGATCTCCACAACCCAGTTGTTGCCCTCTTTTCTGGCATCAACCTGGAAGCCCAGGCCGCCTCTTATATAGCGCTGATCCAGGATGTAGCCATCCTCAGTTTCACCTTTTCCGGATTTGTAGCGCAGCAGGTCCATAAATTGGTTGGCTTTGAGGGCGGCTGCCAACTCATCGCCGCTCTTCAGCTTATCCCAGCCACCGCGCTTTTTACCCCGTTTGCCTTTTATCTCGATCTTACTGCGGCTCTCTTTCAGGTATTTGGTTACACCCGCTTTCAGGTCCAGGGTTTTGGCTGCTTCACTGGTTGTTGCCGCATCGGCCGCCGGTGTATCCGGCATGGTGCGGGCATCGTGGTGACAGGTTTGCCAGCAACCGGCCCGGTCGGCAAATTCCACATCATCCGTGCTCAACATCATGGCGATTTTCATGGGGTTTTCCGGATCCATCTTACCGCCCTCAACGAAGGGTACGGGGGTGTGCTCGGTATCTTCCCATTCGAATCGCAGGTACAGGCTATTGTCATCATGCGCAGCTTGAACATTGACCGGAATACTGCCGCGCTTGCCAGGGATTGGGGTGGACTCAGCCTTTTCACCGGTGACCATCTTTTTCCCCATATCGGCAGTCTCTTTGTCGTGGCAGGTGACGCAGCGGTCGCCGCCATTCAGGAACGGGCGTGCACCGCCGTGATCCTTGCCGGTCATGACCCATTCCATCGAGGTTTCACCCGGATAGAACAGAGTGATCTTGCGTGCCGGTACATCGCTCCAGTCGATACCTATGCCGGCCGCGCCGGTTGCCGGTGTCGCCGTGGTGCTCTTGCCCGCGCCCTGGTTGGCCAGCGCCGCCGCAACCGCTGCGTCGATGCGAGCCTTTTCCGCCTGTTTGGCGGCTAGTTTGGCTTCGCGCTCCCGTTCTTTCTCCACTTTCTCCGCTTCGGCGGCGGCGGCCTCTTTGGCTTCGACTCGTTTCAGGCCTTCGGCGAACATTTCCGGAATCGGGCGTATGAAGGCCGGATTGGGTGCTTCCAGCTTCTCCAGCTCTTCGTCGGTCAATAGATTGCGCACCGGCTTGTGGGCAATGCCCTTGTGGCAGTCGATACAGGTCTGGCCGGTTTTAAAGGCGTTCATGTGCTGCTTGCGGGCACGCGGACGCTGGAATTCGGGATTCATGGATTCAAAATTGTGGCAGTTACGGCATTCGCGGGAATCCGTACTCTTCATGGTGTGCCAGACTCGCTTGGCCATATCGAGACGGTGTTCGTTGAATTTTTCCGGGGTATCCACGGTTCCCATGATTTTGTGGAACACTTCGTTACTCGCCTGGATTTTGCGAACCATCTTATGGATCCAGGGGTCGGGGACATGGCAGTCGGGGCAGGTGGCTCGAACGCCGGTACGGTTGGAGTAGTGGATCGACGGTTTATACTCCTGATAAACGTTCTCCTCCATCTCATGACAGCCGATACAGAACTCGAGTTTATTTGTGGCTTCCATAGCAGTGTTGAATCCACCCCAAAATATGATGCCGACTATAAAAAAGAGTAGGGCACCCGCGATCGAAGTTCCAAGTATGATTCGGCGCGACATGAAGCCCGTTTTTTTTGATTCCTGAACCGCCATCTTTATTATTCCCCAGGTACAGAAGAGTAGAGTGAAAGTTTATTAAAAAAGCGGGCATGGAGACTACTCCATACCCGCTTTTGGACTAGCTCATACTACATCCGCAATCAGGTAACGTGGTTAACACGATTGTGGACGTTGAACTTACCCGTCGGTGCGAACAGACCTTTGATGCGCGCCTTCTCTTCAAGGGTTTTAGCGTCAAAGATGATGATTTCACCGTTGGCTTTCTTACTGTCTGCACGGTTCCAGACAGAGGTCCAGACCTCGGAGCCATCGTTGTTGAACTCGATATGAACGGCTGCATAGCCTTTCTTCTCGGTCAGACGGATAGTTTTGACAATCTCATGGGTCTTCTTGGAGATGACCTGGATAGATTGCTGAACTTCAGGCTCCGGATGTTTGGTCTGGTCGGCCCAGACGTAGTCGCTCTTCGGATGGGTGCGGATGAATACGCCAGCACCATCGGTTTCGACCTCGTAGCAGACCTTCCATGCTTGATCGGGGTGACCGGCGGGGTCGTTACCCCAAACGGTAACTTTACCTACACCCAGATGGGTGGTGCCACCGACAGGACCACACTTGGGGTCAACCCAGTTAGCACCAGGGCCCGGGTGTGGTTTTTTGTCGACGTCGATCATGGCTTCCAGTTTCTGGGTCTTGGTATCGACCACGACCATTTTGTTGGAGGCGTTTGCCGCAATCTGGAAATAACGTCCGGAAGGATCGTAGAAGCCGTCATGCAGATATTTGGCGGTATCTATTTTTGTGATCTTCAGGTTATCCAGATCGGTATAGTCAACCTGCCACATCTGACCCAGTTCCTTCATGGAGACCAGCCAGCTAGGTGCCATCGGGGTGTCATAGACAGCGGCAACGCGTGACTCGTTGACATATTCGCCGTCCACGTTTACGCCACGGGCGGAGACCACTTTCAGCGGCTCCATGGTCTTGGCATCAAGGATGACGAAGTGTGGTGGCCAGTAACCGCCGCCGATTACATATTTGCCGTCGCCGGATACCGCGACATCGCGTGCGTCGTAGGCGACCTGGGTCTGAGCCACTTTCATCTTTTCAGGCGTTTGCCAGAGATCGACCTTGGTCATCATGCCGTCACGACCCATGACGTACCAGAAGCGGCCTGGGTTATCTACGTGCATGCCTTCATGGTGCTCGACAGCCTTCAACACGTGTACGGCATAACCGGTAGGAATGTGGGCGACAACCTCTTTCTTGTCGCCATCGATAACGGCGATCTTACCGACATCACGCTCGATTACGAGGAAGAAGTTTTCCCAGTTGCGGCCATGCAGCGGTTTGGTTGGGTAATCTTTAGGCTCTACATAAACCTTATGACGCTCTTTCATCAGTGCCAGAGACATCTCGGGCGGAACCGGCGGCTCCAGCTGAATGTAGGAAGCCATCAATTTGATTTCATCCTTGGAGAGGATGTCGTCAAAGTTGTTCATGCCACCTTCTGTTCCGTAGGTGATGATCTTTTCCAACCGCTCCTGGCCCAGTTTCTTGGTATTCTTTGGTTCCAGGTTCTTACCGGTAGCACCTTTACGCAGTGTGCCGTGACAACCTGCGCAACGTTGGAAATAGATGGTTTTTGCTTGCTCAAATTGCGCCTCGGAGAGCGTGGGAGCGGCAGCAGAAACGTTGACAGCAACGCCTGATGCAGCCAGACCGACGGCCATGCCGAGAGCAGAGAGGCTGAAGTTGGTTTTTTTCATCTAGTAAATCCCCATCAATAGCTATTGATATGAGTGAACGCGGAAGCGATCTCCGCGGCGGTATATTCCCGAGACGCTAAGATCATATATACGGTTAGAAACTTCTTTGACCTTGGTCAAAGCGTGGAATTTGCCATGCAGGAAAGAGCCCAATGCGTCCCGAAATGGCCCTAAAAGATGGCATTTGTGACCTGCTGACGGCTTTCGAATTAAGTCGGGTTGATCCGTTTTTATTCAAAAAAAATAAATACTTATAGTTTGATTTGGCAGGATGGCTATTGGCTGCGTCGGTACGTATTGGCGGTATCCACTTCGTCATTTTCCGAGATGCGTTGTTATTGATGTGGGTCAATAAAACTATCGATTAAATCTCATTATTTCGACTGCAAGATCATGGATTTACCGGTGTAAACGGTGCCGCAATCAGGATTGATTGGTGGACCGTAGGGGCGAGCGGTGCCCGCCCTGGTTGGTCGGTGTTGGAACCGTCAGGGCAACCACGGGGGGTTGCCCCTACCCCTATCATTGGTCTTTCCTCGTTCCCACGCTCTGCGTGGGAACGCATACCCTCCCTGGCATCGCCGCTCCCGACCATGGCATCCTCGGCTCCGTA
>NZ_JBNKFS010000037.1:0-16776 GCF_050289425.1 Sedimenticola sp. | reverse complement strand
CCAGCGTCATGATCGGCGGTTTTGGTGAGGCCGGTAGTCCTACCGAGCTGATCCACGCCTTGATCGATCAAGGTGCACGTGACCTGACGGTGATCAACAACAACACCGGCAATGGCGAGGTCGGGTTGGCCGCCCTGATCGCACAGGGGCAGGTAAGAAAGATGATCTGTTCTTATCCGCGTTCCAGCCATTCAAAGGTTTTTCCAGAGCTTTACCGTGCCGGCAGGATAGAACTGGAGATCGTCCCCCAGGGCACCCTGGCCGAACGCATTCGTGCGGGTGGGGCGGGTATCCCGGCCTTTTATACGGCAACAACGGTCGGTACCGTGCTGGCAGAGAATAAGGAGAGCCGGGTCATCGACGGACGGGAATACGTGTTGGAATACGCCCTCAAAGCCGATTTCGCGCTGATCAAATGTGAATGTGCCGATCGTCTGGGCAACCTCACCTACAGTAAGACAGCGCGTAATTTTAACCCCATTATGTGTACGGCGGCTGAAACAACCATTGTTCAGGCCCATCGTGTGGTCGATGTCGGCGATCTGGACCCGGAAACGATCGTCACGCCAAACGTCTTTATTGATCGCATCGTTGAAGTGAGTGAACCGCAAATTGAATCCCAATTGATTGCGATGGGGAGCCGATATCCATGAACATGCATCATATCGATGTTAAAGGCTGGAGTCGGGAACACATGGCCCAACTGGCGGGACAGGATATCCCCGATGGGTCCTATGTCAACCTGGGGATCGGCATCCCGGAGCTGGTGGCAAAGTTCGTCCCGGAAGGGCGGGAATTTATCTATCATACCGAGAACGGTCTGCTCGGCATGGGACCACAACCCGCTGCCGGTGCGGAAGACCACGAATTGATCAACGCGGGAAAGAAGGCGGTCTCTATTGTTCCGGGCGGAAGTTATTTCCATCATGCCGACAGCTTCACCATGATCCGCGGCGGCCATATCGATGTGTGTGTCTTGGGTGCAATGCAGGTGTCGGCACAGGGCGATCTGGCCAACTGGTCGACGGGTGCGCCGGATGCCATCCCCGCTGTCGGCGGTGCGATGGATCTGGTCGCCGGAGTTAAGACCATTTTTGTGATTACCCAACACACCACGAAAAATGGTGATCCAAAAATCGTCGCGGAATGTACCTATCCCTTAACCGGCGTGAAAGTCGTATCCCGCATCTTTACCGACCTTGCCGTTATCGATGTCACGGAAGAGGGTTTGAAAGTTCTCAAACTTGCTCCGGGGGTCTCTTTTGGTGAAGTGTGTGAAAAAACTGCTGCACCACTAATTGCTCCGGATGAAACATCAAAATGAAATATCCCAACAGTGAAGCGTTGTTCAAACGGGCGCAAAATGTGCTTCCCGGCGGAGTAAGCCGTAACACGTTATTACGCGGTGCCCATCCGCTCTATGTTCTAAAAGGAAAAGGGTGTCGTGTAACGGATGTGGATGGAGTCGAGCGCATTGATTTCGCCAACAATATGGCGTCGCATATCCACGGTCACGCATTCGAACCGATCGTCGAAGCCGTCAGCAAGCAGTTGCAGTGCGGTACCGCCTTTACCCTGGCAACAGAGGCCGAAGTCACCTTTGCCGAACACCTCTGCTCGCGTAACCCGGCTTTTGACAAAGTTCGCTTTGTAAACTCCGGAACGGAAGCGGTCATGGCCGGTATGAAAGCGGCGCGTGCTTATACGGGGCGACCGAAAATAGCCAAGGTTGAAGGCAGTTATCACGGCGCTTACGACTATGCGGAAGTGAGTCAGGCACCGACACCGGAAAACTGGGGTGATAGCGCCCGTCCCAACGCCGTCCCGCTTGCGCAGGGGACGCCCCAGTCCGTCAGCGAAGATATGGTGGTGCTGCCGTTTAACGAACCGGAACAATCCATCGCTATTCTGGATCACTATAAGGACCAAATCGCCTGCATTCTTATCGACCCGGTTCCCCATCGTATCGGGATGTCGCCGGCCGGCAGCACCTTTGTCGCAGCCTTGCGTAAATGGGCTACCGACAACGGCGCCTTATTGATGTTTGACGAAGTCATTACCTTTCGTACCGAATACGGGGGTGCGCAGGCGCTTTACGATGTTCGCCCGGATTTGACCTCGATGGGTAAAATGATCGGCGGCGGCTTTCCCGTCGGGGCACTGGCAGGCCGGGACGATGTCATGCGGGTGTTCACAAATGGACGCCTTCCGCACTCCGGCACTTTCTCTGCTAATCCTGTCACCATGACCGCCGGCCGTGTTGCCATGGCGTATTTCGACCGTGACGCGGTGGCGAAATTGAATAGACTGGGCGACTATGCGCGGGCCTCTCTGGCGCAGCTGTTTCAAACCCTGGGTGTGCCCGCCTGCGTTACCGGCGCCGGCTCCCTACTGCGTATGCATATGAAACCGGCTATCCCGGCCAACTTCCGTGAAGCACATCCTACCGAGGTACAAAAACGGGCGTTGTCGACGTTGATCAACGATCTGTACGATGATGGCTTCATGCTGATCCATACCGGGGCGGCAGCGCTCTCCACGGTGATGACGGAAGCCGAAGTCGATTGTTTGGTCGAATCGGTAGCCAGTTCCATGACCAGGTTGAAGCCCCTATTGCTGGAAACGGTGCAATGAACAATGCCTTTATCTGTGATGCCGTCAGAACGCCGATCGGACGGTACGGCGGTTGTCTCGCCTCCATCCGGGCCGATGACCTGGGTGCCCTGCCTATCAAGGCATTGATAGCGCGTCATCCCGATCTAAACTGGGATCGAGTCGATGATGTGGTGTTCGGCTGCGCAAACCAGGCCGGGGAAGATAATCGCAATGTCGCACGGATGTCGTTGTTATTGGCCGGCCTGTCGACCGATGTGACGGGCACGACGATCAACCGGTTGTGTGGATCTGGTATGGATGCGATCGGCACGGCTGCACGTGCCATCAAGTCGGGCGAAACCAATCTCATGATTGCCGGTGGCGTTGAAAGCATGTCGCGTGCGCCGTTTGTTATGCCTAAAGCGACAGCCGGATTCAGCCGGGAAAATGCCGTCTTCGATACAACCATCGGTTGGCGTTTCGTCAATAAGCTGATGAAACAGCAATACGGTGTGGATGGCTTGCCCGAAACAGCGGAAAACGTTGCCGACGCGTACGGCATTTCGCGCGAAGATCAGGATGTTTTTGCCTACCACTCACAGATGAAATCGGCACAGGCTCGGGAGGCAGGTGTTTTCGGCGCTGAAATCATTCCGGTCAGTGTTGCCCAACACAAAGGCGATCCGCTGATTATCAGCCAGGATGAACATCCTCGCGGCGATACGACTCTGGAGAAACTGGCAAAACTGAAGGCACCGTTCCGCAAGGACGGAACGGTCACGGCAGGCAATGCGTCCGGTGTCAATGATGGCGCCTGCGCATTGATCCTTGCCTCTGAGCGGGCGGTTGCAGAGAATGGCCTGACTCCGAAGGCCCGTGTTATTGCCATGACGACGGCCGGGGTTCCGCCGCGGGTGATGGGGATAGGCCCTGTCCCCGCGGTACAGAAAATCCTGTGGCTGACCGGATTTAGCCTGTCCCAGATGGATGTGATTGAATTCAATGAAGCGTTCGCTGCGCAAGCACTGGCCGTCTCACGCCAGCTAAACTTAGAAGATAATGATGAGCGGCTAAATCCTAATGGTGGTGCCATCGCACTGGGACACCCGCTGGGTATGAGCGGAGCCCGACTCGTTACCACAGCGACTTATCAACTTGAACGTAGCCGGGGCCGCTATGCGCTTTGTAGTATGTGTATTGGTGTGGGGCAGGGTATTGCCCTTATTCTTGAGCGCGTTTGATCTCTTTTAACCATCTCTATTCAGGAGAGTTTTATGTCTTATTCGGAAATTTTCGAAAGACTGGGTCTGAAACCCGCAGATTATACAGGGGGCACTTTGGAGGTGTATACGCCTATTGATGGATCAAAAATTGCCGCTGTGCATGAGATCGACGCAAATCAGATGGATGCCATGATTGCCCGCTCGAAGGAAGCCTTCGAGCAATGGAAAACCGTGCCTGCCCCGCGTCGTGGGGAGTTGGTCCGTCTGTTGGGAGAAGAGCTGCGTATCGCTAAGGAAGATCTTGGAAAACTGGTTACGCTGGAGTGCGGTAAGATCCTGACCGAGGGTTTGGGTGAAGTCCAGGAGATGATTGATATCTGTGATTTTGCCGTCGGCCTCTCCCGTCAGTTGTACGGCCTGACGATCGCCTCTGAACGCCCGGGCCACTCGATGCGTGAAACCTGGCATCCGCTTGGGGTTTGTGGTGTTATTTCCGCCTTTAACTTTCCGGTGGCGGTTTGGGCCTGGAATACGGCAATCGCCCTTGTCGCCGGTGACAGTGTCATCTGGAAACCCTCCGAAAAGACGCCGTTGACCGCTGTCGCTTGCTGCAAAATCCTCGAACGTGCACTGGCCCGCTTTGGTGATGCACCGGCAGGCCTGCATCAACTGGCTATCGGTGGTCGTGATGTGGGCGAAGCCCTGGTGGCCAATCACAATGTGGCGGTCATCAGCGCGACAGGCAGCACGCGTATGGGACGCGCGGTCGGGCCAAAAGTGGCGGAGCGTTTTGGCCGCTCTATTTTGGAACTTGGCGGCAATAATGCCATGATCGTAACGCCCTCCGCCGATCTGGATATGGCAGTTCGTGCCATTCTGTTCAGTGCAGTGGGTACCTGTGGGCAGCGTTGCACCTCGTTACGTCGCCTGATTGTCCATAAAGATGTGAAAGAGACGCTGTTACCGAAAATCAAAAAAGCTTACGCGAGTATTTCGGTGGGCGATCCGCTGAAGGCGGAAAATCTTGTTGGTCCGCTTATCGATGAGCAGGCCTTTAACGCGATGTCGGCCGCGCTTGAAAATGCTCAAAAAGAGGGCGGCCAGCTCTTCGGTGGTGAACGCATTGATATAGACGGCAATAACGGCTTTTACGTCAGACCGGCCATTGTTGAGATGCCGGCACAAGGCGACGTGGTGAAACGCGAAACCTTTGCGCCGATCCTGTATGTGATGACTTACAGCGAATTTGACGAGGCGATGCAGCTGCATAACGCGGTACCGCAGGGTCTCTCCTCCTGTATTTTCTCTACCGATATTCGTGAGGCGGAGACATTCCTCTCTGCGGCCGGATCCGACTGCGGCATCGCCAATGTCAATATTGGACCGAGCGGCGCGGAAATCGGCGGTGCGTTCGGCGGTGAAAAGGAGACCGGCGGTGGTCGTGAATCGGGTTCAGACGCCTGGCGAGGCTACATGCGTCGCCAGACGAACACGATCAACTATTCGCGGGAGCTACCTTTAGCGCAGGGTGTCGAGTTTAATCTGGATTAATAGCCCGGTGCGGAGAACCTGTATCGCAGTTGGGGAGATGTTTCTTCGATGCCTATTGTCGCCCTATCATTAACAGAGATAAAAAATGACCCGCTATGTAGAAAAAAATTTGTGGATTGATACCTGTGAAAATACCCAGGCCTATCCCGCGTTAACGGAAGATAGGGATGTGGATGTCGTGGTTATCGGTGCCGGTTACTCCGGTCTATCTGCCGCACTCCATCTGGCCGAGAACAAGGTAGATGTTGCGGTGCTGGAGGCCCAGGAGATCGGGTACGGCGGCAGCGGCCGGAATGTCGGCCTGGTCAACGCCGGATTATGGTTAAAACCCGATGAGATAACGGACCGGTTGGGGCAAAAGGATGGTGAAGTGCTGAGCCGTTTTTTGGGTTCGGCCCCCGAGACGGTATTTGGTTTGATCGACAGATATCAGATCAAATGCGAGGCGATAAAAAACGGCACATTGCATTGTGCCGACAGCCAAAAGGGTTTGGCTGAACTCAATGAGCGTCAGCAACAGTGGCAAAAATTCGGTTACTCGCTGGATCTACTTAGCCGTGAAAAGACCGCTGAACTGATGGGGACCGACAAATATATCGGTGCGCTACATGACCTGCGCGCGGGCAGTATCCAACCCTTGAGCTACGCCTGCGGGCTTGCACAGGCCGCCGTGTCGCTTGGGGCATCCATCTTCTGTCACTCGCCGGTCCGCTCCATCACAAAAGCGGGGCAGCGCTGGCGCGTTAAAACGGATAAGGGGACATTGAACGCGCAGAAAATCATCACTGCAACCGGTACCTATAACGAAAATGGGGATACATGGGCCTCTCCCGATACGACATCGCTCTACTATTTTCAGATGGCCACCGCCCCGTTAAGCGAGGCGTTGCAGCAAACAATCCTGCCTGAAAAGCATGCGGCGTGGGATACGCATATGGTGCTGACCTCCTTTCGGTTAAACAGGGAGGGACGCATGATTGTCGGTAGCGTCGGTTGTTTGGATGGCGCCGGCTACGGCACCCATAAATCCTGGGCGTATCGAAAGATGCTCGATGTCTATCCCCAGTTGGCGGGCTATGCGTTTACCCATGAATGGTACGGCCGTATTGGTTTGACCAACAACAATATTCCCCGGTTGGCAGAGCCATATCCCGGCTGGCTGACTGTATGGGGATACAACGGTCGGGGCATCGCTCCCGGTACCGTTTTTGGCCGCGCACTGGCCGAGTCGACTCTGTCCGGTGATACATCGACGCTACCGCTCAAATTGTCTCCGTCCGAACAGGAAAACTTCATCAAGACGCAAAGTTTTTTCATTGAACTGGGTGCGGCAGCCCGTCATTTCATTGAAAAGAGGGTGTGACGCAGGAGTGGGCTGAGGGGATCACAGATCCGTTGACGGATATTCGCTCCAGGTCGAAAAAGGTTGCGTGATGCCTTATCCTTGGCTTTTTGCGCCAAACACATGGAGCCGTTCGTTATGCGCTATGCCGTTATTCAAGCCGTTACCGCCTTGTTTCTGCTCAGTTTACTTTCCGCCTGCCAGACAGTGGAGCCTAAACCCGAGCCGCCACAACGCACACAGCAGGCATCCCATGAGGCTCTACAGAAGGCGCTAGCCTCGGCCGCGGTCCAGGGTAACGATGAGGCGTTACGTCGCCTGCTAGATAGTGGCATCGATCCCAACTTCCACAGTTCCTTTCGCGGCTGGACGCCCCTGACCCTGGCGGCAGCCGGCGGACACGGTGAGGCGGTGCGGATGTTGGTTGCTGCTGGTGCGAATCCGAATGTTCGCGCCACACAGGACGGGGCCACGGCACTGATTCGGGCGGCTCACGCGGGTGATGCCGAGACCTGTGCCTTCCTGCTGCAAAAAGGTGCTGAGCTTGATGTGCAGGACACCGAGGTGGGTGCTTCGGCACTGATGCATGCGGCCTTTATGGGGCATGATGGAGCGGTGAAGGTATTGCGCGCGGCCGGCGCCAAGCTGGACCAGCGTGACCGTACCGGCATGACGGCGCTCAAGCTGGCTACTGCCAACGCCGGGCCGGATACCGTCAAGCTGTTGCTTGAGCTGGGTGCTGATCCCAATATCGGATCCTACTATGGTTTTACGCCGTTGATGCAGGCTGCCGGCCGTGGTGAGGTGGAAGCGGTCTCTGCGCTGATCGATGCCGGTGTCAACGTGCACCGTAAGGACGTCAATGGGAAGGCGGCCATCAACCACGCCCGTGACGCCAAGGAGAAGACCAACCGCCACGCCCAGGTGGTGCGCCTGCTGCAAGAGCATGGCGCCGATGCTAACGGTGCCAATCGCCGGCTCGACATGGATCTGCTGGAGGCGGCGTTACGCGGACGTCTGCAGGAGGTGCGACAACTGATTGCCAGGGGAGCGGATAGCAATGCCCGTGACGGCCGCGGATTCACGGTGCTGATGAAGGCATCCGGACACCCCAAGACGGCCGCCTACCTGATTGAGCAGGGAGCCGATCCCTTTGCCCTTAACCGTGGTAAAGCGTCGGTACTCCATGATGCCGCCGGCAGCGGCAATCTTGCCCTGGTGAAGCAGTTGTTGGTGTTGGGGGCTGTTGTCGATCTCCCCAACCACAACAACGAGACGCCGCTCTGTGAAGCGACCCAGACCGGCAAGCTTGCAGTGGTGAAGTTGCTGCTGGAAAAGGGGGCCGATCCCAACATTCGTTCGCGTTTCGGTACACCGTTGATGTTGGCCATCGAGCGGGACAATCAGGCGATGATTGATCTCCTTAAACAGTGGGGTGCACGATAATGGCACCTAGGGTGAGCCATCCATTATCGGTGACCGACTTCCTCCCCTGAAGGACGGGTTTATCGGCGGTTAGCGCCCGGTTAGGGGAGGTCCCGTTTGCACCATCTCAATATAACGTCGCCCTAAAATAGTGCTTGAGGGTCGCGGACAGTAAAATAGAATAGCTCTAGAAAAAATTAAAAATCATTGTAATACAATAACTTATAAAGTGGCATATTATTTGCTCAAGCTAATGTGGATTCATTTGGTAAGCCGGTAGCGGCATAGAAATCATCACCCACATTCATACAGCGAGAATATGATATGTCCTATTTAGTCCCTTCAGAATTCGTCACAAAGATGGTAGATGCTGGCGAATCTAAGATTTTCATGTCTACCAGAGATACGCTGATTCGAGCCTATATGGCGGGCGCCATTTTGGCGCTGGCGGCGGTATTCGCAATTTTTGTTGCCGTGCAGACCGGCTCGCCACTCATCGGTGCGATTCTGTTCCCGGTGGGTTTCAGCATGCTCTATCTCATGGGCTTTGACCTGTTGACTGGGGTGTTTGTATTGACCCCTTTGGCATTGATCGATAAACGTCCCGGCGTGACAACCGGTGGTGTGTTGAGGAACTGGGGCCTGGTGTTTCTTGGCAACTTTGCCGGTGCGCTCACGGTGGCGTTTATGATGGCGTTTATTTTTAGCTACGGCTTCTCGATTGAACCGGGAGCAGTAGGTAAAAAGATTGCCGGTATCGGTGAAGCGCGAACACTCGGTTACGCGCAGTATGGCATTGCCGGTTGGTTCACCATCTTCATCCGGGGCATGTTGTGTAACTGGATGGTTTCTATGGGTGTGGTCGGGGCCATGATCTCCACCAGTGTCAGCGGAAAAGTGATCGCCATGTGGATGCCCATTATGCTCTTCTTTGCCATGGGCTTCGAACACTCCGTGGTGAATATGTTCCTGTTCCCGTCGGCTATGATCATGGGTGGCGGTTTCTCTATCGCCGACTACTTTATCTGGAATGAAATCCCCACCGCCCTGGGCAATCTGGTGGGTGGTCTTGCCTTTACCGGGCTGACCTTGTACTCCACACACGTCAAGACAGCGCCGAAACGTGAGCTGAAAGCTGTGGCCAATTTCTAATCAGCAAGAGTATCGGATGAACGGATGGCGGCGACTGCCGCTATCCGTCACCCGCTACCGGCCCGCCAAGCTGACTTATCGGATGTATGAGGATGCTGGGCGGTTGATTGCCAAGGAGTATAAAGATGAAAAAGATAGAAATGACCGAAGAGATCCTGGTGGCTAAAAAAGCTTCCGGATTAGGTTGGGAGGCGATAGCAGAGCAGGTAGGTCTGTCGCCGGTGTTTTTAACCTCAGCCTGTCTGGGTATGAACAGCCTGAAAAAGGAGCCTGCCGAAAAAATATGTGAGGTGCTCTCCCTGTCACCAGAGGTGGCAGAGGCCTTGCAAGCGTATCCCCATAAAAGTTGGGAAAAAACGGTACCGACCGATCCGGTAATCTATCGCTTCTATGAAGCGATCGGCGTATACGGTGACACCATGAAAGAGCTGATCCATGAAAAATTTGGTGACGGCATCATGAGTGCGATCGACTTCTCCATGGATATCGGTAAAGAAGAGAACCCGGCGGGCGATCGGGTCGTGATCACCATGAACGGAAAGTTTTTGCCCTACAAATCGTGGTAGGGTGTTAAGTCGGAATCGATAACGGGTATGGCTATGAGGTTCTCGAAGGCGAACCTGATTACAGCAAGTAAAGCCTCGGCACACTATTGTGCTGGGGCTTTTTGGTATCGGGCAGGGTGTGCCATATGAAAGTATCCGTGGGCCAATTTTCCGATAAAGGACGAAAAGCGATCAATCAGGATTTCCACGGTGTCCTGATACCCAAAGAGCCGCTCTTGACATCCAAGGGAGTGGCCATAGCGCTGGCCGACGGTATCAGCAGCAGCGATGTCAGCCAGGTGGCCAGTGAAGCCAGTGTCAGAGGATTCCTGGATGATTATTACTGTACCTCTGAAGCCTGGTCGGTAAAGAAGTCGGCGCACCAGGTGTTGTACGCCACAAATTCCTGGTTGTATTCACAGACGCAGAAAAGTCAGCACCGCTATAACAAAGATAAAGGCTATGTCTGCACTTTAAGTGCGCTGATATTCAAGTCCACCACGGCACATATATTCCATATCGGTGATTCACGCATCTACCGACTGCGTAACCATACACTTGAACCGCTTACCATCGATCATCGCCTTTGGTTATCCGACGACAAAAGCTATCTCAGCCGCGGACTGGGAATCGACGCTGAATTGGAGATTGACTACCGATCGCTGCATCTGGAAATAGGCGATATCTTTCTGTTAATGACCGATGGCGTATATGAATATGCCAGCACCGATTTTATTCTCGACGCTATTCACAACCATGACCTGGACGATGCGGCAAAGGCCATTGCCGATGAGGCATATAAACAGGGCAGTGACGATAACCTCACTATTCAGATAATCAGGATAGAAGAACTGCCAAGTCATTGTGCCGGCGAAATATTCCATAAAATGGCGGAACTGCCGCTACCGCCAATACTGGAACCCCGTACGCTCTTTGATGGTTATACGATCATGCGAACACTGCATGACAGCAGTCGTAGTCACGTATACCTGGCGAAGGACAACGAAACCGATACGCTTGTGGTCATCAAGACACCCTCTATAGATCTTCAAACCGATGAGGCCTATCTTGAGCGGTTTTTGATGGAGGAGTGGATAGCACGACGCATCAACAACGCACATGTGCTGAAGCCCTGTCTGTTGACTCGCCAACGCAACTATATCTACCTCGCCACCGAATTTATCGAGGGTCAGACATTAACGCAGTGGATGATCGACAATCCAAGGCCGGAACTGGAAAAGGTGCGGGATATTGTCGAGCAGATTGCCAGAGGGTTAAATGCCTTTCATCGGCAGGAGATGTTGCATCAGGATCTGCGGCCGGAAAATATCATGATCGATAGCAATGGCATGGTAAAGATCATCGATTTTGGCGCCACTAAAGTGGCCGGTATCGTGGAGATTTCTTCCCCCCTGGAACGACAAAATATTCTGGGCACGGCACAATACACCGCGCCGGAATATTTTCTGGGTGAACCGGGGTCGTTCCGTTCCGACATATTCTCTCTCGGTGTGATCGCTTATCAACTGCTTAGCGGCCGTTTGCCGTATGGAGCACAAATCGCCAAGTCGCGAACTAAGTCGGCACAAAATAGATTGCGCTACCATTCCGTGCTGGATGATGAACGGGAAATACCCGCTTGGATAGACGAGACGCTGCGTAAGTGTGTCCACATCAACCCATACAAACGCTACGAAGTGTTATCTGAATTTGTCTATGATCTGCGCCACCCCACCCAGGCCTTTCTGAACAGAACCCGCCCACCGCTCATAGAGCGCAATCCGCTGCTGTTCTGGAAAGGACTCTCCTTGATACTTACTGTGATTGTCGTAATATTGCTAAGTGGGTACTTGCCCCCTAGGTGAGGCCTAAATATGGTCGGTTTTCAAGTTGACTAAAAGATGGATGACTGACAGCTGGCGAGTGCTTTGGGACCGGTAGCGGAATCCGAATAAATTGGTGAGGTGATGCCATGCGACATAAAATCGAAATACATGACGCGGGACTCGATATTGAGATTGCCGACGCGACAGAAAAGAAAGAGGCGCTGCTTGAGGCTTTTCAGGCGTGCCAGGAGGGGCGTTGCGGTTGTCCGACAGAAGAGTATTCAAAACTGGAATCCCTGACCATCGAAGCTGATGGCGACGCCATAAAGCTGCACCTTAAATCAAAATCCGGTGAGGCGTTTGATGAGTCAGAGATCAGCAAGTGCCTGCAATACACGGAGGATAAGCTTAAGTAGGAGGTGGTTAACCGCATGGTATGGATCCCGGCCGTAGCCAGAAACGAAGGGGCAGTGGTAACCATGCCACTGCCCCTTTTTTTATGAAGTGGTGTCCATGGCAGGTCGCTAAAGCTTCAGCCGTTTATCACCAGGCCCCATCAGAAACCACACCACCAGCCCGACAACGGGAAGGATCAACACAATCACAATCCATAATATTTTCAGGCCGGTCGATGCCGAGCTTTGCGCAATCTTGATGATGGCAAAGATATCGGCAATTAAAATAATCAGACCAAGAATGCCATTGAATTTCATCGGTAATCCCAAGTAGCGTGTTATCTGTCGGTTTATTTGCAGTGATTGAGTCTATCGTAAATCATGACTATCTGTACATGTTCAACCATAGCCGTGATCCACAATAATAACGACGTAGCGTTTTTAATTTCCGGGCTGTCGTTTACCCAATCGCCGTTGCTGAGTGCCGCCATTTTTCTCTGTTTACAGTCCCCAACGTTTCAGGATCGCCTTGTACTCTTCCGTAGTCTTGAATTTCTCTAGCGTAGTTGAGATATGCGCCACCAATTCATCAGGGGTATCAAGGCTGGCGGCAATGTAATAGCCTTTGGTTGACACTTCAGCAACCGGTATGACTTTGCGGAAAACCTGGTCGGGGTCGTCACCGTTTTGCCTGGCGATATGGTAGGCAACGGCATCCGTCATCGGCCAGACATCGACAGTACCGTCTTTGAGGAGTTTGTAGGCGCGCAGGTTGGTGTCCTTTCCACTTAAGCGTGCAAACTTCAGCTTGTTGAAGCCTTTGCTGATCAAGTACATCTCTTTAGCATCGCGAAAGGTGGTGACAATGGCAAATTTCTGGATATCGTCCAGGCTGTTTGCCTGAATGTCGGTGCGAGTTTTCAGGGCGTAGACAGAGGTGGTATTGGGCGCTATTTCGCCGATCCACTTAAAGAGTTTTTCCCTTTTTTCAATGCGATTGATTGAGTAAATCAGGTTACCCGGTCCCGATTGGGCGCTCACGTAAGAACGCGCCCAGGGATAGCTCTTAATAGAGTAGTCTTCGCCAGCCAACTCCATGACTCTTTTTACCACTTCGGTGGATACGCCTGTCAGCGCGTCATCCTGGGTATAGTTGTACGGGGGGTATTCCTCAGTATAGAGGGTCAATGGGGTAGAGAAAGCGGGTGTTAGTGCATAGAAAAACAATAGTGCGAGAAGAAAGGTCCACTTGGTTTTGTGCATGGTGTTACCTGTATTGGTATTGTCGGTTTAGGGCATGTCCCATGCCATCAAGCTGAAGCATTAGTGTGTTTTATATAAGTATCACTAAATTGGATGGCCGCATTAATGTACACGCCTGATCCGGTGATGGAAAGCCCTAAGAAAATAAGGTTTTATTGTGAGATGTTATATCGGCTGTGCGGGTTAATATTCATCTCTCTATCGAGGTCGGTGGCCTGTCATCCGGCGCTAGCCGTTTTCAGCGCCAAACAGACGGCCCTCCTATGAGGGCCGGAACTTTATACTTATATGATTTCTCTTGGATGGGCTCTCTGGGAGAGCGCTAGAGAAGAGTGGCTCGTGCAGAGCGTTGCGGATTGTAGCGTCGTATTAAATTAGGGCAGAAACAGGAACGGGTCTTTAATTCCAATTATCATTTTTCAGATCCTTAGGCGAGGGCTTGTCTTTCCCTGTTTCCACGTACTCGCGAAGGCTCAACAGAAATGTGACCCACTTCGTACTGAAGTGGGGCGTGGACTCGACAACCTCGCGCCAGTTCCGGTGACCGAAGAGGAGAATGGTCTGATCGTCTTGTTCGGGTAACTCGAATGTCATGTCTGTTCCAATCCACTCCGCGGGGCCGTCTACACAGCTCTACCGAACATGATTTCCAGTATCGAGCCCCTTGACAGCAATAACCATCTTGCCCAGGATTTCTCCCGCCTCCGATCGAAAACCGAATTGGATATGGCCCCCGGGCTGGGAATCACCTGATACCTCTTCGGTCCACCATTGAGCCAAGCCTTCAAATGAGGTTATCGCCCCGTAGTCCCGTTATTAGGAGTTTTAAACCCGATGCGGCGAATGGTGTCGTACATAATTAGCCCCCGGCCTTTCATTGATGAGAAACACATAAGTCAATCAGAGGTCAAGCGTATCATGCGTCTGGTCGAACTGATCAGAAAGGACAACCGGAAAATCAGCCAGAAAGTATAGGAGCAGGTCAGGCGGGGTGAAGCAATCGTTGCTAAAGAATCACAATAATAGATTTCTGTTTCTGCCAATAGCGGACATCCGATTAACCAGCGTCACCGGCTGCAACCATCCAAAAGCGGGCCTTAACGCCCCGCACCGCGGCAGACAAATAAGCGCAGCGTTTTGGCTGTCCCAGCGACCATCGGGAGCGATTACTGTGGCTTGTTAGAAATTTTTGGCACTAAACTGTGATTGTACCTTTCAGATACTGCACGGCATTACCGGAGATATAAACCCTATCACCATCTACGCTGCAGTATAAGATGCCACCCCGTTTAGAAGCTTGTAATGCGGTTAATTCGCTCTTTCCTAGACGCGAAGCCCAAAATGGTGCCAATCCAGTATGAATTGAACCCGTTACAGGATCTTCATCTCCGCCGTTTGCAGGCCAAAAATATCTAGATATGAAATCATATTTAGGCGTTTCAGACTGACAAGTTACAACAACATCTAATGGTTTTAGTCGTTTCAGGATTTCATTGTTCCTTTCAACAGATAAGACATCTTTCTCAGATTTATATATAACAAAGTATGCCTGTTGATTCGCATATAATTCATCAGGCTGAATGGATAGTCCCTCTTGAATCTCTAGCGGAATTTCAGTTACTTTTTTTGGCGAAGTATTTGGAAAATTCATTTTCAAAGTTGAGTCGTTATTCTTTGTTACAGGCAAAACACCAACAGCTTCTGCTTTGAAATTAAAAGATTCTGCATCAGGGTATTTATTAAATAGGACAAACGCAGAGGCTAAAGTTGCATGACCACAAAAAGCAATTTCAGTGATTGGTGAAAACCACCGTATTCCGTATGTATTTGCTTCTTCTTTGACCAGGAATGCCGTTTCCGAAAGATTATTTTCTGAAGCGATAGATTGCATCATATCTTCAGGCAGCCAAGACCCGGTTACTATGACAGCAGCTTGATTGCCACCAAATACATTGTCTGTGAAAGCATCAATTGTGTTTATTTCAAGTTCCATACCCATCTCTTGCAAAGATTTCTAACGCCCTCGGTAAGTGGCAAACCGGAGTGGTGACAACTTGGTGACATTCAAGCATAAAGTTGGCGCCGCAGAGGCTTGTACACCTTGGCTGCGCTTGTTATGTGTGGCTTTCATTTTCTACATACATTAATTTCTTACCTATGAAATTCTCATACAACCTCAAATGGGATTGGTATGAAAACACATCCTCTCTATCTTCATACTGCTCTATCCAATTAATCAGCATTTCTAAGTTTTTGTCTTGAGCTTCTTTGCTCTCATATTTATGCGGCTCCCATGGTCGAGACTTCGCGTTTTGCACGCACTTAGCGATGGAAAGATTCATAAATATGACCTCATTGGCTCGCGGTGCTGCGATTTCTAACAAATCGGAGTAGCACCCCTCTATAACGAACCTTTCATTAGAGGTGATAAACTCGATAATCTTTTTCCTGGATTCTTCAATAGGCGCACGCCTTGGAGGCGCCTCTGACAACCAAGCGAGACTATCCAAGTCTAAATGGGCCAGACCTTCTTCATTAACCAGCTTTTTAGCCAAAGTCGACTTCCCTGAGCCTGAATTTCCGAATATTAAGACCTTGCGCAATTTTCCTCCCAAAACATATAACGCTTTAATAAGTGGCCGGCTGCTTTTTGGCCGGTCCAAGCACGCGTGCTTTTCGCGTGCGGACTTGATTTAATTGATACTTAATTATGACCTCCCCCCTGCTATAACAAACTTGGGTGCAAAATCCAAAGTCACTGTCACAACAGGAGGAAGATCAAATGAGATTCTATAACACTTCTCATCAATATTACTGTGGAATCGACCTGCATACCAAGATGATGTATGTCTGCATCCTCAATGATGAAGGTGATATCTGTCTTCACCAGAATATTCCTACTCAGGCACACCGGTTCCTGAAGCTGATTGCGCCCTACCGGGACGATATCGTGGTCGGTGTCGAATGCATCTTCTCCTGGTATTGGCTGGCCGATCTCTGCCAGGCTGAAGGTATTCCGTTCATACTGGGCCATGCGCTCTACATGAAAGCGATCCATGGCGGTAAAGCCAAGAACGATAAGATCGATTCGGAAAAGATCGCCAAGCTGATCCGGGGCGGAACCTTCCCCTTGGCCTATGTCTATCCCAGCGAGATGCGCGCTACCCGGGACTTGCTGCGCCGACGCAATTACTTTGTCCACCGGCGTGCCGAATTGCAGGCGCATATCAAGCTTACCAATTTCCAATACAACCTCCCCAGCCTCAATCTGAAGCTGGAGCGGCGGTCCAATCGCAACGAGCTGGCTGAGCGCTTTCACGACAGCAGCGTGCGCAAGAATGTGGAGGCGGATATTCATCTCATGGACAGCATGGAGGATGAGATCAAGGGACTGGAAGCCTATATTGTCCGCCATGCCAAGGGCCATGATCCACGTACCTATTTTCGCCTACAGACCGT
>NZ_JBNKFS010000036.1:0-19598 GCF_050289425.1 Sedimenticola sp. | reverse complement strand
AACGGATTCTTGAAGAGGCTGCAACCCCGGCTGCTGGTGATGATGGAGACAGAGGTGTGGCCCAACTTGCTCGCCACGTGCCAGCAGCAATCCATTCCGACCATCCTGGCCAATGCGCGCCTCTCGGAGAAATCTGCCAGAGGTTATGCCCGCTTGGGTCCGTTTACCCGCGACACCTTCGGTCGTATTGGCCTAGTGGCGGCCCAGTCGCCGGTCGATGCCGAGCGCTTTCTCGGCCTGGGGGTGGCCTCCGACCGGGTGCGCGTCACCGGCAGCATCAAGTTTGATATACGTCTGCCGGCGAGCCTGAAGGAGCAGGCAGAGGCCCTGCGGCGCACCTGGGACGGCCGTCCGGTCTGGGTGGCGGCCAGCACCCGCGAGGGTGAGGATGAGCAGGTGCTAGATGCCCACCGTCAGGTGTTGAAGAGTTTGCCGGAGGCGCTGCTGGTGCTGGTACCGCGTCATCCCGAACGCTTCGACAAAGTGGCCTCGCTGTGTCAGCGCGAGGGCTTCTTCCTGGTGCGTCGTTCGGCGGACCAACTTTGCGACTCGTGCACTCAGGTGCTGCTTGGGGACACCATGGGGGAACTGACCCTGTTCCTGGCGGCGGCCGACATCGCCTTCGTCGGCGGCAGCTTGGTGGCAACCGGCGGGCACAATGTGCTGGAACCGGCCGCCCTCGGACTGCCGGTGGTGTTCGGTCCCCACATGTTCAACTTCGCCATGATCAGCCGCATGCTGCTGGCCGAGGGGGCGGCGCTGGAGGTGACCAGCGCGGCCGCCCTCGCGGGAGTGGTCAGCGACTGGTTGTCGGATGCTAGTCTCCGGGCGCGCTTCGGCGAGAACGGCCTGCGGGTGGTGGAAGCCAACCGGGGGGCTTTGGACAGACTGTTTGACATCATCAAAGACTATCTGGAAACGGTAGGCTAGATGACTCACTCATCACTACGGTGGAAAATAGGAAAATTCCTACCCAATAGCGAGGATTTGGCTGTAAGGAGGAAGTCGTTAAACGACTAAGATGTCGTCTCGTTTAATTGGATGAATTTACAAGGAGTGTATCAATGAAAAGTTTAAAGCTGTCTATCGCAACATTTTTGCTGCTGGTATCCGCCGCCGCATTGGCTGGTCCGGTAAACATCAATACCGCTACCGCCGAACAGATTGCAACGGAATTGAAAGGGGTCGGCGACTCCAAAGCCCAAGCCATAGTGGCCTACCGTAGCGAACATGGCGCTTTCAGGTCGGCGGATGACTTGGTGATGGTGAAGGGTATCGGCGAGAAGACGGTTGCCGCAAATCGGGAAAATATCCTGATCGGTGAAAAGGGCAAGTAATATTGACTATGCCAAAAAAAGGGCGCCATTAAATGGCGCCCTTTTTTATGTGGTAGGGATTATTGTGAGTCAGTGAGAAGGGCCATTCGCCATCCTGTTGCGCTCAAAATTCAAATTTACGAATCACCGGCGCATTGGTGAGCGGTGCGATATCCGTTTCGAATAGCGCCTCGCTCTGCCACGCATCCTCACCGGTACGCGTGATTAGAAAGGCGGTCATCACCGGACTCTGCCCAATGACCACGAACAGTCGGCCACCAATGTTCAAGCGTTGTTTGAATGTTTCCGGCATCTCCGGCAGGGAGCCGGTCACAGCAATCGCATCAAATCGTCCGCTCTCTATATTATCGCTGAGGCTGTCGGCGATACGCAGCTCCACGTTCTCGATCTGCAGCTCAGCCAGCCGCTGTCTTGCCTGCTCGGTGAATGCTGGATTGATATCTTGGCTGATCACGTTGTTGCCCAGTTTGGCGAGGCAGGCGGTCAGGTAGCCACTGCCGGTGCCGATCTCCAGGATATTATCGGTAGGTTGGATATCCAGCGCCTGCAGCAGTCTCCCCTCAACCCGTGGGAACATCATCTTCTGACCGTCTCCCAGAGGGATCTCGATATCTGCGTAGGCCAGTCCCCGGTAGTTGTCCGGTACGAAGTGGTCCCGGGGCATGTCGCCCACCAGGCTCAATACCTTGGGATCAAGCACTTCCCACGGACGCACTTGTTGCTCAACCATGTTGAAACGGGCTTTTTCGTAACTTGGGACGATCATCTGATTTACCTGGCATTCGGGTTGAAAAGGTGTCGAGGGCGACAAGCCTACTCAGTTTGGGTTGATCAGGCAAGTCTGACGTGCCAGGGCTTGCATAAAGAATAAGTTCCTGTATTCGGCCGCCCCTGGACACCGCTGGCTGCGTTACGCTTTTTGCCAAGGGAGTGGCCATTGCCGGCAAAGCGTGCCTTACCCGCGCGGTCCAGGGACGCCCTCGGTACGACGGAATTATTCTTTTGCAACCCCTAAACCGCTGCAATTTAACTGTTTTCTGTTATTCGGTAAGCCGGGTCTGCTAGGATATAGCGATCCGGTATGTGCCTTCTGCATTCATCTGTTTTCACCGGTTGAGGTATCCATGATCATGCATTGGAATCAACTGCTATCCCGCAGCCGCCTTGGGAGCGACCAACCACAGGGCGGGACTAGGGCGCGGACCGATTTTCAGCGGGATTTTGATCGCATCGTCTTCTCTTCTGCATTCCGCCGCATGCAGGACAAAACACAGGTGTTCCCGCTCTCTCGGGTGGACTATATCCGCACCCGGCTCACTCACAGTCTGGAAGCTTCCAGTATTGGACGCTCCCTCGGAACCCAGGTGGGGGAGCAGGTGATCATCCGGCGCGGGCTGGAGGGTTATGAAGCTTCCGATTTTGGTGATATCTGTGCGGCCGCTTGCCTGGCGCATGATATCGGCAATCCGCCGTTTGGCCATTCCGGTGAAGATGCCTTCCGTAGCTGGGCGAATGATGCCCCCTATGGGCAGCGCCGGGTCGCCATGCTGCAAGACAGTGAGCGGGAAGATTTCACCAGTTTTGAGGGTAATGCTCAGGGGTTTCGCATCCTGACCCGACTGCAAAACCCGGACAATCCCGGCGGCCTACAACTCACCTGCGCCACGCTGGCGGCCTTCACCAAGTATCCTCGTGAATCCTGCCTGGGGGGCGGACGCTATCCCGGCGTCAGCGCCAAGAAACAGGGTTTTTTTGTCGAGGACCGCGAAGCGTTCGAGGAAGTGGCCAAACAGGTGGGTTTGATCCGGCGGGATGGATCCCGGGCCGTCTGGAGTCGTCATCCCTTGGCGTTTCTGGTGGAAGCCGCCGATGACATCAGTTACCGGGTGATCGATATCGAGGATGGCTTCCGGCTGGGCTATTTTACCTTCGATGAGGTGATGGGGCTCTACCTGGACATTCTGCGAGAGCCGGAGAAGCAGCGGCTGCGCCTGCAGACCATTCGCGATAGCAAGGGCAAGGTGGAATTCCTCCGGGCCAAGGTAATCAACGAGGCGATCACTCAAGCGATGGATTGTTTCCTGGATAATGAGGAGGCGATTCTGGCTGGGCGGTTTGATGAAGCGTTGTTGAATCAGTTTCCCAGGCGTTCCGCTATGGATCGATTGATTGAGGTGGCCAAGGCGCGTATTTATCAGGCTACCGAGGTGGTGGAGATACAGGCGGCCGGGTTTCAGGTGATCAGCGATCTGCTGGAACGTTTCATTCAGGTCCTGGATGATCTGGCTGACCAGGGCGAGCAAGCGTCGGCAAAAAGCCAGATGATCTCCCGCCTGATTCCGGAACAGTTTATTGGGCCTGGCCGTACGCCTTCTCCCAACGTCTATACCCGCTTGCTCCGGCTAACGGATTTTGTCGCTGGTATGACCGATTCCTATGCGGTGTCGCTGTATAAGAAATTGACTGGTATATCACTCCCCAACGCCTGAGCGATTACCGCTTTGATTTTATCCGTTTTGTGGACCCGGTCTGATTTCGGTCATGATTTCATGACCGCAGATAAAGAACATTGGCCACATGTCGCTACAGTCCCAAATAATCACCCTGTATTTTCTCGGTCCCGTGTATTGTCAGTAACCGATCGCTTGTGATTGGTCTGAGGCGATCGGCGGAAGGCCTGTATGGGTGCAAGAGTTGAGATACCCTGCAGAGTGGCAGATGGCAGAGATACTAGTGGATGATAATTTGAACCTGGCTCCTGTGATGCTGGATCAGTGCAGCGTCGGGCTGTTCGTGCTGGGAGTCGATGACTGTATCGTCAACTGGAATCGCTGGATGGTTGTCGCAACCGGAATCGGCGTGACGGATGCGGTCGGTCATCTCCTGGTGGATTTGTTTCCTGAGCTATCCGGTTCTGTGGTTGAACAAGCCATCGATAAGGCGCTCCGGCAGGATCAGATGACCGTACTGCGCGCGACGGCGGAAACCCCGCTCCTGTCACTCCGCCACCATTCCGGCAATTACCTGAACCAGATGGTTATCGTTAAACCCCTTCCGGACCAAGTAGAGAAGGTGTTGGTTCAGGTTTTTGATCAGTATGAATATCCGACGGTACCGATACACTCCGACAGTCGCACTACCAGCCAGCTTGACACCCTGACCACCCGCTCAATTCTCTCTTCTATCGCTGATGCGGTGATCACCACGGACATAAATCGTCGCATCAACTACATGAACATGGTGGCGGAAAAATTAACCGGCTGGCGCCTTAAATCTGCCCGGGGGTTGCCGTTAACCCAAGTGTTTCAGGCGATGGACGAGGGGGCGGTCAAACTGGAAGAGACGATCAGTCGGTGTTTGGAAACCGGCTCGCCAGCCAGTGGTCAGCGCCAGGAACTGATATTGGTCCATAAAGATGGTATCGGTATCGCCGTGGAAGAGTCAGTTGCGCCGATTCGTGATGAGCAAAAACAGATTCACGGGATTGTCGTGGTGTTTCGCGATGTCAGTCAGACGCGTAGCCTTGCTGCGCAAGTCAGCTGGCAAGCTTCCCACGATACCTTGACCGGCCTGGTCAATCGAGGCAGTTTCGATAGCCGCCTGGATCGGCTGCTTAGGGATGCCATGGAGAGTGGCCGCATCCACAGCATGCTTTACCTGGATCTGGACCAATTCAAGATTGTCAACGATACCTGCGGCCATGTGGCCGGAGATGAACTGTTACGGCAGATCGCCAATAGCCTCTCCGAACATATCCGTTCCGGGGATACCCTCGCCCGTCTGGGTGGGGATGAGTTTGGCGTACTCCTGGCGGATTGCACTGAACCGGTTGCCTTGCGCATTGCAAACAAGATGCGCCAGGCGATTATGGACTTCAGATTTATCTGGGATGACAGATCTTATGCTATCGGGGTGAGTATCGGTGTCGTGGCCATTACCGCGGAGAGTGAACGGGCGGAGCAGGTGCTAAGTGCAGCGGACACAGCCTGTTATGCTGCCAAGGATGGTGGACGCAATCAGGTGCATGTCTATCGATCGGACACCGGCGAAGCGGCGCAGCGCCAGGGTGAGATGCATTGGGTGGCACGTATACACAGTGCGTTGGAAGAAGAGCGTTTCTGTCTCTATGTGCAACCGATCGTGCCGATCGATAAGCAGACGGCACACTCTGGTCATTATGAGGTGCTGATCAGGATGCGCGACGAAGAGGGCAAGCTGGTGCCGCCGGATAAATTTATCCCTGCAGCGGAACGGTTTGGCCTGATGCCGAGGATCGATCGCTGGGTGGTGAATCAGGTCTTTAGCCTGATCGAGCGTGAGCACGAAATGCTGGTGCTGGGCGGTTACTGCTTTGCCATCAATCTGTCCGGTGGTTCGGTGAATGACGAAGATACCCTGGCTTATATCGGTAAAAAGCTGGATGAATGCCGTATCCCGGCGGGGATGATCAGTTTCGAAATTACCGAGACAGCCGCCATCGCCAATCTCTCTTCGGCCAGTTATTTTATCCGGACTTTGAAACAGGCCGGATGCCAGTTTTCTCTCGATGATTTTGGTAGCGGCCTCTCCTCATTCGCCTACTTGAAAAATCTCCCGGTCGATTACCTGAAAATAGACGGTGCCTTTGTCCGGGATCTGGCTACAGATCCCATCGATCGCGCCATGGTGCAGGCGATCAATCAAATCGGCCAGGTGATGGGATTGAAAACCATTGCAGAATTTGTCGAAAACGAGACGGTACTGACGCTGTTGCGGGAGATAGGCGTCGACTTCGCACAGGGGTACGGTATAGCCAGGCCGGTACCGTTAACCGATCAGGACGGCAACCTGCTGCTTGGGAAATAACGCAGCACCACGGGTTTCAACATTGTCAATTTCACCCTACAGGCCGACCCACAGGCGAATGCTGTCAAGTCTCACACGTGATGAATCAAGATGGCTGTTCAATTCAGTCTGATGTGCGATTAAAAGGTCGATATCGGTCGGCTTTACATTGGGGTTGACCCGCTGTAAGGCGTGCAAGCGTTCTACCTCCTCCTCATAGTAGCGGTTCATGGCCGTTCGGGCCTCGGTGAGCCGTGTGCCGGCTTGCCCGGAAGCGATCCGTTCGCCTTGCGTGATCATGACCCGGATGTGCTGTCGCAATGGCGCGACGATTTTTTGTACCACGGGTTTTGGCAGCGGCTGGCACGCACGCTCGGGAAGGGGGTTGTTGAGCGCATTGCTGCGATCGCTCAAACGCTGATCAATTGCGATGGGTAGCAGGGTCGGTGGCAGAAAACGGCCTGCCTGTAATATACCGGGTGCCGGGCACTCGAGGATAAACAGCATCTCCAGCGCCAGTGTGCCGGTAGGTACCGCCGGATGCCGGATGCCCATCGCGGTACAGTTGCCACGTTCGCTCTCCAGGATCATCTCCATGGCTCCCAGCACCATGGGGTGTTCCCAGGACAGGAACTGTCGATCCTCGTGACTGAGAGCGGTGTGGCGGTCATAGGTCAGGGTCAACCCTTCCGCCGGCAAGTGGGGGAACTGTTCGGTCAGCATCTGTTGACTGGGGCGGATGACCAGGCTGTGATTGGAATGGGACTCGCTATCGATGCCGAAGGCGTCGAAAATCTGTCCCATATAGGCATCCAGTCCGGAGGTCTGGTCGACTCGAGCCAGTGTGTCGACCAACTGCTGGGCCTCCGTTTCACGGCAGGAGTTCAGCTCCAGTAAATGGTCGCGCCCACGCTTCAGGGCGGCATTGATATCGCTGTGTAGTCGCTTTGTCTGCTCCAGCAAGGTTGCAAAATCGGCAGGGTCCCGCTGGTAGCTTGTGTACGTTTGTTGCAGGTCCGGCCCCAACCGTTCCAGGATCTGTTGCCCGGCCGGACAGGTGTGAACAAAAGCGTTGAGCCCTTCGTGGTACCAGCGTAGTAGTACTTCCTGGGCGCTCAGCCGGAAATAGGGGGCGTGCAGTTCGATCTGCCGCTTCTGGCCTATCCGGTCCAGTCGGCCGATCCGCTGTTCCAAAAGGTCGGGGTTCTCCGGCAGGTCAAACAGGATCAGTTGATGTGCGAATTGGAAGTTTCGGCCCTCGCTGCCGATTTCGGAGCAGAGCAGGATCTGGCATCCCTGTTCGTGGTCGGCAAACCAAGCGGCCGCTCTGTCACGTTCGATAATACTCATCCCTTCATGAAACAGGGCGGCCTGTATCCCTTCCCGGATCCTCAGTGCCTGCTCCAGGTCAACGGCGGTTGAGGCATAGGCGCAGATCAGCAGAATTTTCTCCTGCCGCTTCTGCTTTAGCTGCTGAATCAGCCAGTCGACGCGCGGGTCGATATACCACCAGCGTTCCCTCTGAGGGGCGGGTAGCCAATATTCTGGCTGCAGTTGCCACGACACAGGCATATGGCTTGCCGTTTGTTGGTACAGGTCAGGCAGGTCAAGGGGGTAACTGTGGAACTGGCGTGGTGCAAAGCCTCTGATCCGGTCCCGGGTATTACGGAACATGGCGCGACCTGTGCCGTGACGATCGAGTAGCAGTTCAATTAAGTGCGCTCTGGCATGCCGCTTTTGTTCGGTGGTTACCTGGGTATCCCGGATTTTGTCCAACAGGGGCGCGGCGGCCTCTTTGCCAATCAACTCCCAAAGCAGTGCAGTTTCGGTTGCCGAGATCGGATTGTCGGAGACCAGGCTGGCGGCCGCATCGGCGACTGACCGGTAGCTCTCCTGTTCGCGTTGGAATTGTGTCAAGTCGGGGTAGCGATCCGGGTCAAGCAGTCGCAGGCGTGCAAAATGCCCATCGCGGCCCAGTTGCTCGGGCGTCGCGGTTAGTAACAAGACACCGGGAATTTGCCGGGCCAGTGCGTCAATGGCCTGGTAGGCGGGGCTCGGGTTGTCTTCATGCCATTCCAGATGGTGAGCCTCGTCCACGATCAGGATGTCCCATTCGCCATTGAGCGCCTGATCGAGTCGCCGCTCAGAGTCGGTTAGCAGGTCAAGTCCGCACAACACCAGTTGTTCGGAAATAAAGGGGTTTTCTTCGCCCGTTGATTCAATATCCTGACAACGCGGCTCGTCGAACAGACTGAATCTGAGATTGAACCGACGCAGCAGTTCAACCAGCCATTGGTGCAGTAAGGGGGACGGGACGACGATCAAGGCGCGGTGGGCCCGTTCGGTCAGCAGTTGTGTGTGCAGGATCAGGCAGGCTTCAACCGTTTTTCCCAGCCCAACTTCATCCGCGAGAAGCACCCGAGGGGCGAGGCGGCGGCCGGCTTCATGGGCAATATAGAGCTGATGTGGCAGGAGTTCAGTGCGTGCGCCGCCTAGTCCTATAAGGTCTGACTGCTTCAGGGTCTGGCGGTGCTCGAGAGTGGCTTTGCGCAAGCTGAACCAGTTGTTGTTATCCAGTTGGCCGGCAAATAGCCTGGCCTGGGGCTGGTTGAACTGCATGAAAGCGCTTAGCGATTGCTCGGGCAGTTTATCCTGGGTTCCGTCCTCTCTGGTTCCTTGGTAGATCAACAGACCGTCGGACTGTCGTACGAACTCGATGGTGAGTGCCCAGCCTTGGTCCGATGTCACGGTATCCCCGGCCTGAAATTCCACGCGGGTTAAGGGGGCATTGTCGGCTGCATAACTTCTGACCTCGGCGGTGGCCTTGAATGTCAGGGTCAAAATACGCCCGGACTTTCCGGTAACCATCCCCAGGCCCAGTTCAGGTTCGCTATCGCTGATCCAACGCTGCCCCGGGATGAATATTTGCTCGGCCATGTCTTGCTTCGGTCTCTGTTTTTTGAGGGCGGAAGGATACGCCCATCCCGCATGATTATCTAATAGTGCCTGAGACAGGCGGTAAAACGTCGGCGCCTGTGTAGGGGTAAATATGTACTGCCGATTAAAACCATGTGAAATATATGGTTTGACAGCTATAGAAGAATGATAGTATAGGTCCCTGCTTTTCAATGCGGCTCAGTGATTCGTAGTAAAGAGTATTGGGTCGGTTATATTTAACTGAAGAAGGTAATATTACAGATGAAAACCATTGCAATGTTCGCAGGCGCTGCCCTGCTCTCACTGGGTCTTGCTGGTAATGCGGCTGCAGCCGATGGTGCAGCACTGTTTGCGTCCAAGGGCTGTTCGGCCTGCCATGGCGCTGACGCCAAAAGCCCGATTATGCCGGCTTATCCAAAGTTGGCCGGTCAGAATGCACAGTACGCCCTGAACCAGATGAAGGATATCAAGAGCGGCGCTCGCAACAACGGCCAGACCGCCGCGATGAAAGGGATCGTTATGTCAATCAGTGACGAAGATCTGCAAGCCATCGCAGAGTGGCTGGCTACGCTATGAGCTGAATGCTAGCTGGTACTCTGTGTGCCACCTTAAGAACGCCGGTTTATACCGGCGTTTTTTATGCGACATAGGTGAGAATTGCCTATGATCGGAATCACCCAAGGTGGGGGGGCTAAATAGTTAATTTTGAGGAATGGCATACTTGGCGGAGCGCCAAACCGAATAAACGCTCATCAGGCGGAAGATCGGACAATATGTTCTAGATGTGATCTGACGGCCAATTTCCTGCACTTATTTGAATGTATTTTTTTCCCTGCCTAATCACACGATCCCCCCTGATAAATATCAGTAGAGAATAAGTCAAATGTGTCATTTGCCCTTTTTTTTTGTCACATGGTCTCGTCGATTGATCGAAGTCAATGATTCCACCCCCCCCCACGGCGCACCATTCCGCTGCAAATCTAACAAAAGCGCAACTAGCGCAAGAACAAAGTCCTTAAACGGAGACGTGTCTCATGAAAGTGAACAATAAGCGAGCATTGTCGCTGATGCTGGGCCTGGCTATGGGTCTGGGCGCAACGTCAAGTGCATATTCTCAGGCGTCGCTCGAAGATGTCATGAAGGCTCGCGGTCTGACGCAGAAAGATCTGCTGGCCGCGGCTAAGACCTATACACCTACCGGCGGCCGTGACGAGTATATCGTCTTCAGTTCCGGTGGTCAGAGCGGGCAGGTGATCGTGTACGGTATTCCGTCCATGCGCATCCTGAAATACATTGGCGTATTTACCCCGGAACCCTGGCAGGGGTACGGGTTCGATGACGAGTCCAAAGCCGTGTTGGCACAGGGCCGGATAAACGGTAAAGATATTGTGTTTGGTGACACCCACCATCCGGCTATTTCCGAAACCGAGGGTGAGTATAACGGTAAGTTCCTGTTCATCAATGATAAGGCCAATCCTCGTTTGGCAGTGATCGATCTGCACGATTTTGAGACCAAGCAGATCGTGGTGAATCCTTTCTTCAAGTCCGAGCACGGTGGTGCCTTCGTGACGCCAAACACCGAATACGTGATGGAAGCCTCGCAGTACGCATCGCCGTACAGTGATGATTTCGTACCGCTTTCGGAGTTTAATGATAAATATCGCGGTGGTTTGACCTACTGGAAATTCGATGACAAAGAAGGCCGTCTGAAACCGGAGCAGTCATTCACTTTCGAGCTGCCTCCCTACAGTCAGGATCTCTCCGATGCGGGTAAAAATGCCTCCTATGGTTGGGGCTTCACCAACTCGTTCTGTTCCGAGCGTTATGTGGGTGGTATCGAGAAAGGGCGTCCGCCGTTTGAGGCAGGCTGTTCTCAGAAGGATACCGACTTCCTGCATATCACCAACTGGAAGAAGGCCGCTGAACTGGTCGCTGCCGGTAAAGTAAAGAAAGTGAATGGCTCTTATATGATTCCGATGGCTCAAGCTGTCAAAGAAGAGCTGCTTTATCTGGTACCGGAGCCCAAGAGTCCGCATGGTGTTGATGTCAACCCTGACGGTACGCACATCATCGTATCCGGTAAGCTGGATAGCCATACCTGGGTATATAGCTGGGAAAAAATCCAGAAAGCGATGGCGGCCAAGAAGTTTGAGGGTAAAGATCCCTATGGTATCCCCATCATTGCGTTGAAGGATGCACTGCATACTCAAGTTGCAGTGGGCCTCGGTCCTCTGCATACCCAGTATGACTCTAAAAAGTGTGTGGTTTACACCTCCATCTACGTGGATTCCATGGTTACGAAGTGGGATTACTGTGAAGGTAAGGTGCTGGATCAACTGCACATTCACTACAACATCGGTCACTTGATGGCGATGGAAGGCGATTCAGTATCTCCAGACGGCAAATATCTGGTTTCATTGAACAAGCTGGCTATCGATCGATTCAATCCTGTTGGTCCTCTGCATCCGCAGAACCATCAGTTGATCGATATCAGCGGTGACAAAATGCAACTGCTTTATGATATGCCGCTGCCACTGGGCGAACCCCACTATGCTGTGGCTATTAAAGCCGACAAGCTGAAACCGGCTGTACGTTACAAATCCGGTTGGGACAGCCGTACCGATTCCCGCTCTCCCTACAAGACCCGCGCAGGTCGTGAGAAAGTGGTTACCGAGAATGGCGTGACCCATGTTTATGGAACGGTTATCCGCTCTCACATCAATCCTGAGATCATTGAGGTCGAAGAAGGCTCCAAGGTTGCACTGCACTTCACCAACCTTGAGCGTGCTGAAGACGAGGTACACGGCTTTGCTCTCTACGGTCAGAATGTGAACCTCTCTATAGAGCCGGGTAAAACCGCTTCCGCAACCTTTACTGCGGATAAGGCTGGTGTCTTCCCTTACTACTGCACCGAGTTCTGCTCCGCACTCCATCTGGAGATGCAGGGTTACTTGTTGGTCAAGCCAAAAGGCTACAAGGCTAAGGCAGGCGAAATTGCGGAAGGTCAGCAGTACACCAAGGCTGACTACGAGAAGCAGGTCAAGACCAACATAGAGACTCAAGCGGTCATCGACTCTGTGGTTGCCTTCATCACCGGTCGCAACTTCAAGGACTTCCCACCGGTTGTGGCCCTGGTTGAGGATGCTACCGAGCAACTTGGTTTCGCAGGTGAAGCGAAGAAGAAGGCCGAGGACTTTGCCGCCAAGGGTGACTACCAGAATGCAACACTCTGGGCTGGTCAGTGGTGGCAGTATCAGGTGAAGACGGCTGATATGGGTCTGCGTGCCAAGACCTATCTTGAACAGCACGGAGCCGTTAAGGTAGAAGCTAAGTAATTTGTTCAACACCAAAAGGTTATTAACCTGAGAAGGGGAGGGGTTCTTGCTAGGGGCCCCTTCCCTTTTGTATTCTCTAAAACCTTCTATGTAGTGAGGTATTGATCATGAGTAAAGTAAAGAATTGTGCTGTAGCTGTGACGGTGGTGGCTTCATTGATGGCCGGTACAACGGTGGTGGCGGCTGATGGCGCGGCGCTGTTTAAAGCCAAGACCTGTTGGTCATGTCATGGTAAAGATGCCAAGTCTCCCATCATGCCTTTTTATCCGACATTGGCCGGCCAGAATGCCGATTACATGTTCAATCAAATGAAGGATATCAAGTCCGGAGCGCGCTCCAACGGCCAAACCGCCGCGATGAAGGGGGTGATGGGGCTGGTGAATGAAGACGAGATGCGCATACTTGCAGATTGGCTGGCCACGCTGCAGTGATAACAACTTGGTGCGTTGTCCGAAATTGATAGTTCTCAATGCTCACTGCCGCCTTTTGTGAGAGACTTTCAGCCAGTAGTTAAGGCTGGTGAAAAGGAAGTTTCTCCATAAAGGCATGGCGGTGGGTTTGACTTGTATCAATGATATCTAATATTCATTGTGGCAACCTCCCGGTCGTCCACGTCGGACGTCACCATGTTGTCGATGTGCAATCCAGTCGATCAGATTAAACGCCCGCAAACAGAGTGGGCACCAAACCAATGCTGTTATTGTCCTTTAGCTAAATAGGGCGATCAGGAGAAACGTAATGAGTGTAAAACCCGTATTGACGAGCTTGGCGGCGGTCGCTGCCATAAGTCTGAGTTTTGGCGTTAGCGCTGCAGACACATCCGAGTGGAGCAAAGACACCGTAAGTGGCGAAACAGACCAAGCCATGCATCTAAAGGCCGATATGGAAAATGGTCGGGATATTTTTGAAGTCTGTTCTGCCTGCCATATGCCGGAAGGCTGGGGTATGACCGACGGTACCTTCCCTCAGTTGGCTGGACAGCATCGCCCGGTTCTTATCAAGCAGTTGGCAGATATTCGTGCCTTAAACCGTGACAATCCCACCATGTATCCTTTCGCCCTACCGGAATCAATTGGTGATGAGCAGGCGCTGGCTGATGTGACCGCCTATATCGAAAAACTGCCGATGAACCCGGAAAACGGTAAAGGCGAATGGGCCGAAGGAACCCCGGAATTCGAGCAGGGTAAAAAGCTGTTTGCTGACAACTGTGTGCGCTGCCACGGCGACCACGGCCAGGGCGACAAGGCGAAATTCTATCCCCGTATCGAGGGACAGCACTATGCCTATATGGTGCGTCAGTTCGAGTGGATTCGTGACGGCAAGCGTCGCAATGCCAATCCTGACATGGTGGAACAGATCAAGAACTTCACCGATAAGGATATGAAGATGGTGATCAACTATGTTTCCCGTATCCCGGTTGACAAGAAAGATCTCGCCCCTTCAGCCAACTGGAAAAATCCGGATTTCGATTAATCCTGTAAATCGCCATCGGCCGCATGGCGCCTTGCGCGCGCCATGCGGTTGACTGGCGGCCCTCCACATCTTTAACACCTGAAGCGTCTCTTGCCCATGAATGCAGTAACCAGTAAAAAGCAGACACTCCTCGTAGCCGCTCTGGGCATAGTTGCCTTGGGTCTTATGGCTGTGATCTTTTATTCTCCCGTCTGGTGGGTATCATTGACGGCACCCAATTATCCGGAAGAGGCATTTCCTGATGGGGTACGGATCCATTTTCATATGAATGGCGTGTTCAATGGATGTGAGAAGGTCAACAAGGCTGAGATTCAGGAGGAGATCGCACTCGATTGTGTGCATGAGATGGACACCATTAACCATTATGTCGGCATGTATCCAATTGCTGCAGGCGGTCCGGTTGAGAGAGCGTTTGGCCAGTTTTTAATGACTTTTATGGGCATTATGCTCCTGGGTTTTATCTGCGTACGACCCAAGTTGCGCATGGCGATCATGGGTGTGGCTTTTGCCGGACTGTTGGTCTGGATGTATCTGGCGATCTATGGAAATAACGGATTTCATCTCGAGAGCGAAGGTTACGTCGAGGCTATGGTGACATCTCTGGATCAGGAGGCAGGTGGCGAGCAGGAGCAAGAGCCAGAAATTGTCATCGGTGGAATTGTCGGTGTACTGAAGAAGTCACTGGAAGATTCCGGAGTGGTTGTTGATCTGCCTTCGGACAAGAAGTCGAATGCCAAATCTAAAGATATTGCGGAGAAGGACTACCTGATCCAGCAATTAAAACTGACCTATGAAAAAGATCTGGAGAACGGCCGTGTTGAAGAGCCGTGGAACGGCAGCACTTTCCAGGTAATGACATGGCACTATGGAAAAAGCCTTGGCCGCTATTTCAATAACCAAGCAGAGATTGTGCCTATGGTGGCCAACTTGAAGGTTGCGCTACATGTAGTGTTTGCCGGGCTCGCGGGCGCGATGCTACTGCTGGTTTTCGGTGCCAGAAAAAATGGTGGAATACTTTACTGGCTATTGGTTTTGGTTCCGATGGCACTGCCGGTTTTCTTTGTGATCGATTACGCCGCTTGGCTCTGGTGGTACGGTCACACACTGAACGCGATGGGCGCTTTTGCGGTCAAACCGTTTATGCCGACGGTGTTTGGAGATGGTAAGGTGGCACAGTTTGCTACTCACTCCTATCCCTATATAGGCTTCTTTATCATGTTGGTTCTTTCGCCGATCCTGGCGGTGGCAGCACTGATACGTAAGAAGCAGTTCAAGGATGCTGAGTAAATAGCCCGCATATCCCGTGATTACTGCTTGGTGCTACGGGGTGTCGATTCTAAGGTTGAACGGGCACGATCTAAACGAGTCTGAGAGGGCTGTGCCTGGGCACAACCGAACGGGAATCTATGCGTACGCTGCGTTACACTGCTGCTTTACTGATGTTTCTGCTTCCAACATTGCTGATGGCAGAAAATTATCCGTCATTCCAGGCCCTGGTCGATGCAGCGAGTGAGAATTCAACGCTGACCCCGCCTCCGGGGACCTATGCCGGTCCCGTGACCATCGACAAATCGTTGGTCATTGATGGACAGGGCAAGGTGGTGATCGATGGCGGTGGCAAGGGGTCGGTGATTTATCTGGATTCTGACGGTGTCACATTGCGCGGGTTGCGACTGACCAATTCGGGTGACTCGCACAACGATATCGATTCCGGTATACAGGTACGCGGAAACTTCAATGTCATCAAAGACAATGTGATCGACAATACCCTGTTCGGTATTGACCTCGGGCAGGCGGAAAATAATATCATTCGCCGTAACCGAATCTCCTCCAAGCCGGTCGATATCGGTATCCGGGGGGATTCGATTCGTCTCTGGTACAGCTTCAACAACAAGATCACCGATAATATTATCCGCGACTCCCGGGATATGGTGGTCTGGTATTCCAAGGACAATCTGATCGCCAGAAATGATTCTCGTGGCGGTCGCTATTCACTGCACTTTATGTACGCGCAGCACAATGAAGTGGTGGATAACCACTATGAAGACAATCAGGTCGGTATCTTCCTGATGTATAGCGATAGCGTGACGATTAAACACAACTACATTGCCCATGCCATCGGCCCGACCGGTCTGGGGGTTGGTTTCAAAGAGACTTCCGATGTAGATGTGATCGACAATCAAATCCTCTATTGTGCTACCGGTATCTATCTGGATGTCTCCCCTTATGATCCGGAAGCGACCAATCGCATCACCGGTAATCTCATCGCATTCAGTGGTATCGGCGTACAGTTCCTGAATGATTGGAAAGGGAACATTCTGAAACACAATCGTTTCAAAGGTAACATTACCCAGGTCACAGTAGGCGGCGGAAAAACTGCCAAACGAAATGTTTGGGACAGCAACTACTGGGATGATTACGAGGGATTTGATCGAGACCTGGACGGGGTGGGGGATCGTCCTTATGAGTTGTATGGTTATGCCGACCGGATATGGATGGATGTTCCCTACGCCCAGTTTTTTAAAGGGTCACCGGTGTTGGAGGTGCTCGACTTTTTGGAGCGTCTTGCGCCCTTTACCGACCCGGATATGCTTTTGCGTGATGAAAAACCGCTGATGTCTGCGGAGGCAGTGCAGTAATGAGTGATCAGAGCAAGCCAAAAAAACCTGCAAAGCGAAAGCTGAGCGCGAAACACATCGAACAGAACAGACGTGAGTTCCTTAGGACTACCGCTTTGGCTGTCGGCGTGATGGGATTTTCATTAGTCGGTTTGCTGCCGCTTGCCCAGGGAAGAAATTTGGCCGTGCGTCCCCCTGGTGCATTAAAAACTCCGGACAATGAGAGGGAGTTTTTATCCTCCTGCATTAAGTGCGGTCAATGCGTACAGGTTTGTCCGGTTAGTGCCATCAAGCTGGCTGAACTGGATAAAGGCGTGGGTGTGGGCGTGCCGTTTATCGAGCCACGCGATCAGGCGTGTGATTTTTCCTGTGATGGACTGCAATGTGTGCTGGCTTGTCCAACGGGAGCCCTGACACATGAGTTGGATTATCCGGCCGATTCCCGCATGGGCTTTGCCCGCCTGGATCAGCCTCGAAAATGTCTGGCCATCCAAGGTAAGGGGTTCAAGGGGCAGGCACGCGGTCCCGATTATACCGGTGTTCTTCGCTACGACGATATAGACCGTTGGAACCCGATTCCTGTTGCGGATTATCCCTATGATCTGGATCTGTGCGACCTTTGTGTGCGCCAGTGTCCGATAGAGATTCGTATAGCGCAGTGTGCAGAAGTGACATCGGAAGGGGCGCAGAACAAGGATCGGGTGGCTCAGCGACAGGGTAATGAGTGTCCGCCAAAGCACGCCATTGCCTTGGAGCCTATCGTCAGTGACGATGGAAAAAAACGCATGAAACCGGTCATCCTTGACGGGTGTGTCGGTTGCGGGGTTTGTGAAATGATCTGCCCGCCCGAACCGCCGGCGATAGTGATTGATATCATGCAGGACGCGGACAACATAGGGGGGATCTCATGAGCTATGTAACAGAATCCTTCCGTCAGCTGTTCGGTAGCGAGCCTCGGCGCCCCGATAAATCTGAAATAACGCCTGAGGCTCAGGCGGTCCATATCTTTAAAAAGCAACATCCGTTTGATGTGACGGCGTTTGAAGAGGCCCGTCAGGCGCATGCCGGTGATGCAAAGAAGTGGCGTAATAGGCGTTGGACTACGCTGATTATCGTGAATCTGCTGTTTGTGGTCTCTTACTACTTCGATGTGCAGTTACTCGAAGGCGCCTTGACCGCATCCCGATTCATGGGTTTCCATATGGCGGATCTTAACTCCGCGTTGCAGGTTACACTGGCATTTAAGCACATGGTGCTGAACCTGGTGATCGGTACTGCCACGGTCTTTGTGCTCTGGTTGTTATTGGGGGGGCGCACATTCTGTTCCTGGGTTTGCCCCTACCATCTGTTGTCGGAGTGGGCGGAGAAAGTCCATCTCTATTTTGCCGACAAGGGGTGGATTAAAGATCACTCCTTTAATCGCAAGATCCGCTCAGCCTTCTATTTGATCTTTGCGCTATTGGCACTGATCTCCGGCTATACCGTCTTTGAAACCATATCGGTTACCGGCATCGTCAGCCGGGCGCTGATTTATGGACCCGGTGTTGCCATGATCTGGGTCGGTTTGGTCTTGCTATTTGAGATTTTCTACTCCAGGCGTGCCTGGTGTCGTTATGTCTGTCCTATCGGCATCACCTACGGTGTAGTGGGCGCGATTTCACCGCTCAGGGTCAAATACGTGCTGAAGGACTGCCACCACGAGGGCGATTGCCGGAAGGTCTGCTTGGTCCCGCATGTGCTCGATATGACGGTTAAAGGCAAGGCGGCACATACGGAAGTCGATGTCAGTGCCGATTGCACACGCTGCGGGATGTGTGTGGATATCTGTCCCACTGATTCGCTCCGGTTCGAGATAAAAGGGCTCGGAAAACATCTCTGAAATGAGATAAGCTAGACGCTGCCGCAGGACAGGTTTGATCTGCATCATTGCCTGTCGAATATAAAAAAATAAACTACAGCGAGCGCTAGAGCGGACGAAGGTGAAGGCCGACGTCCGTCATTTTTGTTTTGCCTATTGCGGCCTCGGATTTCAGGTTCATGAATGATTGAATTTCACAACGTCGTTAAAAATTTTCGCCGTCATGAAGTACTGAAAGGCGTAAACCTGACCATAGAACGGGGCCATCGTGTCGCGCTGGTGGGGTCGAATGGTGCGGGTAAGACCACACTGATTCGTTGTCTGTTGGGGGAATATACCTGCGACGGCTCGGTCACCGTGGATGGATTGACCCCGAGAGAAAATCGCCGCGCCGTCCTCTCCAAGGTGGGGTTCGTTCCTCAACTGCCGCCGCCGCTGAAAATGCCGGTAGGCCAACTGATCCGTTTTGCTGCGAGTGTTTGTGATTCCAGTCCGCAGCGGATGGCGGATGTGGCCGCGCGTCTGGGATTGGATACGGAGCGCTTCAAACGCCAGCCGTTCGTCAAACTTTCCGGTGGTCAGAAACAGAAACTGTTGATTGCCATTGCCCTCGGGCGCAATAGCGAATTGCTGGTGATGGATGAGCCGGCGGCGAATCTGGATCCGGAGGCGCGGCACATCTTTTTCAGTCTGCTGGCGGAGAAAAAAGACGAGGCGGCTATGATCATCTCCAGTCATCGGCTGGATGAAGTGGCTTCATTGGTGAATCGGGTAATAGAGATGGATCAGGGCCAGGTGGTGCTGGACGACCGGGTCGCTGATCTGGTGGAACTCTCCAGTCGTCTTGAGTGCCGTATCCGCCTGATTCGCCCCGAAGCACCTTTTGCCAAGGCGATACAGGAGTGGGGTTTCAAAGGGTCGGAAGACGGCAAGCAGTGGAGCGGTCAGGTGGCCGGGCCGGATCGACTCCGTTTCCTCGGGGTGCTCTCACGCTACGCGGCACTATTGTCCGGCATCGATATGCGTGAAGCGGAAACAGCCAGGGACTATGAGGCCGTGGTTAATGACTGAGTCGGTTCGCCTGTTCCTGCTGAGTTTGGTGCTACTACTGATCGCGGGTTGCAGCGGTGATCCGGGTACCGGACCGGGTGATGTCAGGTGGGACCGGACCGCCTGCGAGCGTTGCCGGATGGTATTGAGCGATCGAAAACATGTC
>NZ_JBNKFS010000035.1:0-22777 GCF_050289425.1 Sedimenticola sp. | reverse complement strand
TACTGGCATGCCATAACCATAGCCACGAATAATGGCAACGGCCTCGGGGCTTTTGATATAGGCGAGGAAGTCTTTAGCGACGGGGTTGTCTTGGAGTAGTACGGCTTGTTGTTCGATGGGAGCGTAGGTGAATTCGGGGACTTCCCACAGTGATCCTTCCTGTGGATGGCCCGGGCGTTTCACCTGGGAGTAGGCGACAAAGCCCAGTTCGGCACTGCCGCTTCGGACAAATTGGAAGGTCTGGCCGATATTCTCTCCCCGAACCATCCGGTTTTTCAGTTCGTCCCAGAGTCCCCGTTCTTGCAAGAATTGTTGGGCAGCCTTGCCGTATGGGGCCAGTTTGGGGTTGGCAATTGCCAGATGTTGAAACGTTTTCGCTTCCAGCACTTTGCCCTGGGAATCTACCAGATCCTTTTGGGGACTCCAGAGGACAATCCTGCCGACCGCATAGGTGAAGCGACTCCCTGGTCGGGCGATGTCCTCTTTCTCTAGCAATTCGGGGCGCCGACTGTCCGCGGCAAAGAAGGCGGCAAACGGGGCGCCGCTCTTGATCTGGGCGTAGTGTTTGCCGGTTGAACCGAATACCAGATTGATCTGATGTCCGCTCTCGCTTTCAAAGCGACTGGCTAGGGTCTTTATCGGTTCGGCAAAGTTGCTGGCAACGGCGATGTTGATGGCGTCGGCCAGGGCGGCACTGGCGTGCAATACCAGCAGGCACACGGCAGTCAGGATTCTTATCCATGCGGATCTATTCATTTTTCATTCGGTCTCGGTTATCGAATGGTTGTTATCTTATTGGAAAGCACGTGCAAGAGAAAATCTCATACGCGTGGATGTTTGCTGGCACTGCCAGGGTAGACCTCCCATTCACGGTGTCCGTCCATCTGCTCCATTAAAGTTCGCATTTCGTATCTGTAACAATATGATTAAGAAGAATATTTATGCATTAGCCCATGCGTGCGTTCCTTCTCCCGCCGGGAGAAGGAGATGTGTATGCGCAATGAGTGACTGCCTATTTTTTTTCACCCCAACCCACTCCATGAGGGGGAGGGGGTATGGCGCGGCACTAATAGAAAATAAAAGATTGATACTTGTTACTTGACAGATCGTTTATCTTTTACTAGGGTCTTACGTACGATTTATCGATAAATCGTATATATAACGATATCATAATGTATGGATAAGAGGAGTTGCCCGTGAAGAAGATCCTATTACAACGATGGCTCACCCCGGTAATCTGCTCGGCGCTGTTTGCTGGCTCGGTATCTGCCGCTACCAAGTGGGATATGCCAACCCCTTATGGTGATGGGGTACACCACACCAAGAATGTCCGAATGTTTGCAGATGATGTGAAGAGTGCCACCAACGGCGAGTTGGAGATTACCGTCCACTCCGGTGCCTCGCTGTTCAAGCATCCCCAGATCCATCGCGCTGTGCGCAGCGGCCAGGTCAATATCGGCGAGCTGTTTATGGGATTGCTGGGTAACGATGATCCGATATTCAAGGCGGACAATATCCCGTTCCTCGCTAGCGACTTTGACAGTGCCAAAAAGCTGTGGAAGGCGAGCCGGCCGCATGTGGAAAAGCGTTTGCAAAAGGATGGCTTGAAACTGCTGTACGCGGTGCCTTGGCCACCGCAGGGCTTCTATACCAAGAATCCGGTCTCTTCGGTGAAGGATTTTTGGGGTGGCAAGATGCGCGCCTACAGCCCCACCACTTCGCGTCTGGCTGTGTTGCTGGGGAGTTCCCCGACCACCGTGCAGACACCGGAGATTCCGCAGGCTTTCAGTACCGGCATTATCGATGCGATGGTCACCTCGCCCTCAACCGGGGTGAGCAGTCAGGCGTGGGATTTTGTCGGTCATTACACCGATACCCAGGCATGGATCCCAAAGAATATGGTGATTGTTAACGCCCGGGCCTTTAAGCGACTGCCGGCGTCGGTACAGGATGCCGTGATGGCGGCGGCCGCCAAGGCGGAAGCACGTGGCTGGGAGATGGCGGTCAGCGAAACGCAAGAGAAGACGGACATGCTGAAAGAGAAGGGCATGCAGGTGAGTTCGCCTACCGATCAGTTCAAGGCGGAGCTGAAGGAGATTGGAGCGGTAATGGGCAAGGAGTGGGCCGATGAGGCCGGTGCCGAGGGCGCCGAAATTCTCAAGGCGATGCAATGATGGGCAGTGGGGTCGGCGGTACGACCGTCGGCCCTACTGTTTGCCTTATGCGCAGACTACTCGACAAAATATATTTCGCGGCCGGTGTGGTGGCCGGTCTCTGCCTGGTGATGATGGCACTGCTTATCCTGGCGCAGATTGTTGGCCGTTGGTTCGGTGTGGTGATCCCCTCCACCGAGGACTTTTCCGGCTTCCTGTTGGCGGCCGCCAGCTTCCTCGCCCTGGCTTATACCCTGCGTAGCGGCGGGCATATTCGGGTCAATCTTTTGATCAGTCATCTGCAGGGTGTGCGGCGGCGATTCATCGAGGGGACGATCCTGCTGTTAGCCCTGATACTGGTGGGCTATGCCGCCTGGTCGGTGTCGCTGTTGGTGATCGAATCCTATCAGTTCGACGAGTTGAGTCAGGGCTATATCCCGGTCCCGCTGTGGATCCCTCAGGCTCCGATGGCTATCGGTTTGCTGATTCTGGAGATCGCCTTGCTGGATGAGCTGGTCTTGCTGCTGACCGGCGAGCAACCGCAATACATGCAGCACGATGATGTTTCGCTAACCGGCGGAGGAGAGTGATATGGATCCGCTGCTAATGACTTTGGTACTGACCCTGCTGCTGTTCGGCCTGTTGGCCAGCGGACTCTGGGTAGCCGTTACCCTGTTTTCGATCGCGTTTATCGGACTGCTGCTGAATGATACCGGCAATATCGGTTTGATCATGGCAACCACGACCTGGGGTTCCTCCGCCAGTTGGAGCCTGACGGCGTTACCGCTATTTATCTGGATGGGTGAAATCCTGTTTCGTACCCGCTTGTCGGAGGATCTGTTCAGCGGCTTGGCTCCTTGGCTGAACCACCTGCCGGGACGGCTGTTGCACGTCAATATTCTTGGTTGCGGTATCTTTGCCGCCGTCTCCGGCTCGTCCGCGGCTACGGCAGCGACGATTGGCCGCATGACTGCCCCCGAACTGGCGAGACGCGGCTATGACGAGCGCATGTCTCTGGGTACCCTGGCGGGTTCCGGCACCTTGGGGCTGTTGATTCCGCCGTCCATTATATTGATCGTCTACGGCGTGTCGGCCGAGGTTTCCATCTCGCGGCTGTTTATCGCCGGGGCCTTGCCCGGGTTGCTATTGATCCTGCTGTTCATGGGTTACACCATGATCTGGGCCATTCTCAATCATAAACGGATGCCACCTCCTGAACCGGATGTGCCGCTACGCGAGAAGATTCGTGCCTCCATGCATCTGCTACCAGTGGTCGGGCTGATCCTGTTTGTCCTCGGCTCGATCTATGGCGGTCTGGCGACGGCGACCGAGGCAGCGGTGTTCGGTGTGTTCGGTGCCCTGGTGCTCTCCGGGGTGACCGGTACACTGACCCGGCAAACCTTTATGGAGAGCTTGATGGGGGCGACCCGCACTAGTTGCATGATCGCCTTTATCCTGGCCGGTGCCGCGTTTTTGACCATCGCCATGGGCTTTACCGGTATCCCCCGGGCGCTGGCGGAGTACATCGCCACCCTGGGTCTCGGTCCGCTGGGCTTGATCGTGGTGTTGACCCTGTTCTTCGTTCTGTTGGGTTGCTTTCTGGACGGGATCTCGGTGGTGGTTTTGACCACCTCGGTGGTGCTGCCGATGGTGGAGCAGGCCGGTATCGATCTGCTCTGGTTCGGCATCTATCTGGTACTGGTGGTGGAGATGTCCCAGATCACCCCGCCGGTCGGTTTCAATCTGTTTGTCCTGCAGGGGCTGACCGGCAAGAACATTCTGCGCATCGCCACCTATGCGCTGCCGTTTTTCCTGCTGCTGTTGCTGGCCGTGGTGCTGGTGACCGCATTCCCAGAGATCGCCACCTGGCTGCCTTCAATGATGACCCGCGGTTGATGGGTCGTGTTTATGGAATTTTCAATCGATGAGTGAAATGGTGAAGAGAGAAGATAACGCGGTGACCTTCAAATGGCAGTTCTGGATCGACCGGGGGGGTACCTTTACCGATGTGGTGGCGCAGCGTCCTGATGGCAGTTTGGTGACCCATAAGTTGCTGTCGGAAAATCCGGCCCAGTACCGGGACGCGGCCATCCAGGGAATCCGAGATCTGCTGGGTGTGGCCAAAGATGAACCGCTGCCGGCCGAACAGATCGATGCGGTGAAGATGGGTACTACCGTGGCGACCAATGCCTTGCTGGAGCGCCAGGGTGAGCCGACGCTGCTGCTGGTGACCAAGGGGTTCGGCGATGCGTTGCGTATCGGTTACCAGACCCGCCCGGAGCTGTTTACCCTGGATATCGAACTGCCGGAGATGCTCTACAGCCAGGTGCTGGAGGTGGATGAGCGGGTCGGGGCGCAGGGCGAATTGATTTGCCCGCTGGATGAAGCCGCCGTCCGCGACGGTTTGCAGACCGCCTTTGATAACGGTCTGCGCACCCTGGCCGTGTTGTTCATGCACAGCTATCGCTATCCAGCCCACGAACAGCGCGTGGCCGAGATCGCCCGTGAAATCGGCTTTAGCCAGATCTCCATCAGTTCCGAAGTGAGTCCGCTGATGAAGCTGGTGAGCCGCGGCGACACCACGGTGGTGGATGCCTATCTGTCGCCAATCCTGCGTCGTTACGTGGAGCAAGTCTCTTCCGAACTGGACGGTATGCAGCAGGCCGGCGGTCGCCTGCTGTTCATGCAATCCAACGGTGGCCTGACCGATGCCTATCGGTTCCAGGGCAAGGACGCAATTCTCTCCGGTCCGGCCGGTGGGGTGGTGGGCATGGTGCGCACCGCCGAGGCGGCCGGTTTCGACAAACTGATCGGCTTCGACATGGGCGGCACCTCGACCGACGTCAGCCACTATGCCGGCGAGTATGAACGTGCCTTCGAGACCCAGGTGGCCGGGGTGCGGCTGCGTGCGCCGATGATGCTGATCCATACCGTGGCCGCCGGCGGCGGCTCCATGTTGCAATTTGATGGTGCCCGTTTTCGGGTCGGGCCGGAGTCAGCCGGGGCCAATCCCGGACCGGCCTGCTATCGCAATGGCGGGCCGCTGACTGTCACCGACTGCAACGTCATGCTGGGCAAGCTACAGCCGGATCACTTTCCCAAGGTATTCGGTCCTCACGCCGATCAGCCGTTGGATGCGCAGGTGGTGCGTGACAAGTTCGGCCAGTTGGCGCAGCAGGTCAACCAGGCCACCGGCGAGTCACGTACACCGGAGCAGGTGGCTGAGGGTTTTCTCGCCATCGCCGTGATCAGTATGGCTAATGCGATCAAACGGATCTCGGTGCAGCGTGGTTACGATGTGTCGGAGTACACCCTCTGCTGCTTCGGCGGGGCCGGCGGACAACACGCCTGCCTGGTGGCTGACTCCCTGGGGATGAAACGGGTCTATCTGCACCCCCACTCGGGTGTGCTCTCCGCCTTTGGCATGGGGTTGGCCGACCGTCGATTGATGCGTGATCAGGCGGTGGAGGCCCCCCTCAAACCGGAACGCATGTTGGAGCTGATTAGCGGATTGGACCGTCTGCAAAACGAAGGGGTGGCGGAGATGCAGGCCCAAGGTGTGCGGGCCGAGGCGATCCGCTGCGAACGCAAGTTGCACCTGCGCTATCTGGGGTCGGATACCGCCCTGCTGGTCGCCTTTGACGAGTTGTCGGAGATTCAACGCGGCTTTGAACAGGCGCATCAGCAGCGCTTCGGCTTTATCTCGCCGGAGAAACCGCTGATCGTGGAAGCGATCCAGGTGGAGGTGATCGGTGCCGGCGAGCATCCGGCACTGGTTACTGAAAAAATCGCCGCTGAGAGTGCGTTGCAAGCGCTCTCGGTTCATCCAACGGTGATGGACGGCATGGCCAGGGAAACGCCTTTTTATGCGCGCGAAACACTGCCAACCGATCACCCGGTCCAGGGCCCGGCGGTGGTGATCGAACAGACCGGCACCATTGTGGTGGAGCCGGGCTGGCAGGCGACACTGACCCGGGACAACAATATCGTCCTGGAGCGCTATCTGCCGTTGCCGGAACGGGTCGCGATCGGCACCCAGGTCGATCCGGTGATGTTGGAGATCTTCAACAACCTGTTCATGTCGATAGCCGAGCAGATGGGTATGGTGCTGGAAAACACCGCCGCCTCGGTGAATATCAAGGAGCGGCTCGACTTCTCCTGTGCGGTGTTTGACCAGCAGGGCGAGCTGATCGCCAATGCGCCGCATATGCCGGTGCACCTGGGCTCCATGAGCGAGAGTATCAAAACGGTGATCCGGGAGCGCACCGGCACCATGCAGCCGGGGGATGCCTACCTGCTGAACGACCCCTACAACGGCGGTACCCATCTGCCGGATGTCACGTTGATCAAACCGGTGTTCGATCCATCCGGTGAAACGGTGATCTTCTATGTCGCCTCCCGCGGGCACCATGCCGACATCGGCGGTACCACCCCCGGCTCCATGCCGCCTGACTCCACCTCGGTGGTGCAGGAGGGGATCCTGATCAATAACGTCAAGTTGGTTGACCGGGGCCGTTTCTGTGAGCGGGAGATTCGGGATCTGTTGGCCAGTCGTCCCTGGCCGGCGCGCAATATCGATACCAATATCGCCGACTTCCAGGCCCAACTGGCGGCCTGTGAAAAGGGTGTGCAGGAGTTGATGCGCATGGTGGACCACTTCGGTCTGGCCGTGGTGCACGCCTATATGCGACATGTGCAGGATAACGCTGAGGAGTCGGTGCGAAGGGTGCTGGATGTGCTGAACGACGGTGAATTCTGCTACGAAATGGATGACGGTCACCGGGTCTGCGTCAAGATCACGCTGCACCGGGAGCAGCGCCGCGCCACCATCGACTTTACCGGTACCAGCGCTCAGCATCCCGGCAACTACAATGCGCCGTCGGCGGTCTGCCGGGCGGCGGTGCTGTATGTGTTCCGTTGTCTGGTGGACGACATGATCCCGCTCAACGAAGGTTGCCTGAAACCGCTGGAAGTGATTATTCCGCAAGGTTCAATGATCAATCCCGACTACCCGGCGGCGGTGGTGGCCGGCAATGTGGAGACGTCACAGGTGATCGTCGATACCCTGTTTGGCGCGCTGGGGGTGGCGGCTGGTTCCCAGGGTACGATGAATAATTTCACTTGGGGTAATCAACAGTATCAGTACTATGAGACGCTGTGCGGCGGTGCCGGTGCCACCCGGCAGCACGATGGCACGTCGGCGGTACACACCCACATGACCAATTCGCGTCTGACCGATCCGGAGGTGTTGGAGTGGCGTTTTCCGGTACGGCTGGAATCTTTCTCCATTCGCCGCGGTTCCGGTGGAGCGGGGCAACACAGTGGCGGTGACGGCACGATCCGCCGGCTCCGCTTCCTGCAACCGATGACGGCCAATATACTGGCCGGACATCGCCGGGTGCCGCCCTACGGCATGGCCGGTGGGCATCCCGGCCAAGTGGGCCACAACTATGTTGAGCATGCGGATGGACGGGTCACTGAATTGGGCCATCAGGGACAGGTGGAGATGGCGCCGGATGATCTGTTCATCATTGAGACCCCGGGCGGCGGCGGTTACGGTGAGCCGACATAACGGGAAGGGAGCGACCGTATGGGATTGACCGAATATCTGACCTTTCTGCTGATTGCATTGGTGGCCACCGCATCGCCGGGTCCGGCGGTATTGTTGGCGGTCACCAATGCAGTCACCCTGGGGATGCGGCGCACCTTGGTCGCCATTTTGGGCAACGTGGCCGGCATTGTGTTGCTGGCCGCCTTGTCTTCTATCGGGCTTGGTGCGCTGATCCACACCTCAGAGGCGGTCTTTCAGCTGGTGAAGTGGGTCGGCGGACTCTATTTGATCTACCTGGGAATCCGTCTCTGGCGCAGTGGGTTGGGGCGGTTGCCGGTCGGTGAAGTGGCGGTCGCCGCCCGCTCCCCGGCCCAGCTCTTTTTCCAAGCCTTCATGGTGGCGGTCAGTAATCCCAAGGCGATCGCCTTCTGTACGGCGCTGTTTCCGCAGTTTATCGAACCGACGGCGGCCATGCTGCCACAGTTCGCACTGCTGGCCGGCACTTTTGGCCTGCTCTCGTTCACTTTTCTCTTGAGTTACGCCTTGATGGCCAGTCGCTGCAGAGGGTGGTTGCACAACTCTTCCTGGGGGGTGCGCTTCAACCGGATCACCGGCGGGCTGTTCGTCGGTTTCGGTTCGTTGCTGCTAACGACAGAACGCTGATCAGATGGTAGTCTCCCAGTATCGGCAGTAACGGGTGCTTAAGGATGTCTGTAAAAAAGAAACAACCGATCGTCTCCTCGTCCCATTTGGTCTCTGAAAAGAGCATTGAGCTGAGTGAGCTGGAGTACGGTCTGATCATTGCGAACAACGCTTTCAACCGCTGGATCGAGCGCTGTATGACCGCCAGCGGCATGCCCGACCTCAATCCCACCGATATCCTGATCCTGCATAACGTCAATCATCGTGGACGGGCCAAGAAGGTGGCGGATATCTGTTTCAATCTGAACATCGAAGATACCCACACCGCCACCTACTCACTGCGCAAACTGGTGAAGCTGGGGTTGGTGGAGACCGAGAAGCAGGGTAAGGAGAACTTCTTCTCCACTAGCGACAAGGGCGAGGCGCTCTGTCTGCGCTATAGAGAGATCCGCGAGGGTTGCCTGGTGGACTCCCTCGGCATCCTTGGCGCCGGTAATCAAGAGATCGGCGAGTTGGCCCGGGTACTGCGTTCCCTGTCCGGTCTCTACGATCAGGCGGCCCGGGCTGCGTCTTCACTCTAGTCCCGGCGGGACTCTTCATGTTCTCGTTCCCACGCTCCGCGTGGGAATGCCTATCAGCCAGCATGTATGCTGGCTGGCGTGTCATCTGCATAGACGCTTTCTATTAAGCGTTCAATTCTGGTTAAACGGCTTGCGTGTGGTGGTGTATTAACTACAACGCGTTTGCGCTAGCGCAAATAAACTATCCACTTTTTATTCTAAACTGGTCACAATGTTACCGATATATGGGCGGCTATTGAGGTCTTAGGATCTCTTCCCGCTAAATAGGTGTTGACTGGAAAGTGGGTTACCAACCCCCGGAATATTGCCGCGACCAAGCGGTTTACCACCTAGGAATGGATTTGTAACCGTTTGAATTGCTGTAGGTATTTGCACTCTTTCCATGTTCTGTTCGCATCGCGCCTGGTGAGCAAATGCCAGGCCGGGCGCGCGGGGTCCAGGCTTTCCGGTAGCCTCGCGTATTGGCTGGCCTGCATTTTGCTCAGCTCTAGCCACCTGCTGGGCTTGGCAGTGGCATTCTGAAATCTGGAGGGCTGGTTGGTCCGATGGGCAATACGGTTGGCAATATAGAAGGGCGGTTGGATATCGACCTGAAGTGGCACAACGGCGTCGTGGCGAAGGTCGATATCCGTTCCTCCCGGCCGTTGCAGACGCCGCGGATATTCCGCGGCAAAAGCGTGGATGAGTTATTGCAGACCTTGCCGTTGCTCTATAGCGTTTGTGGTACCGCCCAAGCCCATGCGGCCGTGACGGCTTGCGAGCAGGCGCTGGGTCTGCCGGATCTGGCCGATCGTCACACCGCCCGGGAAGCATTGGTCTGGTTGGAGACAGCCAAGGAGCACCTGTGGCGGGTGTTGCTGGATTGGCCGGAGTTTCTCGGTTTGCCCCAGGTTGTCGCCGGGGTAGGCGAAATGATGCAGCTGATTCAGCGCTATCGTGCTACCTCGTTTCCCAACGGGCGCCCCTTTATACCGGGGGCAATGCCCTTCGTAGAGTGGGATGCGGCGACGGCGGCATGGGTGGAGCAATTTGAGCGGCTATTGCAGGAGCAAGTGTTTGGTATGCCTCCCGCGCAATGGTTGGCGTTGGGTTCGGTCGACGGGCTGTTGAGCTGGGCGAGCCAGGAAGAATCTCCGGCGGCGCAGATGCTGCATTGGGTACAGGACAACGGCTGGAGTGGATTGGGTGGCACGACGATCAATCCATTACCGCCACTGGATACGTCGTATCTGCGGCAGCAGTTGGAACAGCCGGATGCCAATCGGTTTATCGCCGTGCCACAACTCGCCGGCCTGTGTCGGGAGACATCGCCGTTCACCCGGGTACGGGAAGAGATACTGGTGACAGCCGTGACAGAGACCTATGGCCCCGGTTTACTGGCCCGCTTCACGGCCCGGTTGGTTGAGTTGGCGGGCATCTCGGAGCGGTTACGTCAAGGCAGCGATGAATATGCCGAGTCTGTATCGGAACAGGAGCCGGTTCAGGGGAGCGGTATCGCCCAGGTGGAGGCGGCCCGCGGGCGCCTGATTCACCATGTGGTATTGGACGCTGGGCGGGTAGCCCGCTACCAGATCCTGGCCCCGACGGAGTGGAATTTTCACCCGAACGGAGTGTTGGCGGAGGGATTGAGTGGATTGGTGGTGGATTCGGCCGAAGCGCTGCGCCAGCAGGCGGCCCTGTTGATTAACGCGATCGATCCCTGTGTGGGGTATGAATTGAACATTGAGCAGGATTGATGTTGGGTGAGAAATAGCCGCGAATGAACGCGAATACAAGCAAATATTTATATATTTTACGTGGCTATCCAGTATGGAGACGTGTGTTCACATGCATAGAGATGTACTCAATGTCTCACTCAGGGAGTTTTTTTATGCAGTTGGTAGGGTGGGCACGTCTTGTATGCCCGCGCGGATTGTTGATCGGTGCTGACATGTGGGCACAAACAACGTGCCCACCCTACGGTTACCGTTTTTTTAGTTCGCGTTCATTCGCGGCTTAAAACGCGGTTTTTAAGGGCGTTAATGAATGCACGAAATGTCGATATGTGAAGGGTGAGATTAACCGAATGTCCGGTGGACATTCGCAGTGATCGAACGACCGGCCATGGAGGGCCGGGCCGGAACCAGGCCACAGGGAAGTGTCGAAGCAACAGGCGTTAATGAATGCACGAAATGTCGATATGTGAAGGTATCCTCCAGGTCATGGAAGAGCAAGCCGCCGCCCAGCAGTTCAGTAAGGTGAAGTCGGTGTGGCTGGAGATCGGTCCGTTGGCGGGCGTGGAGCTGGAAGCGTTGCGCTTCGGGTTCGACGCGGTGACGCGCAATAGCCTGGCGGAAGGGGCGAGGCTGGAGATTATCGAGATGCCCGGTACGGCCTGGTGCCTGGAGTGTTCCAAGAGCGTACCGATCCGGCAGCGTTTCGACGCCTGCCCGGATTGCGGCAGTTTTCAATTACAGATTACCGGCGGCGATGAGCTGCGAATCAAAGAACTGGAGGTGGACTGATGTGTACCGTATGCGGCTGCGGCGAAGGTGAAACCCGGATCGAGGGTCAGGAGGTGAGTCACGACCATGCTCATGATCACCACCACCATCATCATGACCATGAGCACAGTCATGCCCATGGGCACCATCATCGCCATGGCGATCACGATCATACCCACGATCATGACCAAGAACACGGCCACCATCAGCATACCCATGGTCACCATCACGACTACGGTCAGGGTCCGGCGCACGCCCACGCACCCGGCATGAGTCAGTCGCGCATGGTGCAGATCGAACAGGATATCCTGGGCAAGAACAACCAGTACGCCACCGCCAACCGACAACTGTTTCAGGAACGGCAGATCCTGGCGCTGAATCTGGTCTCCAGTCCCGGTTCCGGCAAGACCACGCTGCTGACCCGTAGTATCGACGACTTGAAAGCGGAACTGCCGATTACGGTGATTGAGGGCGACCAGCAGACCGCCAACGATGCCGACCGTATCCGTGAAACCGGTGTGACGGCGCTGCAGATCAATACCGGTAAGGGGTGTCATCTGGACGCCCACATGGTTGGCCATGCCATGGAGAGTCTGAAACCGGACGATAACAGCCTGCTGTTTATCGAAAACGTCGGTAACTTGGTTTGCCCGGCCGCCTTCGATCTGGGCGAAGCGCACAAAGTCGCGATCCTGTCGGTCACCGAGGGCGAAGACAAACCGCTGAAATTATCCGGACATGTTCCATGCCGCCGACCTGATGATCCTGAACAAGGTCGACCTGCTGCCGTACCTCGATTTTGACGTGGCGAAGTGCATCGAGTTTGCCAAACGGGTCAATCCCGGTATCGAGGTGCTGCAGCTCTCGGCCAAGAGTGGCGAGGGGATGGATGCCTGGTATGCGTGGATCAAGTCACGCATGGCGTAGCCTGCGTAGCCGTGTGGGCACAAACTACGTGCCTACCTTAAGTCGCTTTTCTCGTTCCCTCGCTCTGCGTGGGAATGCATACGGTTGTAGAGGCGGCTTCAGCCGCGAACGATATGAGGTGTTATTGCAATGTGTCTGGCGATTCCCGGCAAGGTAGTTGAGATCGATGTGGAAGCGGACATGGCCACCGTCTCGGTGGGTAACGTCAAGAAGGCAGTCTCCACCGCGCTGGTGGAAGATGTGACCATCGGTGACTACCTGTTGATTCATGTCGGCTACGCCCTCAACAAGATCAGTGAAGAGGAGGCGGCCGCCACCCTCAAGCTGTTCGAAGAGGCGGGCATGACGGCGGAGGCGTTATGAAAAATTGGCAGGAGAGACAATTTTCACGGCCGCAGGCCGCCCGTCAGGGTGCGGCACAGGGAGGTGCTTGCCGCATGACAAAACGGCAGGATAGCCGTTTTGCACAGTGGAGCTGCCCGCAGGGTGCGGCACAGGGAGGTGCCGCATGAAATACGTCGACGAGTTCCGCGCCAAGGCGACGGCACAAAAACTCTCCAAGGCGATTGCCGCCGAGGCCCGGCCCGATCGCCGCTATCACTTGATGGAGTTTTGCGGCGGACATACCCACGCCATTTTCCGTTACGGGGTACAGGATCTGTTGCCGGATAATGTGCGGCTGGTGCACGGTCCCGGCTGCCCGGTTTGCGTCTTGCCGATCGCCCGCATCGACATGGCGATCGCCATGGCCGAGCAGCACGGCGTCACTCTCTGCTCTTATGGCGACATGCTACGGGTGCCGGCCTCCAAACGTAAAAGCCTGCTTAAGGCCAAAGCGGAGGGGGCGGATATCCGCATGGTCTACTCCACCCAGGATGCGCTCAATATCGCGCGTGAGCATCCGGAGCAACAGGTGGTCTTCTTTGCCATCGGCTTCGAGACTACCACGCCACCCACCGCTGTGGCGATCAAACAGGCCCAGGCGATGGGACTGAAAAATTTCTCCGTGTTCTGCAATCATGTACTCACCCCGGCGGCAATCCAGAACATCCTGGAGTCACCCGAGGTGCGCGAGCTGGGCACGGTTTCGCTGGACGGTTTTCTCGGCCCCTCCCACGTCAGCTCCATCATCGGCAGCCAGCCCTATGAATTTTTCGCCGAAGAGTTTCAGCGTCCGGTGGTGATCGCCGGGTTTGAGCCGCTGGACGTGATGCAGTCGATCCTGATGCTGGTGCGTCAGCTCAATGCCGGGCGGCACGATGTGGAGAACGAATACACCCGGGTGGTTTCGCCCGAGGGCAATCTGAAGGCAAAGAAATTGGTGGCGGAGATCTTCGAGTTGCGCCGCTCGTTTGAGTGGCGCGGTCTGGGACTGGTGCCCTATAGCGCGCTACGCATCAAGAAACCGTTTGCCGAGTTCGATGCCGAGTTACGTTTCCCGGTGGAAGAGGTACCCGCGGCTGATGTGAAAGGGTGTGAATGCCCGGCTATCCTGCGTGGCGTGAAGCGACCGACCGACTGCAAGCTGTTCGGCACCGTCTGCACCCCGGAGAATCCGATGGGCTCCTGCATGGTCAGCTCGGAGGGGGCTTGTGCCGCTTACTGGACCTATGGTCGTTTCCGTGAGCAGGCGGCGTCATAGCTACGCGTGGGCACAAAACGTGTCCACCCTACGGTTGCTGCCCGGGACGGTGCAACGGGAGATTCACCCATGGACCTCGTTCCCACGCTCTGCGTGGGAATGCATAACACCCGCGTGGGCACTGACGACCTGCCCACCCAACGAACCGATTATTTTTTGTAGATGAATCGAAACGCATGAATAAAAAAAGATACACCAGCCGACTGGACCTGAAGAGCGGTACTGTCGACATGACCCACGGCAGTGGCGGGCGTGCTATGGCACAGTTGATCGATGAACTGTTTGTCGGCACCCTGGACAACGAACTGTTGCGCCAGGGCAATGACCAGGCCGCTTTCGATGTGTCCCGCGGACGTATGGTGATGAGCGTGGACGGTCATGTGATCTCGCCACTGTTTTTCCCCGGTGGCGATATCGGTTCGCTGTCGGTGCACGGCACGGTCAACGACGTGGCCATGTCCGGCGCCAAGCCGCTCTACCTGTCGGCCGGCTTTATCCTGGAAGAGGGCTTCCCGCTGGCCGATCTGAAGCGCATCGTCGAGAGTATGGCGGCCGCCGCCAATCGCGCCGGTGTACCGGTGGTGACCGGCGACACCAAGGTGGTGGAGAAGGGCAAGGGTGACGGCGTTTTTATCACCACCACCGGCATCGGCGTGGTGCCCGAAGGGGTCAACATCTCCGGCGACCGGGCACGGCAGGGCGACAAGATCCTGGTCTCCGGCAGCATGGGCGATCACGGTGTTGCCATCATGTCGAAGCGGGAAAACCTGACCTTTGAAACCACCATCGAATCGGACTCCCAGGCGCTGCACGACCTGGTCGCCGCCATGGTGGAAGCGGTGCCGGATATCCACTGCCTGCGTGATCCGACCCGTGGTGGTCTGGCTTCCACCCTGAATGAAATGGCCCAGCAATCCGGCGTCGGCATGCAGTTGCGGGAAGAGGCTATTCCGGTGAAACCGGAGGTGCACGCCGCCTGTGAACTGTTGGGACTCGATCCCCTCTATGTGGCCAACGAAGGCAAGTTGATCGCCATCTGTGCCGCCGAGGATGCGGATCGGTTATTGGCGGTGATGCGCGCCCACTCCAAGGGGGCGGAGGCCGCCATCATTGGCGAGGTGATCGAGGACGAGCACAACTTTATCCAGATGGAGACCAGCTTCGGCGGTAGCCGGATCGTCGACTGGCTGGCTGGCGAACAGTTGCCAAGAATCTGCTGAGCGGAACCTATTCTTATGAAGATCCTGCTATTGACCCACGCCTTCAACAGTCTGAGCCAGCGGCTGCATATCGAACTGAAAAAGCGCGGCCATACGGTGTCGGTGGAGTTCGATATCAATGACGCGGTCACCCTGCAATCGGTGGATCTGTTCCAGCCCGACCTGATTGTGGCGCCGTTTCTCAAGCGCGCTATCCCGGAAGCGATTTGGCGCCACCACACCTGCCTGATTGTGCATCCCGGCATCAAGGGCGACCGTGGACCCTCGGCGCTGGATTGGGCGATCCTCAAAGGTGAGACGGAGTGGGGCGTGACGGTATTGCAAGCCAATGCCGAGATGGACGCCGGCGATATCTGGGCCAGTGTCAACTTCCCCTTGCGCGAGGCGAGCAAGGCGAGCCTGTACCGCAATGAAGTGACCGAGGCGGCGCTGCAAGGCGTATTGCTGGCGGTGGAGCGGATGCAGCAGCCCGACTTCACGCCCGAACCGTTGGACTACAGTCGGAGCGATGTCAAAGGTTCTCTGCAACCGCTGATGCAGCAGTCCGACCGGCGTATCGACTGGCAGCGGGACGATACCGCCACCGTGTTGCGCAAGATCCGTAGCGGCGACGGTTTTCCCGGCGTACGGGACTGGATCTTCGGTCGGGAAGTGATGCTCTATGACGCGCATCCCGCCAAGGGTCTTCAGGGCGAACCCGGTAGCTTGCTCGGTTACAGTGCGAATGCGATTTGTCGCGCCACGCTGGATGGGGCGGTGTGGATCGGACATTTGCGCGACAAGAGCGGTGAGCACCCGTTCAAGTTGCCGGCCACCCGAGTACTGAACCGACTGCTTTCCGACCTGCCGGAGATCAGTGACGGCTACAGCGACATCCATTACGAAGAGCGGGGACGGGTCGGTTATCTGCACTTCCCTTTTTACAACGGCGCGATGAGTACGGAGCAGTGCAACCGGCTGCGTGAAGCTTACTGCGCGGCCCGTCAGCGTGACACCCGGGTGATTGTGCTGATGGGTGGCCCGGATTTCTGGTCCAACGGTATTCATCTCAACACCATTGAAGCGGCCGACAGCCCGGCCGACGAATCCTGGGCCAACATCAACGCTATCAACGATCTGGCGTGCGAGATCATTACCACCGAGAGCCACTTGACCGTCTCCGCCCTGCAGGGCAACGCCGGGGCCGGCGGGGTATTCCTTGCCCGCGCGGCCGATTATGTCTGGGCGCGCAGCGGCGTGGTGCTCAACCCGCATTACAAGGATATGGGCAACCTGTTCGGCTCCGAGTATTGGACCTACCTGTTGCCGAAGCGGGTCGGCGAAGAGCGGGCCCGACGTATCACCCAGGCACGTCTGCCGATGGGCACTGAAGAGGCGGGCGAGCTGGGGCTGCTGGACGGTTACTTCGGCCGGGACAATCCACAGTTTCTCTCCGAATTGCAGCAGCGGGCGCTGGCCTTGGCCGAAGATGCCGATTTCGAACGGCTGCTCGACACCAAGGTGGCGACCCGTCACGCAGACGAAGCGGAAAAGCCGTTGAAGGCCTACCGACGTGAAGAGTTGGAGCGGATGAATCTCAATTTCTACGGCTTCGATCCCAGCTATCACGTGGCCCGCTACAACTTCGTTTACAAAGTGCCCAAATCAAGAACCCCGATTACCATTGCGCAGCATCGCGACGTCAACCGTCGCGATAAAGATGACTGGAGTCAGGCGTCATGAACAGACAACCTACCCTGCTGATTGTGGATGATGAGGTACGCGGCCTGGAAGCACTGGTGCGTATCCTGGAAGATGACTTCGATGTGAAGACCGCCACCAATGCCCGGGAAGCGGAACAGATCCTGGAGCGGGAGTGGGTGCATATCGTACTCTGTGATCAACGCATGCCGGAGACCACCGGTGTGGAGTTTCTCACCAAGGTACGCCAGCAGTGGCCGGACGTGGTGCGCATGATTCTCTCCGGTTATACCGATGCGGAGGACATCATCCAGGGTGTCAACGAAGCGGGTATCTATCAGTACATCACCAAGCCGTGGCATCCCGACAGCCTGTTGCTGACGCTGAAAAATGCGGCGCATCTGTTCGATCTGCAGCGCGAGAACGAGTTGCTCAATATCGAGCTGAAACGTAACCCCGATGTGCTGGAACAGAAGGTCAGTGCCAAGCGCAAACAGTTGAAACAGCAGCACCATTGCGATGACGGCGTGGTGCGTGCCGAGGGTAGTCCGATGGATGTGGTCTGCGCCAAGGTCAACCGGGTCTCGCCCTATGACGTGACCGTGCTGCTCTCGGGCGAATCCGGTACCGGTAAGGAGCTGTGTGCCCGCGCGCTGCACTATAACAGCCTGCGCGGTGACAAACCGTTTGTGGTGGAGAACTGTGCCGCACTGCCGGATGAATTGTTGGAGAGCGAACTGTTCGGTTACAAACGCGGCGCCTTTACCGGCGCGGTGGAGGATCGGGCCGGCCTGTTCGAGCGGGCCGATGGCGGTACCATCTTTCTGGATGAGATCGGCGAAGTGTCGCCGGCTTTCCAGGTGAAGCTGTTGCGGGTGATCCAGGAGGGGGAGATCCGTCCCCTGGGTTGTGCGCGGCGCCGCAAGGTGGATGTGCGTATTATCGCCGCCACCAACAAGGACCTGGAGACCGAGGTACGGGCCGGGCGCTTCCGTCAGGATCTGTTCTATCGTCTGTCGACCATCTCCATCCATCTGCCGCCGCTACGGGATCGCAAGATGGATATTCCACCCATCGCCCACGCCCTGTTGCAGTCGGCGATGCGTTCCCTCAACAAACAGGTGGAAGGCTTTACCCGCGAAGCCCTTGCTTGCATGCAGGCCTATCACTGGCCGGGCAATGTGCGGGAGTTGCAGAATGAGATCCTGCATATGTTGGTCATGAGCAACGAGCCGACTCTGGGTGCCGATCTGCTGTCACCCCGGGTGCTGCGTGCCGCACCGAAAGAGGATGAGGCGCAGCTCGATCTGTTGGCGACGCTGGACGGTTCGTTGAAGGAGCGGATCGAATCCATCGAGGCACGTATTCTGCGCGAGTCGCTGATTCGCCACCGCTGGAACAAGAGCCAGGCGGCGCGCGACCTGGGGCTCTCCCGGGTAGGTCTGCGCAGCAAGCTGGAGCGGTATGGGCTGGAGCAGACATGTGAAGAGGATGAACTGTGCAGTGAGGATGTTGAGAGTGGCGCCGGTCTCTGAATACCCGAATGTGAGCGACCGCGTGGGCACAAAAAACGTGCCCACCCTACGGCATCGGGATACTGTTTCGAGACGGCAATGGCCAGGAAGGCAAACGCAGCATGACTGCAGGGAGTAAACCATGGTGACTGATCAGGGCGCAAAGGGCGCCGGCAGCCTGATGTCCCGGCTGGGATCGGAAGAGCAGATACCGCTGGCCAGCAGCAGCGAAGAGGCGTGGATCGAAGTGATCCAGAAGATGGATCTGGTGTATGCCGATCTGGTGCGCTATCAAGTGGAGCTGGAAGAGAAAAACAGCGCGCTGGAAGAGGCGCAGCGTTTTATCGAGAGCGTCCAGCAGGCGATGACCGATGTGTTGATCGTGTGTGATATCCAAGGACGTATCCAACAAGCCAACACGGCCCTGGAACGCATTACCGGACGCAGTGAAAAGACCCTGCTGAATCAATCCTTCAAAGAGCTGTTTGTCGAATCCTCACAACACCTGGTGGACGGATTCGCCGACAAGATCCGCTCCGAGACGGTGTACGACTGCGAGGTCAACCTGATCCGCGCGGACGGCACACCCACTCCCCTGGCGATGAATTGCAGTTCCCGCTACGACCATAACGGTCGACTGGTGGGTATGGTGCTGATCGGCCGACCGGTGGGCGAGTTGCGGCGCGCCTATGAAGAGTTGAATGCCACCCACAAAGAGTTGAAACAGGCCCAGGAGCAGTTGGTCCACTCGGAGAAGATGGCATCGCTGGGTCGTCTGGTGGCCGGCGTGGCGCATGAGTTGAACAATCCGATCAGCTTCGTGTTCGGCAACATGCATGCCCTGAAACGCTACGGCGAACGTATTACCCGTTACCTGGATGCCATCCATAAAGGGGCGGAGGGGGATGAACGGGAGGCGTTGCGCAAACAGTTGAAGATCGACCATATCCTGTCGGATATCGGTTCATTGATCGACGGCACGCTGGAGGGGGCCGAGCGGGTCAGCGATATCGTGCTGGATCTGCGTCGCTTCTCCGGCAACCAGCAAGAGGATATCCAACCCTTCATGCTGGCGCCGGTGGTGTCTACCGCCGTCGACTGGGTGGTCAAGGCGGCCCGGCGCAAGCCGGAGGTGACGCTGGAGATTCCGGAGGATCTGGAAGCGGTGGGCATTAAGGGGCTGGTGCACCAGATCCTGGTCAATCTGGTGCAGAACGCCATTGACGTGATGGACAATTTGGAGGAGCCGCGCCTGGTGATCCGTGGTTGGCGTGATTGGGACCAGGTCCGGATCGAGGTGCGGGATTTCGGGCCGGGCATCCCCAAGCAGGATCTGATGCGGGTATTCGATCCCTTCTTCACCACCAAGGATGTGGGCAAGGGGACCGGGCTGGGTCTCTACATCAGCTATGGCCTGGCCAATGACCAGGGCGGCTCGCTGGTCGCCTCCAACCATCCGGACGGGGGCGCCATGTTCACCTTGACCCTGCGGGCGGCCGGTTGAGTTGAATGAGACGGTAGGGTGGGTACGTTGTTTGTGCCCACACGGATACGACAAGGCATAACGACGTGGGCACAGAAGAGATGCCCACCCTGCGAAACTGAAGGCGGTGTGACGATGCGCCGCCGGGAACAGTGAAATGAAAGATTTGCCGAAGCATCAACAGAACGGCTTCAATCTGCTCTGGCTACAGTCAGGTGGCTGCGGCGGCTGCAGTCTGTCGCTACTGAATGCCGAATCCCCCAGCCTGTTGCACACCCTGGAGGGGGCCGGCATCAACCTACTCTGGCATCCGATGCTGAGTGAAGAGACCGGCTCGGAGATGGTGGCGCTGCTGGAAGCGGTAGTGGCCGGCACGCTGCGCCTGGACGCCTTCTGTGTCGAAGGGGCCATCCTGCGCGGTCCCCAGAACACCGGCCGTTTCCATATCCTGGCCGGTACCGGCCGCGCCATGCTGGATTGGGTGCGGGACCTGGCCGCTGTGGCCGGTTACACCCTGGGTATCGGGACCGGCGCCAGCTATGGCGGTATTACGGCCGGTGGCGGCAATCCCACGGATGCCTGTGGTCTGCAGTTTGCCGAGACCGAGCGCGGTGGTGCGCTGGGTGAGGCTTACCGATCGAAAAGCGGATTGCCGGTGATCAACGTGGCGGGTTGTCCGACCCATCCCAACTGGGTTACCGAGACGCTAATGCAGTTGGCGCTGGGGGATTTCACCGAGGATGACCTGGATGAGTGGCAGCGTCCGCGGGGCTATGCCGATCATCTGGTGCATCACGGCTGTCCGCGCAACGAATATTATGAGTTCAAGGCGAGTGCCGAGGAGCACTCCCAACTCGGTTGCATGATGGAGCATATGGGCTGCCTGGGCACCCAGGCCCACGCCGATTGCAACACCCGCTTGTGGAACGGCGAGGGCTCCTGCCTGCGTGGCGGTTACGCCTGCATCAACTGCACCGCCCCCGGATTCCAGGAGCCGGGACACCGCTTCCAGGAGACGCCGAAGATCGCCGGCATCCCCATCGGTCTGCCGTCGGACATGCCCAAGGCGTGGTTCGTGGCGCTGGCCTCGCTCTCCAAGGCAGCGACCCCGAAACGGCTGCGCCAGAATGCCGTGTCGGACCATATCATTGTCCCACCCCATGCCAAGAAGAAGGGGCGTCATGAGTAGAACTATTGTCGGACCTTTCAACCGGGTAGAGGGTGACCTGGAGGTGCAGATCGAGATCGATCAGGGCGCGGTGAAGGAGGCTTGGGTGGTCTCCCCCATGTACCGCGGTTTTGAGCAGATCCTGCACGGCAAGGACCCGCGCGATGCGCTGATCTATACCCCACGCATCTGCGGCATCTGTTCGGTCTCCCAGTCCATCGCCTCGGCCGAGGCCCTGGCCCATGCCGTGGGGGTCGTGCGGCCGCGCAACGGTGAGCTGGCGTTGAACCTGATTCACGCCTGCGAGAACCTGGCCGATCACTTCACCCACTTCTATCTCTTCTTCATGCCGGACTTCGCCCGCGAGATCTACCGTAGCGAGCCCTGGTTCGAGGCGGTGGCTCAGCGCTTCAAGGCGGTCAAGGGTCGTGCCGCCGGGGATGTGATGCAGGCGCGCGCCGAGTTCATGCACCTGATGGGCATCATGGCTGGCAAGTGGCCCCATACCCTGGGTATCCAGCCCGGTGGCAGTACGCGCGGGATCGAGGCCAAGGAGAAGGTACGGCTGCTGACCATCCTTGGCGGTTTTCGCCGCTTTCTGGAACAGCGCCTGTTTGGCGCGCCACTGGAACAGGTGCTGGAGATCGGTAACCAGCAGCAACTGGATACGTGGTTGGCGTCCGGCGATCCGGCCGAGAGTGATTTCCGTCGCCTGCTGCAGTTATCCAATGATCTGCAACTGGATCAACTGGGTAAAACCGCCAACCGTTTCATGAGCTACGGCGTCTACCCCCTGGAGGGTGAGCGCACCTTCCGCTCCGGTGTCTGGTACCAGGGCAAACGAAAAAAACTCAACTCCGAACGCATCACCGAGGATATCAGCCACAGTTGGATGGAGGGGCAGAACGAACCGCAGCACCCCTATCACGGCGTCACGCTGCCCAATGCGGATGTGGATGCCGGGTATACCTGGTGCAAGGCGCCGCGCCTGGATGGCGAAGTGGTGGAAGTCGGTGCACTGGCCCGTCAGTTGATCGACGGCCAGTCGCTGATCAACGATCTGGTGAGCGCCGGCGGCAGCAACGTGCGCAACCGCATGATCGCCCGGCTGCTGGAGATCCCCCGGGTACTGATCGAAATGGAGCAGTGGGTACGGTTACTGAAACCCAAGGAGCCGTTCTGTAGCGACAGCGGCGTGAAACGGGATTCAGAGGGTTATGGCTTGACGGAAGCGGCGCGCGGCAGCCTCGGCCACTGGGTGCGGATCAAAAACGGCCGCATCCTCAACTACCAGATCATCGCCCCCACCACCTGGAACTTCTCGCCCCGCGATCAAAACGGCGTCTCCGGTCCGCTGGAGCAGGCGCTGATCGGCGCGCCGGTGCGCGAAGGCGAAAAAGAGCCGGTGGCGGTGCAGCACATCGTGCGCTCATTCGATCCCTGTATGGTCTGTACCGTGCATTGAACCAGCCGATCATGACTCGTTCCCACGCTCCGCGTGGGAATGCATGCCCTGTTTTATCCCCAAAAGGGGTGGCCAGTATGACCCTGGGTCAACAGGGTCCGACAGGGACAATTCCCGAAGGGTTCAAGGCGCGGATAGAGTAATACCCTGTCTTGATGTGTTCCGGCGATACCGTATCAGCGATACCCGGCAATTCGTGTATGCGTTTGATGTAAGCAGTGATATTCCGATAGTCCCGTAGCTGGCGGAGATTGGTCTTGAACAGGCC
>NZ_JBNKFS010000034.1:0-25581 GCF_050289425.1 Sedimenticola sp. | reverse complement strand
AGCATGAGCCAGGCGTTCCAGACCAACCTGACCGCCATGAGTCTGCTGGCCCTGCTGGTAGGCGGCTTCCTGATCTACAACACCGCCACCTTTTCGGTACTGCAGCGACGACGCCAATTCGGCATCATGCGGCTGTTGGGCGCGACCCGGGCCGAGGTGTTCCGCGCCATCCTGACTGAGCAGATGGTGATCGGGCTGATCGGAACCCTGGTGGGCATGGGTCTGGGTATCCTGCTGGCGCGGCAACTGCTTTGGCTGGTCACCCGCACCATTAATGATCTCTATTTCGCCCTGACGGTCAGCCAGCTCGACCTGTCACCCACCATCCTGCTGACCGGTGCCCTGCTCGGCCTGCTGACCACCCTGATCGCCGCCTCGGTACCGGCTTGGGAAGCGACCCGATCCCAACCCACCAGCGTCAACCGACGCTCGGTCATCGAACAGCAGAGTCACCGGGCACTCCCCTGGCTGTTATTGTTCGGCCTGGCCGGCATGGGAGGCGGCCTGCTGCTGGTGCAGAATTCGGAGCGTAGCCTGTTGCTGGGTTTCGCCGCCCTGTTCTGTTTCATCATGGGCTACTGCCTGCTGGTGCCGACGCTGGTGCCGCCCCTCTCACGACTGCTGCAGCACCCGCTAAAACGGCTCTTCGGTACCATCGGCCGACTGGCTTCGCGGGGCATCGATGCCAGCCTCAGCCGAACCGGCCCGGCGATCGCGGCCCTGACGCTGGCGATTGCCGCCACCATCGGCATGGGCATCATGGTGGAGAGCTTTCGCAGCACCGTCGGTCAGTGGCTGGCCCAAACTGTCCAAGGGGATATCTACGTCACCGCCACGCACAGCGCCTCCAAGCGCGCTTCCGCCCCCCTGCCCGACTGGCTGCCGGAACGGTTGAGGGCACTACCCGGCGTGGAAGATTTGAGCAGTGGTCGCCACGTCACCCTGGAGACCGAACACGGGCCGGTCAGTCTGTTGGCCCTCGGCCTGGCAAAGCACAGCTATCGCGGTTTCAACTTCAAGGGTGAGACCCTGCCCGACCTCTGGGGCCGCTTTGCCAAGGGGGAGCTGCTGTTGATCTCCGAGCCCTACGCCTATCACAACCGGCTCCAGGTTGGCGATTCATTCTCGCTGTTGTCGCCCGACGGCAATGTCCGTTTTAGCGTCGGGGGCATCTTTTTCGATTATGGCTCCGACCGTGGATTGGTGGTGATGCCACACGATCGCTACGCCGCCCTATGGCACGACAACCGGATCACCACCCTGGGCGTTTACCTCAAACCCGGACAGCCGATCGAACCGCTACTCACCCGGGTCAAACAGCTGGCCGGTCAATCGCCACGTCCCCTGCTGGTCAGGTCCAACCGGGAGATACTGGAACAGTCGCTGGAGATCTTTGACCGCACCTTCACCATTACCCGCGTACTCCGGCTATTGGTGATTGCAGTGGCCTTTGTCGGCATCCTTAGCGCCATGATGGCGCTGCAACTGGAGCGCGCCAAGGAGCACGCCATCTTGCGGGCCACCGGACTCACCCCGCGGCAACTGCTGGGCCAGATCAGCCTGCAGACCCTGTTGATGGGGTTGATGGCCGCCCTGTTGGCGATGCCGCTGGGCTGGCAGATGTCGGATATCCTGATACACGTCATCAACCTGCGCGCCTTCGGTTGGAGCATGCCCAGCCAGCTCGCGCCCGACATCCTGCTGGAAGCCACCGGTTTTGCGCTGTTTGCCGCCCTGCTGGCCGGACTCTACCCCAGCCTGCGCATGGCACGCACGCGCCCCGCGCTGGCGCTGAGGGAGGAGTAGCATGCGCGGGTGGCTTGGCTTGCTCCTGGCGTTGACCCTGTTCGGGTGTAACGAAGCGCCCGCGCCGACGGAAAAATTTTCCGCCACCGCGCTGCTTTCCAGTATCGATGCCGCCGGCTTCGCCCGGGCCGACCGGGTAAGACCATTCCGTTTTCCACAAGATCATGGCGGCCACCCCCGGTATCGTAACGAGTGGTGGTACTTTACCGGTAACCTGTATAACGAAACCGGCCGCCGCTTCGGTTATCAGGTGACATTTTTTCGTTACTCATTGACCCCGCCAAACCTCGGCGACAGCCGCTCACGCTGGGCCGACAACCCGGTCTGGATGGCCCATGTGGCGCTAACCGATGTCAAGGGTAAACGCCACCTGACGGAAGAGAGGCTGGTCCGTTCCGGCCCCGGCCTGGCAGGCGTGGAGGCGGAACCTTTCCAGGTCTGGGTGGAGGACTGGCGGCTGAGCGGAAAGGGATCGAGCTTTCCCTGGCAGATCCACATCAAAAGCAAGGCGTTCGATATCGCGCTGGATTTGACCCCCACTGTCGGCGTCATCCTGCAAGGAGACCGGGGATTGAGCCAGAAGGGCCCCCAGGCGGGTAACGCTTCCTATTACTACTCCGTACCCCGCCTGCACACGAAGGGAAGCGTTACCCTGGATGGCCGGAGCTATCCGGTGAGCGGCGATTCCTGGTTTGACCGGGAGTGGGGAACCAGTGCCCTGTCGGGGGAGCAGTCCGGTTGGGACTGGTTTTCGCTGCAACTCGATAGCGGTAGCAATTTTATGTTTTATCGTCTGCGCGACAGTGAAGGGAAGGCCACCCCCTTTAGCGCCGGCACCCTGATCCCGGCCAAGGGTCAATCACAACCGTTGACGCTCAAAGAGATAACCCTCACTCCGGTCAAATGGTGGGAGAGTTCCAGTGGCCGGCGTTATCCGATCGAATGGAGCTTACAGATCAAAACGCAGAACCGGATTCTGAAGATCAAGCCGGTCCTGGAGGATCAAGAGATGGACCTGAGCGTGCGCTACTGGGAAGGTGCCGTGGATGTTTACGAAAAGGGGCGTCTGTCGGGGCGCGGATATCTGGAAATGACCGGTTATTGAGCCGGGCAACCACGGGATTGTCCAGGTGATTATGGCTGTCTGGGGTGTGGGCGGCCACAGGGGGCCGCCCCTACGATATGGCTAATGACACAACCCTGCAAGGGGCAGGCCCCTGTGCCTGCCCTGATTGATCGAAAGAAACCACTGAAAAAAATTTATTGATAACGCTTGAAATCCCATTTAGCGATCCCTAATTCATAGTCAAGTGGATGCCGCAAGGATTCACGAAACAGTGTGGTTCGACTGAACACACCTGCTTGAAAATATCGCTTAACCTAATGAGGATATCGTCATGAGAGCTTATGATCTTTCACCCCTATTCCGTAGCGCCATCGGCTTCGACCGTCTGGCCAACACCCTGGAAACCATCCACAACACCAACTCCAGCGGCGGTTATCCGCCCTACAACATCGAGCTGGTGGATGAGGACCACTACACCATTACCATGGCCGTGGCCGGTTTCACCACCGACGACCTGGAGATTGAAGTACGGCAGAACATGCTGCACGTCTCCGGTCAGAAGCAAGAGGAAGGAGACGACAACAGGACCTTCCTGCATCGCGGTATTGCCAATCGCAGCTTCGAGCGTAATTTTCAGCTGGCGGATCACATTCGCGTAGCGAGCGCCACCATTCAGGATGGCATGCTGGAAGTAAAATTGGTCCGGGAGATTCCGGAAGAGATGAAACCGCGTCGGATCGAGATCCAGAAACGTTCATCCCATGTAATCGACAGTAAGGTGGACGCCGCCTGATCTGTTTGACAGCGGGCCCGGTCGCAAGATCGGGCCCGATCTACTTCCGCCCCAGCTGCTTGAGATAGATCGCTATCTTGGCGGCCTCTTGTTCAGGCATTTTGGAAAAATTGGGCATCTGGCTTTTCTCTTCCGAACCATCCTGCACCTTGTGAATAATCTGCCATACCGACAGTTCGGTATCCCGATTGGCCGGGACCCCTTTTAAAAAAACACCGCTACCATCCGCCTTATGGCAGGGCGCACAATGGTATTCAAAGAGTTGATGACCGGTCACCAGATCAGGATGATCGTGATTATCCGCGCTGCAGCCCGTCATCGCGACTAACACTGGGGGCAATACAAATAGGATGAACTTAGATAACACGCTGACCTCTTTTTTTGCCGGAGCTCGGTTTCCAGGCACGGGACACCTCCGAGTATCACCATAGCGACTTCCAATAGTAATTACCATCCGATACATTAAATTCCACACAGAAGAGTAGTTCACTCGGCTTAAAAACCCACAGTAATCAACTAAAGATTTTCCCCGCCAAGCCGATCTGACAAATATCACAAGCTGTAGCCATAACGGATATGTTACGCCACACAGGGATGTACAGACCTGAGGTTGCTATGATTAACACATCCCATACCAACGCATTTTTCAAGCAGTCCCTCGATTGATTAGCGGCGTATTTATCGGAATAACTGACAGGAGATCGGTGGTAACGCACTCCAATTTTTGCAGTGCAAATTTCTCAACCATGTAGATAAAGCGCTTCTCGCCACTACGGAACGCTTTTGTAATAAGCCATTGAGCACCCATTGGGTGCTGGAGAAAATTGCGTGAACATACTCAACAACATTTCGATCAAGACACGCCTGATTTTTCTGGTTTCGTTTGCCACATTATTGTTGGTCGCTATCGGCATTATCAGCGTTCGAGCCATGAGCACCGCCGAGCATGACCTTAAGACGGTGTACGAAAATCGGCTGATACCCACGGGGAAGCTCAGCAGAATCATCGACCTGATGAGAACCAATCATGCCCAGCTACTGCTCGCGCTCCAGCATGCACCCGGGTCCGATACAGAGAAGATGCATGATCACCCTACCAGTCTGCACATTACCAACGTCAATGAGAATATCGCCACCATTACCGGCATCTGGAAAGAGTATATCTCAACCTCCCTGGGTGCTGAGGAGAAAGCGTTGGCACAGGATTTTGCAGATAAACGGGCGACCTTCGTCAAACAAGGACTGAAGGCGGTAGCCAGCCTGATTGAGCAGGGTAAATATCAGGAAGCGGAAGCAGCGATCCTGAAACAGACCGGGCCGACCTTTGATATCGCCTACTCCAGCGTGGCAAAACTCTGGAAACTGCAACTGGACGAAGCCAATAAAGCCTATAACGAAACGGTTGAAGAGAATCGGTTTGTACGAAACATATCCATACTACTGATCGCTGTCGGAGTGGCACTGTTGGGCATACTCGCCTTCCTTACCATTAAGGGGATTAGCGATGTAGTGAGTGATTTGACGGACACTTCACAAAAGATGGCTGGTGGCGATCTAACCGTCCGCTGTCACCACAGCTCCAACGATGAGTTGGGTCAGATAGCCAATGCATTCAATAACATCTGCGAAAAATTCAGGAGTGTGGTAAAGGAGCTGGGCGATACGACCATCCAGCTTGCCTCTGCAGCCGAAGAGACTTCGGTTATCACCGGAGAGACCAGTGCCCGCATCCAGCAGCAGCAGTCTGAAACCGAACAAGTGGCCACGGCAATGACTGAAATGGTTGCCACGGTTCAGGATGTGGCACGCAACGCCTCGGAAGCTGAACAGTCGGCCCTACAAGCGGACACACTCACCAATAACGGTCGCACGGTGGCCGAACAGGCATTAATTGCCACCCGGGACCTGGCCCATGAAGTCGAGCAAGCGGCGGTGGTTATCCATGCTTTGGAAACCGACAGCAACAATATTGGTGGCGTCCTGGATGTGATCCGCGGTATTGCGGAACAGACCAATCTACTGGCACTCAATGCCGCCATCGAAGCCGCACGCGCCGGCGAGCAGGGTCGCGGTTTTGCCGTCGTGGCTGATGAAGTGAGAACGTTGGCAGGCAGGACCCAGGAATCCACCCAGGAAATCCAAGCCATGATTGAACGTCTGCAACAGGGTGCCAAAGAGGCGGTCCAGGCGATGCAGAAAGGCCAAACCAAGGCCGAACACAGCTTGTCCCAGGTTGAACAGGCCGATCATGCGCTGGATGAAATCAACCAGGCCGTTGCCCGTATCAAGGATATGAATGCTCAGATCGCGACAGCGGCCGAACAACAGGGTGCCGTCGCGGATGATATTAACCGCAGTATTGTTTCTATCAATGATCTGTCGGTGCAATCGGCCCAGGGAGCCGAACAGACCGCGGTGGCCAGTACCCAGCAAGCTCAGCTAGCCGCCGACCTGCAGGCTATGGCCGGACAGTTTCGCACCTAAAAACCCTGCAGGGACAGGTCGATCAGCCCTCGCTCTGTCCCTGCAGTTTCTCCACAAAGCGGGAGATCTGTTCCAGTGTCTTATCTCCCTGCTCCAGGTGGGGGGAGTGTCCGCAATCCTTGAGAATGGCAAGTGTTGTCTGCCCGGGTAATCGTTCAGCCAATGCGTGAATCTGTGTCAGGGTGCCGTATTGATCATCCTCGCCCATGATCGCGAGCATGGGAACCGTAATGCCGGGGAGACTGGATTCAATATTCCAGCTGGCAAACCGGGGATCCAACCAGATGCCGGCCCAATGCCGGAAGGTGCTTTGCGTATGTGCCAGATGGTAGCGCTGCAGGCGCCCGGCCAGGCCACCTTCATCAAATTGTTGCTTGGCTTCACGGATGCCGTGCAGCGTCTCTGCCTCGACAAACAGATGCGGCGCCAACAACACCAGTCCGGTGATGCGGGAATCGAGGCGTTCACCGGCATAGATCAGAGCGATAGAAGCACCATCACTGTGTCCGACCAGGATCGCCCGCTCGATACCCGCCTTGTCCAGCACGGCCGGTAACACGTCCAGCGCTTCCCGGTGCATGAAATCCACATCGAGGGGTTGGGTAAACGGCTCCGATCCACCATACCCCTGCCGACTGTAGATAAACACGGTCAAGCCGGTCGTACGGGCCAGATTCTCCGGAAAATCCCGCCACATCGCCACACAGCCCAACCCTTCATGCAGTAGCACCAACACGGGTTGGCCCGGTGTAGGTTGCCCGATCCATTGATACTCCAGGTTGACCCCATTCACCGGCAGCAAAGCTTGATCTTGGTTATACATTGGATTCACTTGTAACTAATCAGCAACTCCAAGCGTAACCGGTCAGACGGTGGAAAAACAGACTTTGCCGGCAGGGAAATTCAAGCGACCCGGATGCGCACCACCTTCATCACTTCAAATTCGATCCCGGCCACGGTATCCACCGCGGGATAGTAAGTGATATTGACCCGCTGACCTTGCAGTGACTTGTAACGTCGTCTGCGTTTATAGACAAACGGCACCGACTGTCCGGTAATGGTCAAGGTATTGATCAGCCATTCGCCCTGCTCGCGCTGTACGTGGGACTCCACCTTGAGCATATCGGACTGAACCAGATTCGGGTGTTTCTTCAACAGTTTATCGACAGGTGTAGGCATAGGATTGTGGGTCACAAAGTTATTGCCGTGGCGGCATGGCACAACTGTCGCCTTCGCAGCCGGTCACTTCGATCGTCACATGTCCCAGGGAGTGGATATGCTGGATCAACGCCTTGTAGTGGTCGGGTTCCTTGGGGTGGTGGGTCACCAGGGAGACGATGACACCGAAGCTTTTCGGTCCCAGTTGCCAGATATGCAGATCCACGATGCGGTTATCCGACTCGCCCTCGATCGCCTCGGTGATCTGCCGGCCGATCTTTTCGCTGGGCACCGAATCGAGCAACACACTGCTGGTCTCTTTCAGCAGCCCGATACTCCAACTGGTAATCAAGATCGCCCCGACAATTCCCATCATCGCATCCATCCAGATCCAGCCAAAATACTTCCCAGCAATCAGGGCGATGATGGCCAACACCGAGGTCAAGGCATCGGCAATGACGTGCAGGTAGGCAGCGCGCAGGTTTTGGTCATGGTGATGATGATGCCCAGGGTGATGCGCATGATGATCAGCGTGATGATCGTGATGGTGGTGAGGGTCGGCGCTCCCGCCATGCAGCAACCAGGCACTGAGCAGATTGACAAGCAGTCCCACGACCGCCACCAGAATCGCCTGATTAAAACGAATAGTCTCGGGGGCCAGCAACCTTTCGATCGACTCCGCCCCCATCAATAAGGCGACCATCGCCAGGGTGATGGCGCTGGCAAATCCACCTAACGCCGTTACCTTGCCGGTACCGAAACTAAAGCGCGGATTATCCGCATTCAACCGGGCATAACGATAGGCGAACAGGGAGATAGCCAGGGCTGCCACATGGGTGCCCATATGCCAGCCATCCGCCAACAGGGCCATGGAACCGAACAGATAACCGGCCGCGACTTCCACTACCATCATGGCCGCGGTCAGCCACACCACCAGGCGGGTTCTGCGTTCACCTTCGGAGGTATCGATATTGAAATTGTGGTCGTGGCGCCACTGTTCGAGCGAATGGATATGCATATCTGTTCCCGGTACTGCAAATTCGGTATCGCGGGATTATAGGGTTTTCTGCGCTGAAGCGGCACCCCTGGAACCGGGGCATGACCGTCTATCTTTTGACTATCGCCCCAACCTCGACTTAGAGAGGCCTATTCCGTGCGGCGCGGTAGGCGCGGAGTTGTCGCCGCTCCTCCACCTCATGCCGTTTGCGTATCACCAATTGGCGTTTGTGTTGCCGCAACATCTGCAAAGCGGCCTTCACATATTCGATCGAGTTCATCTCATCCCGCGAGTAGCGTCGAAGTAATTCCATCCATTTGTAGTGAACCTGACAAAAAACATCCTCACCAAAAGTGTTCATCGGGCAATCCCTGCAGCGGGTCTTGCCGGCTTGCCGGGAAACCACCTGGCGCTGCCAGGATAAACGATACTCGGCGGCATACTCGGCGATCCACTCGATCACTTTATCTCCATGCTCACTTTCCGGGAATCGCTTCAGGTACTGCTTCAGCGTCTCCACTTGTCGCCGCAGAAAAGCTTCATCGGTCCCGTTTATCTCCCGATCTCTCACCGCAAAACGCACGATCAATGCCAGTATCGGATCGTCAACAATAAACATGTTTCCTCCCCTCCAAAACCGCCATACCCTTTACGTTTAGTTGAACGGGAGAAATAAACAAGCTCTATTTCCCAGGGTTATTGCACAATCAGGAAGGGGTTATCCCGCCTGACGGCCATGCTTTGTCTTGGTGTATAATGCTTTGCTTGGCAATCTAATCGACCTGACCCAGGACCTGTCCAATGCTGGAAGACCAACTTATCAAAGTCGCGACTGGACTGGCTTTTATCATTCCCGGGATCCTGATCCTGCGCTGGTGGCTTAACCGCTCTGTCGGGTCCCCGGAGGAGTGGGCTGGTCATCACATCAAGATACTCCAGCAGAAACACGCCCGGGGCGAGATCGATGATGAAACCTACCGCACCCGCTTGAAGGAGCTGCAGGACGAGTAGCCGTTTCGTACTGCGACGGCGCCATTGGTATACCGATAGTGCGCTGTCTATGCTTGTGGAATATCCGTCATTTATGCAATCAGTGAGCGTTCATGCCTGAGCACCCGATACTCTTTACCATTTTCCTGATTTTTTCCGGTGCCGCCGTGTTTGCCACCCTGGCGCTGTATGCGCGCCAGGCACTGCTCATCTCCTATATTCTGCTGGGTGTTTTGTTAGGCCCCTCGGCGGCCGGCCTGGTGAGCGACAGCGAACTGGTCAGGGAGATGTCCAGTATCGGTATTATGTTCCTGCTTTTTTTGATGGGCCTGGAACTGAATCCCCGTGAACTGCTGCTGCTGTTGAAAAAGACCACCACCGTTACCCTGCTCAGTTCTGCCCTGTTTGCGTTTTGCGGCGGTTTGGTGGCTTGGCTGTTTGGCTTTAATCTGCAGGAAGCGCTGATCGTCGGCGCGGCGATGATGTTCTCCAGCACCATCATCGGGCTAAAGCTGCTACCCACCACCGTCCTGCATCACCAGCATACCGGTGAGCTGGTAATCAGTATCCTGCTGTTTCAGGATCTCATCGCCATTCTGCTGCTGCTGATCATGAAAGGCGGCGGCGGTAATGAATCGCCTCTGCTGGAAATCCTGAAGCTGGGGCTTGCCCTACCCCTATTGATCGGTATCTCGGTGGTATTCGTGCGTTATGTTTTTTACCCCTTGATGAAGAAGTTCGACACCATCAAGGAGTACATTTTTCTGATCACCATCGGCTGGTGCCTGGGGCTCGCCGAAGCCGCCACCGCACTCGGTCTCTCCCACGAAATCGGTGCCTTTATCGCCGGCGTATCCCTGGCCACCAGCCCGGTCTCCTTCTTTATTTCGGAAAACCTGAAGCCATTGCGCGACTTCTTCCTGGTGCTGTTCTTCTTTTCGCTCGGGGCCGGATTCGATCTGGGTATGCTGGATGACGTGATTCTGCCCGCCCTGCTGATCGCCGCTGCCATGCTGCTGTTGAAGCCGGTCATCTTCGGGCGGCTGTTATGTATGGTCGGAGAAGAGAAGGCCCGCTCGACCGAGGTGGGGGCCCGGTTGGGACAATTGAGCGAATTTTCCCTGCTGCTGGCCGTTCTGGCCTGGGAGAGTCAATTGATCGGATTGGAGGCATCCTATCTGATCCAGTTGGCCACCCTGCTTACCTTCCTGGTCTCCACTTACCGGGTGTTGTTCAAATACCCCACACCGATTGCCCTGTCGGCGACACTACGGCGAGATTGATCCAACCGTTTGTGGGGGCAACCCTGTGGTTGTCCGTACCGCACCTTCAACGGGGGCACAAAAAACGTGCCCACCCTCCCCGGCTTTACCTCGTTCCCACGCTCCGCGTGGGAACGCATACCCTCATCACACACCCAGCACTTCGCCCTCATCGGAGAGATCGATACGATGTGCTGCCGGGCGGGCAGAGAGCCCCGGCATGGTGACGATATCACCGGTCAGGGCCAGCAGATAACCGGCACCGGCCGAGATACGCACCGATTCCACCGGTAGTTCAAAACCGTCTTGATGTCCGATCCGGGACGGGTCGCTACTGAGCGACAGGTGAGTCTTGGCAATACAGATGGGCAGTTGTTGGTAACCGAGGTCGCGTATTCGCTCCAGATCTTTCAGGGCCGTACGGCTGAATACCACTTCACTCGCCCCATAGATGGTGCTCGCCACGGCGAGGATCTTGCGTTCGGGAGATTCGTCCAACTCATACAGGAAACGCGGCGACGGCTGGGGTCGCTCCGTCGCCGCCATCACCGCTTCTGCCAGCGCTTCACCACCGGCACCGCCCCGGGCATAGCCGTCAAAGCGGGCCACACTCAAATCGTAGGCGCGACATCCGTCCTCAATGGCCTTCAGGTCCGCCTCATCGTCGCCGTCAAATCGGTTGATCGCGATCACCGGCTCAAAGCCGAACGCCTGCACGCTCTCCACATGATGAAACAGATGTTCCAGTCCGGCACAGATCTCCTCCACCGTACCGCCGCTCTGCGGGCTTCCGCCGCCATGCAGACGCAAGGCGCGCACCGTAACGACCAGCACGACAGCATGGGGCCAAAGCCCCGCACTGCGACATTTCAGATCAAAGAACTTTTCCGCACCCAGGTCAAAACCGAAACCGGCCTCGGTCACCACATAATCGGCGCGGGCGGCGGCGCTCTTGGTGGCGATCACGCTGTTGCAGCCGTGGGCGATATTGCCAAACGGGCCCCCATGCACCAGCGCCGGCACCCCTTCGCTGGACTGCACCAGATTGGGCAGGATGGCATCCTGCAACAGCGCCGCCATGGCCCCGGTGGCCTGCAAACCGCTGGCCGTGACCGGTGCGCCTTGACGATCAAAACCGACCAGGATACGGCCCAAACGCTGCTTCAGATCGGTCAGGTCCTCAGCCAGGCAGAGTATGCCCATCACTTCAGAGGCGGCGGTGATATCAAAACCGGTCTCCCGTGGCACCCCGTTCAGCCGGCCGCCAAGACCGATCACCGCCTGCCGCAGGGCCCGGTCATTGACATCCAGCACCCGCCGCCAGAATACCTGCCGGTGTTCCAGATCCAGTTCACTGTGAAAGTGCACCGCATTGTCGACCAGCGCCGCCAACAGATTGTGGGCGGCACCGACCGCGTGCATATCGCCGGTAAAGTGCATATTAATGCGGGTGGAGGGTTCCAACTGGCAATGCCCACCGCCGGCACCACCGCCTTTGATACCGAAGATCGGTCCCAGCGACGGTTCCCGCAGGGCCAGGGCCACACGGGCGCCTAACCGCTGCATCCCTTGCGCCAATCCGATGGAGACCGTGGTTTTCCCTTCGCCGCTACGGGTGGGGTTGATCGCCGAGACCAATACGATCTTGCCTTTTTGTCTTGCCGTATTCTGCCGCAATGTAGCCAAGCGAATCTTGGCCATGTAGTCGCCGTAGACCATCAGCCCGTCTGGGGTCAAATCGAGTTTGTCGGCAATTTCCTGGATCGGGCGCATCGGTGACCCCTTAGATTCGCGTTTTGGCTATTCTGTGTCTATTAAAGCACAAGGTAACCCGGTTCCAATCCGGGCGGATGAATACCCTCCAAGAAAACCGTTTTGTCACAGAAAAGTGATGGTATTCCCGCGGCAAACTCCTTATGCTACTTCCATGCTGCGTCGCACAATATGCGTATCACTTAAAAAAGTATCCAAAGCAACCATGTTAAGAAGCATCTATATCGCCGGGGCCGAACCCGGCAGCGGAAAATCGGTGGTAGTACTGGGCATGATGGAGATGCTCACCGCCTTGACCAAGCGGGTCGGTTTCTTCCGTCCGATCATTCCGGAGAATGGGGGCAGTGATGACCTGACCCACCTGATTACCGAACGCTACGGCATCGACCTACCTACCTCCTCCCTCTACGGCTGTACCGACGAGACAGCGCGTAATCTGCTGGCGGAAGGGCGCTATGACGAGCTACTGAAACAGGTTATGGCCAAATACAAGGCGGTGGAGCAGCAGATGGATATGGTGGTCTGCGCCGGCACCGACTTTTCCGATGTCACCTCTGCCATGGAGTTGGATTTTAACGCCGACCTGGCCAACAACCTCGGTTGCCTGTTATTGCCGGTAATCAAGGGCTATGGCCGCTCCGCCCACGAAACGGTGGATGCGGTACGGGTGCTGGAAGAGTCCCTGAACAACCGCGGCTGTGAACTGCTGGCCGCCATCGTCAATCGGGTGGACCCGGACAATATCGAACAGGTAAGCGCCGAATTGACCGTTTCGGCCATCCCGACCCTGCCGTTTTACGTACTCCCGGAACATCGAACCCTGGAAAAACCGACCGTCGGCGAGATCGCCCGCTCGCTAAACATCGCCTGTCTGAGCGGCGATCAAGAGTCCCTCAACCATGAGGTGAGCCACTATAAAATAGCCGCCATGGAGGTACCCAACTTCCTCGACAACATCCTGGAAGACAGCCTCATCATCACCCCCGGCGACCGCTCGGATATCATCCTCACCAGTCTGGCGGCCGATGCCTCCAGCCGCTATCCGAAGATCGCCGGATTGCTGCTTACCGGCGGATTGACACCGGCGCCACAGGTCACCCGCCTGTTGGAGGGGCTGAGCAAATCCCGCGTCGCTATCCTCAGCGCCCCCTGGGATACCTTCAGCACCGCGCTCAAGGTCAATGAGGTGGAGGGTAGCATCCTGCCGTCGGATGAGCGCAAAATCGCCGCCGGACTGGGTATTGTGGAGAAATACATCAACGGCGAAGAGTTGAAAGCGAGGATCTCTCTCAGCAAAACCCGACGCAAGACCCCGTTGATGTTCGAATACGAGCTGATTCAGCGCGCCAAGTCGGCACGCAAACATATCGTGTTGCCGGAGGGGTTTGACGAGCGCATCCTGCGGGCCGCCGAGATCCTGCTACTGCGCGAGGTGGTGGAGATCACCCTGCTCGGTTCGGAAGAGAAGATTCGCCAGCGCATCAGCCAGCTCGGCCTCAATCTCAACGGGGTAAAGATGATCGATCCCCAGACTTCGGTATGGCGCAGATCCTTTGCCGACACCTACTTCCGACTGCGCCGGCACAAGGGTATCTCCGAGCAGATGGCCTACGACGCCATGGCGGATGTCAGCTACTTCGGCACCATGATGATCCACCATGGCTACGCCGACGGCATGGTCTCCGGCGCCGCCCACACCACTCAACATACCATCCGTCCGGCATTTGAGATTATCCGAACCAAGCCCGGCTGTTCATTGGTCTCCAGCGTCTTTTTTATGTGCCTGGAAGACAAGGTGCTGGTGTATGGCGACTGCGCCATCAATCCCAACCCCAATGCGGCACAACTGGCCGATATCGCCATTAGCTCAGCCGCCACCGCCGCCATGTTTGGCATCGAGCCCCGGGTGGCGATGCTCTCCTATTCGACCGGCGTCTCCGGCAAGGGGGACGATGTCGATTCGGTGCGGGAGGCGGCAACCCTAGCACGGCGTTTTCGCCCGGACCTGAAATTGGAAGGCCCGATCCAATACGATGCCGCCATCGACCCCGACGTCGCCCATTCGAAGATGCCGGAGAGCGAGGTGGCCGGCCAGGCCACGGTGTTTATCTTCCCCGACCTCAACACCGGCAACAATACCTACAAGGCGGTGCAGCGCTCCGCCAATGCGGTGGCGATCGGTCCGGTCATCCAGGGTTTGAACAAACCGGTGAACGACCTGAGCCGCGGCTGCAGCGTGACCGACATCGTCAACACCGTGGCCATCACCGCCATTCAGGCTCAAGAGAATGATTCGCTGGAGGTCAAGGCATGACCATACTGGTAATCAATAGCGGCAGCTCTTCCATCAAATACCAGTTGTTCAATCACCAGACGCAGCCGCTCGCCTCGGGACAGCTCGACCGGATTGGCCAGGCGGAGAGCCGGCACTGGCTGCGGTGGCGGGATGAAGATGGAGCCGCCCAATATTGGGAATCCACCGGTCCGGCAGCCGATCACCACCGGGCATTGGAATGGGTGGTGGAACAGCTCGACGCCAGCGGTGCGCTCGACTCGCGGCAACCGCTGACAGCCATCGGCCACCGCGTGGTGCACGGCGGTGAGCGCTTCAAACAACCGGTACTGATCGATGAGAGCGTGATGGAGGCGATCCGCGATATGATCCCCCTGGCGCCCCTGCACAATCCCGCCAATCTGGAGGGGATAGAAGTAACACGCACCCTCTTCCCCGATCTCCCCCAGGTGGCCGTTTTCGACACGGCTTTCCACCAAACTATGCCGTCATACGCCTTCCGTTACCCCTTACCGGAACGGTTCTACCGTAACTACCAGGTGCGGCGCTACGGCTTTCACGGCACCTCGCACCACTATGTGGCGAAACAGGCAGCGGCCTACCTGCGGACCCCACTGGAGCAGTTAAACTTGGTCACCCTGCACCTCGGCAACGGCTGCAGCGCGGCGGCGATCCAGGCGGGCACCTGCATCGACACCAGCATGGGCATGACACCCCTGGAAGGGTTGATGATGGGGACCCGCTGCGGCGATATCGATCCGGCACTGCACTTTTATCTACTGCGTGAAGCGGGTCTCTCACCGGAGCAGTTGGAAAAACTACTCAACAAAGAGAGCGGATTGAAAGGGATCTGCGGCAGCAGTGACATGCGCGAGGTGAGCAAAAAAGCCCGGCAGGGCGATGCAGACGCCCGGCTGGCCAGGGCGATGTTCGCCTACCGTATAAAAAAGGTCATCGGCGGCTACTACGCCGCACTCGGGCGGGTCGATGCCATCATCTTCACCGGCGGCATTGGTGAACATGACGCCGCGCTTCGCCAGCAGATTTGCACCGGCCTGGAGGCATTGGGCATACGCCTAAGCGGCGGCGAAGAGCCAACCGCGGGAGACGCTATCCAGTCACTGCACGAGGCAGAGGCCGCCGTCAAACTGCTGGTCATCCCCACCGATGAAGAACTGGAAATCGCCCGCTGCACCCAGGCGGTCATCGGGGACACGGGGGTATAACGGAAGCAACCGAGTGAACTGCGATTTCCGATAGGGGGTGAAGCGGGTGATACAATCCCATTCCGGATACTTGAACTGACCAGATCCATGGATAAGAAAAGTGCCACCATTCTCGAAGCGATGGAGCAAGCCGCCATGTCCGGCCTGTGCCGAGATGGCCAGTTGGAGATCGGTATGCAGACTGCCCGCACCCTCTACCCGAAGATAAGTGAAGCCGAGCTGCTGTCTATCGCAGAATCGGTTTATAAGCGTTTGGTCAGCACCGATTAAGCATACTCCATCGGCAGAGCTTTCAAGAAAACGCCCATTCTGCCGATACAAGGATCAGCAACATCCATAAGCCCGTCTAACCCTAGGAGTAACATTAATAAATTAGAAAAGTCTTATTGTTTGTAGTATGGTATGTATCGAAACATCAGCGCGCTCAACAATCCGTTCTGGATGCTGAAGAATCAACAACTTATCTTCCCTATCTGCCTGGCAGACTGCCTGTCCGGAGTTTGAGTTTCATTCATCCCGGAAACCTGAAGTAGCCGTGGTCACACCGGCAGATAGCTGAGATATCTGTACAGGATCGTTCCGGCTTTAGTTTTGACACGAGGTAATCACAAAGATTTGATGCGTAATATGGCACTGCACCCTGCCCTAAGCTTTTTACTCCCCTTTACCAACTGGCTTCCCAATATCGACAAGCGCGACCTGCGCGCCGACCTGATTGCCGCCCTGACCGGCGCCATTGTGGTCCTGCCACAGGGCGTGGCGTTTGCCACGATAGCCGGCATGCCACCGGAATACGGCCTCTACGCCGGCATGGTCCCAGCCATCATTGCCGCCCTGTTCGGCTCCTCCAAACACCTGGTTTCCGGACCGACCACTGCCGCCTCAGTGGTGCTCTTCTCCGCCCTGTCGGTCTATGCCGCACCCGGTAGCCCCGACTATGTCATTCTGGCCCTGACCCTCACCTTCATGGTAGGTGTGTTTGAGCTGGCCCTGGGTCTTGCAAGGATGGGAGCTCTGGTCAATTTCATTTCGCACTCCGTTGTCATCGGTTTCACCGCCGGGGCCGCGACACTGATCGCCGCCAAGCAACTGAAGCACTTTTTCGGTATCGAGATGGACAGCGGCGGTCACCTGCATGAGATTATTTTCAATTTCTCGCAGCAGTTGCAGCAGATCAATCCGTGGGTAACCGGCGTGGCCCTGGTAACACTGTTCTCCGGCATCGCCTTCAAGCGCTGGTTTCCACGCATGCCCTATATGATAGCGGCCATGCTGACCGGCAGTATTCTCTCGGTATTGCTGGATACTTGGTTTGGCCATGCCACCACGCAGATACCCAATGTGGGCGCCCTACCGGCTACCTTGCCGCCGCTGTCGGCACCGCACCTATCGCTGCAACACGTAAAGGACCTGGCCCCCACCGCGCTGGCGGTCACCCTGTTTGCCCTCACCGAGGCGGTTTCCATCGGCCGTTCCCTGGCTGCCCGGGGCGGTTACCGCATTGACGGCAATCAGGAGTTTATCGGCCAGGGCCTCTCCAATATCGCCGGAGCCTTCTTCTCCGGCTATGTTGCCACCGGTTCCTTCAACCGTAGCGGACTCAACTACCAATCCGGCGCCAAGACGCCGTTGGCCTCCATTTTTGCCGCACTGATACTGATGGTCATCGTCCTGCTGGTGGCCCCCTATGCCGCCTACCTGCCCAAGGCAGCCATGGCCGGCATCCTGTTTCTGGTGGCCTGGGGACTGATCGATTTCAAGGAGATCAGCCATATACTCAAATCCTCCAAGCGGGAAACCGCCGTGCTGATGGTCACCATGCTGAGCGCCATGTTCCTGGAGCTGGAATTTGCCATCTTTGCCGGCGTTCTGCTCTCCCTGGTGCTCTATCTGGAACGGGTTTCCAAACCCAATATCGTCACCCGGGTACCTGACCACCGTCTCTACAAACACGCCTTCTCCAGCGATCCCGACCTGCCGGAGTGCAAACAGTTGAAGATCATCCGTATCGACGGATCCCTGTTCTTCGGTTCGGTCAATCACCTGCAGGAGCGGTTCGACCGTATCCGCACCAACCATCCGGACAAGAAGCATCTGGCCATCATCGCCAGCGGCATCAACTTTGTGGATCTGCAGGGCAGTCACGCCCTGGTTGAAGAGGCGAAGCGGCGGCAGGATTCCGGCGGTAAACTTTACCTGATCAACGTCAAAGAGAAGCTGTGGGATTCCCTGGAGAAGAGCGGTGACCTGGATGTGATCGGCGACCGCAATATCTTCCAGTCAAAGAACGCCGCGCTGCACGCGATTTACCACAAGCTGAATAAATCGGTTTGTGAAACGTGCGAAAACCACATCTTTCAGGAGTGCCGTAACAAAAATTGATCTCACCTGTCACCTATCAATCGGAGAAAAAAACACCAGGTCCGATTCTGGCTAGCACTCTGTCATGCACTGCACTAAGATGGCTTCAATACCATTTCAGTGCAGGCAGCGTGCATGGACCTCGACACAAGAACCTGTGAGCAGGCCAGGCAGACCCGAGACCCCCGCTTCGACGGGCGTTTTTTTGTCGGGGTAAAAACCACCGGCATCTTCTGCCGCCCGGTCTGTCCAGTACGGCAGCCAAAGCCGCAAAACGTCCTTTTCTTCAAGACTGCCGCCGCGGCCACCGAGGCGGGCTTTCGTCCTTGCCTGCGTTGTCGACCGGAAGCTGCCCCCGGTACACCGGCTTGGTGCGGTACCTCAACCAGCGTCACCCGGGCGCTACGGCTCATCCAGGAAGGGGCACTGGACAGCGGTTCCATCGAAACATTGGCCGACCGCCTGGGCATCACCAGCCGCCACCTGAGCCGCCTGTTTCAAACTCATCTCGGGGCATCACCCATCGCCGTCGCCCAGACACGGCGCCTGCAATTTGCCAAAAAGTTGATCGATGAAACCAGCCTCTCCATGACCGATATCGCGCTAGCCTCCGGCTACGGCAGCGTGCGCCGCTTTAATGATCATTTCCGCCGCGTCTATAACCGCCCACCCTCTTCGGTGCGGGATCGGAACCGGCCGACGCCGGACAATCTGTTCCGCATCAAACTGCCCTATCGCAAACCGTACTGCTGGGCATCGATGACAGCCTTTCTGGCCAAGCGCGCCATACCCGGCGTAGAGTGGGTCAGCGATGGCACCTGGCATCGGCATATCGAGCTGGATGGCCAAACCGGCCTTATCAGCGTCAGCCACAGCGAGGCGGACCAGGCGCTGGTCTGTGGACTATCCCTGCCGTCGACGCAAAGCCTTTTCACTTGGGTGGAACGGGTTCGCAATCTGTTCGATCTAAATGCCGACCCGCAGGAGATCGCCGCCACCCTGTCGCGGGATAAGGTGTTGAAAAAGCTGTTGGCCGCCCACCCCGGCGTGCGGGTCCCGGGCGCCTGGGACAACTTCGAACTGGCGGTGCGGGCCATCGTCGGCCAGCAGATCTCCGTGACCGGGGCCACCACGGTCATGGGCCGTATTGCTGAACGGTTCGGTAGCCGAATCAATGGGATCACCCTGTTCCCCAGCGCACGGCAATTGCTGCATGCCGAACCGGAGGAATTCCCCATGCCGCAATCGCGGGCACGGGCCATTATCCATCTGGCTCAGGCGGTAGACTCGGGCACGGTCAATCTGAATCGTTGGGTGGACGCAGAAACCCTACGCCAATCCCTGACCGCCATCAATGGGATCGGCGATTGGACGGCCGGCTATATCGCCATGCGGGTGTTGTCAGACCCGGACGCTTTCCTTCACGCCGATTTGGTCCTGCTCAAAGTCGCCCGGCAACTGTATGGCGACGAGCATTCAGGGGCGCTTCTGGCACGTTCCGCCGACTGGCGGCCCTGGCGCGCCTATGCCGGCATGCACCTGTGGCAGGCCGCCACACAATTGAATGGATAAACAGCTATGAAAAATTGGCAGGACTGCCAATTTTTACGGCCGAAGACCGCCCACCAGGGGGCAACACGGAGATATGTCAGATGAACTACGACTACTGCGACACACCTATTGGCCCACTCTTATTGGCGGGTGACACAAGCGGGCTAGAATGGATCGGTTTCCCCGAAGGGAAGGGCCGGGTCGAGCCTGCGCCTGATTGGGTCCGGGATGCACAACCCTTCAAGGCGGTAAAACAACAGTTGACTGAATATTTCGCCGGCAGCCGCACCACATTCGATTTGCCGCTACGACCGCGCGGCACCCCGTTCCAGCTCAAGGTCTTGAGCGCCCTGCAAACCATTCCTTACGGCGAAACCCGCAGCTATGCGGATATTGCCCGACGAATCCATAAACCGCAGGCGGTGCGTGCTGTGGGGGCCGCCAATGGACGCAACCCGTTGCCGATCGTCATCCCCTGCCATCGGGTGATCGGTGCGGACGGCAGCTTGACGGGATTTGGGGGCGGCATACAGGTCAAACGTTTTTTATTGGCATTGGAACAGGGAAACACCCGGTTCGCCTTGGAGTAATGGCGGCCAACGCCGTCAACTGAACGAATGCGCCAGTAAACCGACCGGCTGACACCGACATGCAAAGCGGATGCGGCACTACAGTTTGTGGCGACTCCAGGCAAAGGCGACCACCAGCGCGCTAAGCAGGGCAAATCCACACCCCAACAGAAAGGTTGCCTGGGAGCCGAATCGATCCCAGGCCAAGCCGGCGATCACACTGGCCGCCAGACCATCTCCTCTTCTATAACTCACCCGCACATCGGCGCTCCCAGATAACGCAGGAAATTTATATAGAGCATCGGAACTCTGCTAAACGGTCCAGCTGTCTATCAGGCCTTTATACGGCGGCTCCAGCCGGCATTTGGCCGATAGGCGACCTTTGTTCTCATAAAAAACAGTTTGCGCTACCCGTAATTTAATAAATTAGAGTAGTCTTATGTTTTGTAGTATCTTTTCCCAGAGGCGATCGGTGCCCAACCGATCAATTCAAATACAATCAATAAGTTATAGCGATAAAATCAGCCACCGTATGGTCGTTCCGGTAATCATTCACGGGTTGCCTACCGCCATGAAGTCCCGCCCTGATCCGGAATTTCAATAAGCGCAAAAAATAGCTGATCGCCTAGCAGATAACAAAATGGTAGTTAGGGAGCGTATACATGAACACATTGGCCGATGAGGAACAGACCGTTCCCCAGACAGGCGCGCTATCGCTGAAGCAGATCATCTCAGCGGGGCTTTTCCTGCTTGGTGCTGTACTGCTGGCCATGAATGTTCCGTCAATAGAAATCGCCTGGGTTAGTGCGCTGCTGTTGTTGACCATCTATCTATTCGCTTTTGAGGTGGTGGGCGTCGACGTGGCCGCCATTGTGATCATGGTGCTGCTCGGTCTTACCTCGCTGGCCGCCCCGTTGATGGGCCTAAGTGCCGGGCTGGTGGATACTCAACACTTGTTCGACGGGTTCAGTTCCAACGCGGTGATCTCCATTATCGCCGTGATGATTATCGGTGCCGGTCTGGATCGGACTGGCGTGATGAGCAAAGTCGCCGCTTTCATCCTAAAGATCGGCGGAAAAACCGAGGGGCGGATCATTCCGATTATCTCGGGCACCGTGGCCATCATCTCTTCATTCATGCAAAACGTGGGAGCGGCCGCCCTGTTCCTGCCGGTGGTCTCGCGCATCTCAGCCCGCGCCGAACTGCCCATGTCACGCCTGCTGATGCCAATGGGTTTTTGCGCCATCCTTGGCGGTACCGTCACGATGGTGGGTTCGTCTCCGCTGATCCTGCTCAATGACTTAATCATTACTTCGAACAGCGCCCTGCCCGAAGCGCAGAAGATGGCCACCTGGGGCCTGTTTTCCGTCACCCCCATCGGTCTGATGCTGGTCACCACCGGGGTGATCTATTTTGTATTAGCGGGGCGTTTCGTGCTCCCCACCACTCAGAGTGAAAGCAGTACCACCGCCTCTGGTGCCATGCAGTATTTTCGCGATCTCTACGGCGTCAGCTTCAGTCTGTTCGAGCTGGTAGTACCCGATGGCAGTGAACTGATCGGCAAGCAGTTGGATGATGTTGAAACGCTATATAAAGTCCGCGTCATCGCCAACAAACGCCCCGGAGCCGAGAGCCAGATCGGACCGGGCACACTGGCCCGTGATACCGCCATTGAGAATGGTATGGTCCTGGGAGTCATTGCCGAGTCGCGTAATATCGACCTTTTCGTCGAGACCTTCGGGCTCAAAAAGCGCGATGAGCTGCGCACTTTTACCGAATCACTGGCTGCGACCAAGGCCGGCATCGCCGAGGTACTGATACCCCCCGGATCCAAGCTGATCGGCAAGAGTGCCCGTGACGTCTGGATGCGCAAGGTGTACGGCATCGCCATGATCGCCCTGCACCGCAACGGGGAGACCATGCGTGAAGGCGATGATATCCGCAGCATCCCCTTCATCGCCGGCGATACCCTGGTGGTGCATACAACTTGGGAGGCACTGGCGAGGTTGGAACAAGATCGCAACTTCGTAGTGGTGACCACGGAATACCCAAGGGAAGAGTTGCGACCGCATAAGGTGGGCTGGGCAGCTTTGTTTTTCTTGATCGCCTTGTCCATGGTGTTGTTTACCGATATCCGCCTGTCCGTTGCACTACTGACGGGGGCCATCGGGATGATCCTCTCCGGGGTCATCTCGATTGAAGAGGCCTACGAGGCGGTCAGTTGGAAAACCGTCTTCCTGCTCGCATCACTGATTCCACTTGGGTTGGCCGTAGAAACTACCGGCACCGCCAAATGGATCGCTGAACAGACGCTGGAGGTAGTCGGAGAGCAACCGGTCTGGGTAATTCAAGCCGCTGTCGCCGTACTGGCCACCTTCTTCACCCTGGTGATGTCCAACGTGGGCGCAACCGTGTTGCTGGTGCCGCTAGCCGTCAACATCGCTATAGGTGCCGGAGCCGACCCGGCAGTATTCGCCTTGACCGTGGCCATCGCCACCTCAAATTCATTCCTGATCCCGACCCACCAAGTGAATGCCCTGATTATGGGCCCGGCCGGTTACCGGGTACCTGACTTCATGCGAGCTGGCGGCGTCATGACACTACTTTTTCTGCTGGTGATGATGGTGGCGATGCAGCTGTTTCTGTAAGGCGGTTTTCCGAAGGGAAGTCAGGCGGTGTTTGTTCGGCTGCAATCCGGTTACGGCCTTGCGCCTTGGCTCGGTAAAGCGCCTGGTCGGCCAGATTGAACAGACACTCCCATCCACAGGTAACGTCTTGACTGGTAACGGTACCGATACTGGTGGTGATCTGAATTGGGCCGGCCTGGGTATCCACCACATTCCCGGCAACCGCCAGGCGCACCCGCTCTGCCACCTCGCTCGCCTTTTGCCGCGAAGTGGCGGGTAATAACAGGGCGAACTCTTCACCACCGATCCGGCCCAAAATATCCTCCTGCCGCAGGACAGATCCGAGTATCCGGGTGGACTGCCGGAGCACCTCATCACCGGCCGCATGTCCATAGCGATCATTGACCTGTTTGAAGTGATCAATATCCAGTAACAGAATAGACACCGGATCCTTTCGCCGCTGGCAGCGCGCCAACTCTCTTATCACGGCTTGTTCAAAGGCGCGCCGATTGTATACCTGGGTCAACACGTCGTAGTGGGCCAGGTGGTTGAGATGAAATTGCAACCGCCTGTTGATCATGGCCGAAAAACCGTAGGTCAGGCAGATTGACACAAGAATGACATCGAGGAAGGCCAATGACTGAACCAGGTTTCCGGAGAAAAGATCCCGTAACGGCGCATCCAACAAGGTTATGATGCCCCGGAGCGTCAAATACAGGGCGTGGAGTACAAACACACCACCGGTCAACCGCTGCACACCCTGCATATGGGTAACTTGATCCCTGAACAGCTGATTGGCTGCCAGTAGGCTGAGCAAGCTGACCGATAACGAAATAATCACGATACGCGGGCCGATGGCTGGCGCCTGATAGGTAAAATAGAGGAAAGAGATGAATACCAGGGTCGTCGAGGCCGCCACCCACCACCAACGGACGGTTCGCTCCAGAAAGGTCGAGACACCCACAGCGAGTAACCCATATCCGAATATAATCAGCGTATTGGCAAGGGGGACCGTGACGAAGGTCGGCACAACGCCGCGCAGACCGATGAAAAGAAAACCAGCGGCAATAGAGAGGTTTCCAAACGCCCAATAGCGGGCGCTACGCTCATTGGGATTGAGCCGCCATATCACCACCATGGCACCCGCCATGAGGATGGAAACCAACATCGCAAGTAGCGATAACGTTCTTATATCCAGTTCAACCATAACTTCGTCACCCTCATATTGGATCAAACGATCCGAGGCACTGGATACAATCCTTTTCCCCCTCCCTTTCCAAAATCGATAATACGGGGTCAACCAGCCTTCATTTCATATCGATACATCGCCTTTATTAACAATTGTACTCAATTATGCGACCAATCGACGACGATCTTATGCTTCTTCGGTAGTTTTGATTAGGTTAATTCCGATCTCACCACCAGATACACAACGCACCTCCCTATTCCTAGTAACGAAAAACTCCTAAACAATCCTTTCAGGCAACCGATAGCTACCTTAGTAGCCGCGGTTTTATTACCAGGAATAAACCATGGAAATCATTCTGTTATCAGACACTGACGCGGCAAAGACCCATTGCAGACCGCCATGGGTCACCAAACGGGGCCATGCAGGGCCTGTCCTCTAACCGGACACGAGATACCGACTCATGAAAAGATTGCCCCCCGCCATTGCCGCTCTGTTAACCCTGCTGTCGGGTCACACCGCCGTCGCCGAAGATTTCGACACCCATATCCCCATGCAGGTCGGTAGTGCCACTACCTATTACGTCAAGGCGGTGGCCGGCAACTTGGAGGCGATGGATTTCATGGTGGATACCGGCTCCGGCTATACCACGATCAACGAGGAGACGCTGGCCGAGTTAAAACGTCTCGAGCAGGCCCACTACCTGCGCGACTTGCGCGGGATATTGGCCAATGGCACCGAAATGGTGGTACCGGTGTATCGTCTTGCACATTTCAATATCGGCGGCGGCTGCCCGCTGAACAACGTGGAAGCGGCGGTATTTCCTGGCAAAACCCGCCAAATACTCGGCTTAAGTGCCCTGAAACAGGCCGGTCCTTTTATCTTCTCTTTCGACCCGCCTAACCTGATTCTCAGTAACTGCCCCCAGAACGACCTGCTGGCCAGCGCCACAGAAAAGTAATTCTCAGCAAACACTGTCCCACCGCCCGTTCCAGGGGTTCCAGGGTGTCGCGAGATAGCGACAATTACCCGGCCGGTACGGCAATAAAACCGGCTTGATCTCCACCATCACAGGCAGACGCCGCTCCGTTACATGCCGCAAAAGCCCCTGCCACGGGGCCTGCACGGCCGTGTTCACCTCTCCGAAATCAACCTGGCAAGCAACTTGCTGATTGGGTCGATAAGCGCCCACGAGGGCAATCCGCCCATTAGAACGGGCCGATACCACCCCAACGTAAGGAGATCATCATGAAAAAAGTCACTCGACAATCAATACTGGCAGGCGCCGTCGCGGCGCTGATCACGCTACCCGGCTGGAGTGCCGAGGGTCAGCCGCCAGTCCTGGATAGCACGGATACAACGGCTACACAGCCGGCACCCGGGTTTAAAACGGACTTACCTGAAAATTCGCCCGTTATGGAAAGCCCGGTTACCGCCGA
>NZ_JBNKFS010000033.1:0-25734 GCF_050289425.1 Sedimenticola sp. | reverse complement strand
CGGAGGTTTACGTATTGAGTAAGGACGAAGGTGGACGTCACACGCCGTTCTTCAATAACTACCGTCCGCAGTTCTACTTCCGTACGACCGATGTGACCGGAGCCTGCGACCTGCCAGAGGGCGTGGAGATGGTGATGCCGGGTGACAACGTAAAGATGTCAGTCAAGTTGATTGCACCGATTGCGATGGAAGAGGGTCTGCGTTTTGCGATCCGCGAAGGTGGCCGTACCGTCGGCGCCGGCGTCGTTGCTAAGATCATAGAGTAAAAAATATGGCCAACCAGAGAATTCGTATTCGACTGAAGGCATTCGATCACCGTTTGATCGATCAGTCCGCACGAGAGATTGTCGATACCGCTAAGCGTACCGGTGCGCAGGTTCATGGACCTATTCCGCTGCCGACCAAGAAAGAGCGGTTCACCGTGCTGATTTCGCCGCACGTAAATAAAGACGCGCGTGATCAGTACGAAATCCGTACCCACAAACGGCTGATGGATATCGTTGATCCTACCGATAAAACGGTAGACGCGCTGATGAAGTTGGATCTGGCGGCAGGTGTTGACGTTCAGATCAAGCTGAACTGAGGTAATGACGATGTTAGGAATAGTAGGACGAAAAGTCGGTATGACTCGGGTATTTACCGAGGAAGGCGTTTCAGTGCCTGTGACGGTTATTGAGGTAGAACCCAATCGTGTTACCCAGTTGCGCACTGTCGAAAGCGATGGGTACAGCGCCGTTCAGGTAACGACCGGCAGCCGCAAGGCATCCAGTGTTTCCAAGCCCGAAGCCGGGCATCTTGCGAAAGCGGGTGTTGAGGCTGGACGTGGAATGTGGGAGTTCCGCCTGAAAGATGGCGAGGGCGAAGGCATTGAGGTCGGCGGTGAAGTTAAGGTCGATATGTTTGAAGCTGGCCAGATTGTCGATGTTCGCGGTACGACCATCGGTAAGGGCTTTCAGGGCGCGGTAAAACGCCACGGCTTCAGGATGCAGGATGCAACCCACGGCAACTCATTGTCACACCGGGCTCCAGGCTCGATCGGACAATGCCAGACGCCTGGCCGTGTCTTCAAAGGTAAAAAAATGGCGGGCCACATGGGCAATGTGAAGCGTTCTATTCAAAATCTCCAGATTGTGAGAGTTGATGCTGACCGTAACCTGTTGCTGGTTAGAGGGGCCGTGCCTGGTTCACGTGGTGGTGATGTAATCATTACGCCCGCGATCAAAAAGCTGAACAAGGGGTAATAAAAAATGGACCTCAATGTACAGGCTGGCAATGGCGGCACTGAGACACTGCAAGTCTCTGATGCAGTATTCGCGGCCGACTATAATGAAGCGCTGATTCATCAGGTGGTAACTGCCTATATGGCGGCGGCACGTGCCGGCACCAAAGCAGGAAAAAGCCGATCTGATGTCAGTGGTGGCGGTATCAAGCCTTTTCGTCAAAAAGGCACCGGCCGGGCACGCGCCGGTACCAGCAGAAGCCCGATATGGCGTACGGGTGGCGTAACGTTTGCTGCACGCCCAAGAGATTATTCGCAAAAAGTTAACCGCAAGATGTATCGCGGTGCGATCCGCTCGATTCTCTCGGAGCTGTTGCGTACCGAGCGTATGGTGGTGGTTTCTGAGTTTGCAATTGAAGCACCAAAAACCAAAGAGCTGGTAGCAAAACTGGATGGCCTCGGTATCAAAGAGGTGCTGATTGTAACAGTGCAGCCGGACGAGAATTTGTATTTGGCAGCCCGCAATCTGTATGGCGTTGATGTCTGTGACGTGCGTGAGCTCGATCCGGTCAGTCTGATCGGTTTCGACAAGGTGGTCATCACTGCCGAGTCATTGAAGCAACTGGAGACGAGCCTGTCATGAATAAAGAACGTCTGATGCAGGTTTTGTTAGGCCCGGTGATTTCCGAAAAGAGCACGATTGCCGCCGATGTCAATCGCCAGTTCGTGTTTAAGGTGATCCCTGATGCCAAAAAACCCGAGATTAAGAAAGCCGTTGAGATGATGTTTGATGTCACCGTCGATAACGTACGTGTCGTTAACATCAAGGGTAAGAGCAAGCGGTTTGGTCAGATAAAGGGTCGTCGTAACGGTGTCCGAAAAGCCTATATCAGGCTGGCAGAGGGCAGTGACATCGACTTCGGTGCGGGTGCCTGATTGGCCCTTAATCGCAACGAATAGAGCGGAATTAAGAGTATGGCTATTGTAAAAACCAGACCAACTTCAGCGGGTCGCCGGTTTGTGGTTAAGGTTGTTAACCCCGAGCTGCATAAAGGTGCGCCACATGGGCCACTGCTGGAGCAGAAGAGCAAAAATGGCGGTCGTAACAACAACGGACGCATTACGGCTCGGCACCATGGCGGCGGTCACAAGCAGCGTTATCGTGTTATTGATTTTAAGCGGGATAAAGATGGCATTCCGGGCGTTGTAGAGCGCCTGGAGTACGATCCGAATCGAACTGCCAATATCGCACTGATCAAATACCTGGACGGTGAACGCCGCTATATCATCGCCCCCAAGGGTCTGGTGGCGGGTGATCCCGTTATGTCCGGCGAAGATTCCGGTATCAAGGTCGGTAACTGCCTTCCTTTGAGGAATATCCCGGTCGGTACCAATGTTCACTGTATCGAAATGAAGCTGGGTAAGGGCGCTCAAATAGCCCGTTCTGCCGGAACTTCTGCACAATTGGTTGCACGTGAGGGAGAATATGCTACTCTGCGCCTCCGCTCAGGCGAGATGCGCAAGATCCGCAGCGAATGCCGCGCGACAATTGGTGAAGTGGGGAATACCGAGCACAGCCTACGTAAGCTGGGTAAGGCTGGCGCGTCAAGATGGCGCGGCGTCAGGCCGACCGTACGTGGTGTCGCGATGAACCCGGTCGATCATCCGCACGGTGGTGGTGAGGGTCGTACCTCAGGCGGACGTCATCCCTGTAGTCCATGGGGTGTACCCACCAAGGGTTACAAGACACGCACCAATAAGCGCACTGACAAAATGATTGTGCGTCGGCGCAATCGTAAGTAAACGGAACTGAGGTAATTTAACGTGCCACGTTCAATTAAGAAAGGCCCCTTCGTCGATCATCATTTGATGAAAAAAGTTGATGAAGCGGTGGCAAGTAATAGCAAGCGTCCGATTAAAACATGGTCACGCCGTTCCATGGTGCTGCCCGATATGATCGGTCTGACGATTGCGGTATATAACGGACGCCAGCATATTCCAGTGCTCGTCACCGAGAATATGATTGGTCATAAGCTGGGTGAGTTTGCACTGACACGGACATTCCGTGGTCATGCGGCAGACAAGAAATCGAAACGATAATCGGGGTAGGAACCATGCAGGCTGCTGCTAAATTGCGTTTTGCGCGTATTTCGGCCCAAAAGGGTCGTCTGGTCGCCGATCAGATTAGGGGTCTGCCTGTGGAGCAGGCTCTGAATATCCTCTCCTTCAGCAATAAGAAGGGCGCGGACCTTATGAAAAAATTGCTGGATTCTGCGATTGCAAATGCAGAAAACAACGAAGGTGCGGATATCGACGAGTTGAAGGTTGCCTCAGTTATGGTTGACGAGGGTCCGACAATGAAGCGGATCAGGGCGCGAGCCAAGGGTCGTGCGGCCCGTATTTTAAAGCGTACCAGTCACTTCACCGTGATTGTGTCGGACAAGTAAGGCAGAGTTATGGGTCAGAAAGTACATCCAATTGGAATTCGTCTTGGCATCGTCAAGCAGTGGACGTCGAAATGGTATGCCGACTCCAAAGACTATGCTGATATGCTTAATACCGATCTTGAGGTGAGGGACTATTTGAAAAAACGCCTGTCCCAGGCTTCAGTGAGTCGTATTCAGATCGATCGTCCCGCAAAAAATGCCCATGTCACGATTCATTCGGCCAGGCCGGGTATTGTGATCGGCAAGAAAGGCGAAGATATCAATACGTTGCGTGAAGAGGTATCCAAGAGAATGGGTATCCCAGCACACATCAGTGTGGAAGAGATTCGCAAGCCGGAACTGGATGCCCAGTTGGTTGCTGAGGGTATCACCCAGCAGCTTGAGCGCCGTGTCATGTTCCGTCGGGCCATGAAGCGTTCCGTGCAGACAGCGATGCGTCTTGGGGCTGGCGGTATCAAAGTGAATATTTCAGGGCGTTTGAATGGCGCTGAAATTGCCCGCAACGAATGGTACCGGGAAGGTCGCGTTCCACTTCATACCCTGCGCGCAGACATCGATTACGGTTTTGCCGAGGCAAAAACCACTTATGGAATTATCGGTGTGAAGGTTTGGATTTTTAAGGGCGAAGTCTTTGGTGACGAAGTTCAGGAAGAGGCTGCGCCAAAACCTGCGCGTCGTAAAGCACCGCGTAAGAAGGATTAAGTCATGTTATTGCCAAAGCGGACTAAATTCCGTAAACAAATGAAGGGCCGCAATCGCGGTCTGGCGAACCGGGGTAATAAAGTTAGCTTCGGTGAATATGGTCTACAGGCTGTTGATCGTGGACGGATGACGTCGCGTCAAATTGAAGCAGCTCGACGCACGATTACGCGCACAGCTAAGCGTGGCGGAAAAATGTGGATTCGTGTTTTTCCCGATAAGCCAATCACCAAAAAACCTTTGGAAGTTCGTCAGGGTAAAGGTAAGGGTAGCGTTGAATACTGGGTTGCTTTGATTCAACCGGGTCGCGTGCTTTATGAAATTGAAGGTGTCTCTGAAGAACTCGCTCGCGAGGCTTTCCAGCTGGCTGCTGCGAAGCTGCCTTTCAAGACCGCCTTCATTAAAAGGACGGTAATGTGATGAGTGCGAGTGAACTTCGTCAAAAGAGCCCCGCTGAACTTGAGGGGGTATTACTGGAACTGCGCAAAGAGCAGTTCAATCTGCGTATGCAGCAGGGCACTGGACAGTTGTCTCGTCCGTCTGAAATGAGACGAGTGCGAAAAGAGATTGCCCGGGTGAAGACATTGCTGAATGAGAAAGGTGTAGGTGAAGCATCATGAGCGATCAGAACGACAGCAATCGCACACTCGAAGGCCGCGTGATCAGCGATAAAATGGATAAAAGTATTACCGTCATGGTCGAGCGGAAAGTGAAACATCCTATTTACGGGAAATTCATTCGCCGTTCTACTAAGGTGCACGCCCATGACGAGGCCAATGAGTGTGGTATCGGCGATGTAGTGGTGGTGGAACAGTGCCGCCCGCTCTCGAAGAGCAAAACTTGGCGTCTGGTCAAGGTTGTCACCAAGGCATCCTGAGATAGACACCGGGAAATCGTACGATTTCGGTTTAGTGATTATTTAATTGGAATAGACCAATGATCCAGATGCAGACAATGCTTAACGTCGCCGATAACAGTGGCGCCAAGCGAGTCCAGTGCATAAAGGTACTGGGCGGATCACACCGTCGCTATGCTGGCATCGGGGACATAATTAAAGTGAGCGTCAAAGACGCCATTCCCCGCGGCAAGGTGAAAAAAGGTGATGTATATAATGCGGTAGTTGTGCGTACCAGGAAAGGCGTTCGGCGTCCAGATGGATCTCTGATCCGTTTTGACGGCAATGCGGCCGTTCTGCTGAATACGCAACTGCAGCCGATCGGGACCCGTATATTTGGGCCGGTCACCCGTGAACTGCGCAGCGAACGATTTATGAAAATCATCTCGCTCGCGCCAGAAGTACTCTAAGGGGTGAGTCATGGCTATGCGTAAGATCAAAAAAGGTGACCAAGTCGTCGTTATTGCCGGAAAGGATAAAGGCAAGCAGGGAACGGTTCTGCGGGTAATTGATGAAAAGGTTATCGTTGAAAATATCAACATTGTAAAGAAGCACACCAAGGCAAACCCGTCCAAGGGAGAGCAAGGTGGTATTTTGGATAAAGAGATGCCGATCAATGCTTCCAATGTTGCCGTTTATAACCCGAATACCGGCAAGGCCGATCGGGTGGGTATAAAGACTTTGGAAGACGGTCGCAAGGTGCGCTACTTCAAGTCTAATGGCGAAGTCGTGGATATCTGAGGCGGATAGAGAGATGGCAAGATTACAACAGGTCTACCGCGATGAGCTCGTGGGTAAGCTGAAAGATCAGTTTAGCTTCAAGAGCGTGATGGAAGTTCCGCGGATAACCAAGATCACACTGAATATGGGTGTGGGTGAAGCACTGGGTGACAAGAAGGTGCTTGAGTTCGCAGTCGGCGATATGGAAAAGATTGCCGGTCAAAAGGCTGTGGTTACCATGGCGCGTAAATCCGTGGCGGGTTTCAAGGTGCGCGAAGGTTGGCCGATTGGTTGTAAGGTGACTCTGCGTCGAGAGCGTATGTATGAGTTCCTGGATCGTCTGATCAATGTGGCTATTCCGCGTATTCGAGATTTCCGTGGCCTGAACCCCAAGTCGTTTGATGGACGTGGCAATTACAGTATGGGTGTGAAGGAACAGATTATGTTCCCGGAAATCGACTTTGATAAGGTCGACACCCTGCGTGGTTTGGATATTGTCATTACCACCACTGCAAAGAATGATGCGGAAGGTCGGGCGCTCCTCGAGGCGTTTAACTTCCCTTTCAAGAACTGAGACAGAGCAGAATCGCATGGCAAAAAAGAGCATGATCGCGCGTGAAGTGAAGCGGGCAAAGATTGTTGAGAAATTCGCCGCTAAACGCAGAGAGTTGAAGGCAATTATCAATAACCCGGCCAGCAGTCATGAACAGGTTGACGAGGCAGTCCAGAAGCTTCAGAAGATGCCAAGGGATGCAAGCCGATCCAGGCAGCGCAATCGCTGCAGGGTGACGGGGCGTCCACACGGCGTTTATCGGAAATTCGGGCTGTGCCGTAACAAGCTCCGCGAAGCGGCTATGCGTGGTGATGTTCCAGGGCTTGTAAAAGCTAGCTGGTAATGTAGAATACAGCACCCTTTTCAGGGGTGTGCTCGTCATCTGGCGAGTTTCTGTTCAATCGTTTGGGTATCGCGTCCGTTAGGGGCGGCTGACCCTGAGGATTTAAAAAATGAGTATGTCTGATCCGATCGCGGATATGCTGACGCGTATTCGTAATGGTCAACAAGTTTCCAAGGTGGCAGTCTCTATGCCATCTTCCAAGAAGAAGGTTGCCGTGGCGCAACTGCTTCTCGACGAAGGCTATATTGCCGGTTTCAAAGTAGAAACGGAAAGCAATAAGTCTACGCTTCATGTCGACCTCAAGTACTTCCAGGGTAAGCCTGTCATAGAAATGATCCAGCGCGTTAGCCGGCCTGGGTTGCGTATCTACAAGGGAAGCAAAGAGCTTCCGAAAGTGCGCGGCGGACTCGGTGTCGCCATCATTTCAACCTCCCAGGGTTTGATGACTGATCGCGCTGCCCGCACTAGCGGTCAAGGCGGCGAAGTCGTCGCTTACGTGGCTTAATCGGAGGGATTGATATGTCTCGCGTAGCAAAAAATCCGATACCCCTGCCTTCCGGCGTGGATATCAACCTGAGCGGTAGCGAATTGACCGTGAAAGGTTCGAAAGGAACCATGAAGCTCGATCTGCACGCCTACGTGACTGTCAAAAATGACAGCGGCGTAGTCACTGTTGTGCCGGTAAAGGAAGGTCGGGATGAGTGGGCAATGGCTGGCACCTTCCGGGCGCTGGTCGGCAATATGGTCACTGGTGTCAGCACCGGTTTTCAGAAGAAGTTGCAATTGGTTGGTGTGGGTTACCGCGCCCAGGCTAAGGGCAATGTTCTCAATATGAATCTTGGCTTCTCTCACCCGGTGGATTATCCCATTCCGGAGGGGATCACCATAGAAACCCCCAGTCAGACTGAAATAGTCGTGTCTGGATGCGATAAGCAACGTGTCGGCCAGGTCTCTGCGGAGATCCGTGCCTATCGTCCACCTGAGCCATATAAAGGTAAGGGTGTGCGTTATTCGGACGAGCATGTTGCCCGTAAAGAAGCCAAGAAAAAATAGGTCATACTGAGATGGACAAGAAAATTACACGCTTACGCCGCGCTCGCAGAGCTCGTGCAAAGATTCGCGAACTGGCGGTCAATCGTCTGACCATCTTTCGTACCCCACGGCATATGTATGCTCAGGTTATTGCACCCAATGGCTCACAAGTGATTGCCAGTGCATCAACTGTTGAAAAGGATGTGAAGGCGCAACTCGAAGGGGCGTCCGGTAATAGCAGTGCTGCAGCAATAGTCGGTAAGACCATCGCTGAGCGGGCTAAAGCTGCTGGCGTCGAGAGCGTTGCGTTCGATCGTGCCGGTTTCAAATATCACGGCCGGGTAAAGGCGTTAGCTGACGCTGCCCGCGAAAACGGTCTTAAGTTCTAAGGGGCAGGCAATGTCAAAATTCAATGAAAAGCCGGAAGGTGACGATCTGATTGAGAAGTTGATCAACGTCAACCGTGTCGCGAAAGTGGTTAAAGGTGGCCGCGTTTTTGGCTTTGCGGCGCTCGCGGTTGTCGGCGACGGCAATGGCAAGGTTGGGTTCGGCAGTGGCAAAGCGCGTGAAGTGCCGATTGCTATCCAGAAGGCAATGGAAAATGCGCGGCAGAATCTACGCACGGCAAAGCTGAATGGCGATACATTACAGTATCCGCTGATCGGGCGGCACGGCGCGGCAAAGGTCTACATGCAACCTGCTTCTGAAGGTACCGGAATTATTGCCGGTGGCGCCATGCGTGCGGTGTGTGAGGCTGTCGGTGTGCACAACGTGCTGGCCAAATGCATAGGTACAAACAATCCGATCAACGTGGTTCGCGCGACTGTCAATGCGCTTACCGAGATGACTGATCCTGAGACTGTTGCTGCCAAGCGTGGCAAATCGGTCAAAGAGATCCTGGGGTAAGTCATGAGCGATAAAAAGATGATGAAAGTGACCCTGGTGCGTAGCGTCCACGGTCGGCTTGAGAGTCATAAGGCCTGTGTTCGAGGCCTTGGGCTTCGTCGAATTCGGCACAGTGTGCTGGTAGAAGATACCCCTGCGACCCGTGGCATGGTTAATAAAGTCAGCTACATGGTCCAGGTAGAGGAGGCATAAAATGCGTCTGAACACCATTAAGCCTGCAGAAGGCGCAACAACAGATGCCAAGCGCGTTGGCCGTGGTATTGGTAGCGGACTGGGCAAAACGGCTGGCCGCGGTCATAAAGGCCAGAAGTCCCGTTCCGGTGGTTTCCATAAAGTAGGCTTCGAGGGCGGACAGATGCCGCTCCAGCGTCGTCTGCCAAAGGTCGGCTTTACCTCCAGGAAGGGCCGGATTACCGCAGAAGTGAGACTGAGTGAGCTGGCCAAGGTTGAAGGCGATGTTGTCGACATGAAGTCCCTGTATGAAGCCAATGTGCTACCGAACAGCATGAAGCGCGCCAAGATTATCTTGTCCGGTACGGTTGACAAGGCGGTTACAGTGCGTGGACTGGGGGTGACTAAGGGAGCTCGTGCGGCTATTGAAGCGGCCGGCGGGAAGGTCGAGGAATAAATGGCCGGACAGGGTGCGAAAGCCGGCGGACTTGCCGGTGCAGGCAAGTTCACCGAATTACGTCAGCGGTTGCTGTTTGTAGTTGGCGCCCTGCTGGTTTTCCGGATCGGCACGTTCATCCCGGTTCCCGGGGTGAATCCCGCTGCTGTTGCGGCACTTTTTACGCAGCAGCAGGGGAGCATACTGGACATGTTCAACATGTTTTCCGGTGGTGCTTTAAAAAGGGCGAGTCTGTTTGCTTTGGGGATCATGCCCTATATCTCGGCCTCAATTATCATTCAGTTGATGAGTTCGGTTATTCCGAAGCTTGAGCAGTTGAAGAAAGAGGGTGAGCAGGGGCGCCGCACCATCACGCAGTATACGCGGTACGGAACGGTGTTACTGGCTACATTCCAGTCTGTCGGTATCGCTATCGCTCTGCAATCGCAGCAGTCGGGCGGTATCCCGTTGGTGTCGCATACCGGCCCGGGGTTCATACTTACCGCGGCCGTTTCGCTGGTGACCGGTACGCTGTTTTTGATGTGGCTGGGTGAGCAGATTACTGAACGTGGTTTAGGTAACGGAATTTCGCTGATTATCTTTGCGGGCATCGTGGCGGGCCTGCCGGGCGCGATTGGCGGCACGCTCGAACTGGTGCGTAACGGCGAGATGAATGCCATTACGGTCTTGGTTCTGTTTGCCCTGGCGGTGGTGGTGACTGCGTTTGTGGTTTTCGTTGAGCGGGGTCAGCGTCGGATTACGGTTAACTACGCCAAGCGCCAGCAGGGACGGAAGATGTTTGCCGCACAGAGCAGCCATCTGCCTTTGAAATTGAATATGGCCGGTGTGATTCCACCCATCTTCGCGTCCAGTATTATCCTGTTTCCGTCGACTCTGGGTCAGTGGCTGGGAACGCAAGAAAACATGCGTTGGTTGCAGGATATCGTTGGAAAGATTGCGCCGGGTGAGCCTTTGTATGTACTGCTGTACGCGTTGGCTATTGTGTTTTTCTGTTTCTTTTATACGGCGTTGGTATTCAACTCCAAAGAGACGGCCGATAACTTGAAGCGTTCCGGTGCCTTTATTCCCGGATATCGGCCCGGCGAACAAACGGCTCGTTATATAGATAAAGTGATGTCGCGACTGACATTGGCTGGCGCGATTTACATTACGGCGGTCTGTCTGCTGCCGGAGTTTTTGATTGTCGGTTGGAATGTTCCCTTCTATTTCGGTGGGACATCTTTGTTGATCATTGTTGTAGTCGTCATGGACTTCATGGCACAGGTGCAGGCACACATGATGTCTCACCAGTATGAAGGGCTGATGAAGAAGGCGAATCTGAAAGGCGGCGGAGCAGGCTTGCTGCGTTAGTGTCGAACGATTCCACTGTATTTTGGAGATTGAGTCATGAAAGTAAGGGCGTCTGTAAAGAAGATTTGCAGAAACTGCAAGATTGTCCGGCGCAACGGCGTGGTGCGGGTTATCTGTAAAGAAGCCAGACATAAACAGAGACAAGGCTAAGCTTTTTGCTTGATTTGTTAAAAAAATCCAGTTAAAGTTGTGCGTTCACCGCGCTCAACGTAAAGCTGATAATTGTATTTTTAGGAGTTACCTGATGGCCCGTATTGCAGGCGTCAATATCCCCGATCGCAAGCACGCTGTCATAGCGTTGACGGAGATCTATGGGGTCGGTTCCACCCGAGCTGCTCGTATCTGCGAGGCGGCGGGTGTGGCAAAAGATGCAAAGATTCAGAACCTTACCGAAGGTGAGGTCGAGGCGCTTCGTGCTGAAGTGGCCAAGTTTACTGTCGAAGGCGATCTTCGTCGTGAAGTTTCCATGAATATCAAGCGTCTGATGGACCTTGGTTGTAACCGTGGAATTCGCCATCGCCGCGGTCTTCCGCTGCGCGGTCAGCGTACCAAAACGAACGCACGTACCCGTAAGGGCCCACGTCGTCCGATTAAGAGATAATATCAATCCATTCGTGGATTGTTTACAGCGATATAGTTCACAGGAACATTAAAGATGGCAAAGCCGAGCAGCGTGCGGAAGAAGGTCAAAAAGAGCGTCACTGATGGTGTCGCCCATATACACGCCTCCTTTAACAATACGATCGTTACCATTTCAGATCGTCAGGGTAATGTTTTGTCCTGGGCAACTGCAGGTGGTTCAGGGTTTCGTGGCTCACGTAAAAGCACTCCGTTTGCGGCGCAGGTCGCGGCTGATCGTGCTGGCGAGCGGGCAAAGGACTATGGCGTCAAGAACCTGGATGTAAATGTCAAAGGTCCTGGTCCGGGTCGTGAGTCGGCAGTCCGCGCATTGAATAATGCGGGATTCAAGATCACCAGCATCTGTGATGTTACCCCTATCCCGCACAATGGTTGTCGCCCGCCTAAAAAGCGTCGCGTTTAATCTGGAGTTATAGATAATCATGGCAAGATATATCGGTCCCAAGTGTAAGCTGAGCAGAAGAGAAGGCACCGACCTGTTTCTGAAGAGCCGAGCTCGCTCCCTGGAATCAAAATGTAATATGGAAAAGCAACCCGGTCAGACTACTGATCGGCGTCGCCGCCTCTCTGATTACGGTTTACAGCTGCGTGAAAAGCAGAAAATGCGCCGTATGTATGGAATCATGGAGAAGCAGTTCAGCAATTACTATAAGAACGCCGCCCAGAGTAAAGGCGCAACTGGTGACAATCTGCTTCGATTGCTCGAGACGCGCCTTGATAATGTGGTGTATCGGATGGGATTTGGCAGTACCCGTTCTGAGTCACGCCAGCTGGTTAGCCACAAATCGATTGAAGTAAACGGAAAGGTGGTGAATATTCCTTCCTACCGTGTACAGGTCAATGATGTGGTTAGCGTTCGCGAGAAATCGAAGAAGCAGTTGCGTATTCAGAGTTCACTGGCGCTCGCAGAACAGTTTGGAACCGTCGACTGGATAGATGTCGATGTGAAGGGTATGACAGGTACCTTCAAGCGTTTGCCGGATCGGTCGGAATTGCCTGCAGAAATTAACGAACAGCTGGTTGTTGAGCTGTACTCCAAGTAAGGATTACCTTCAAGAGGTCGAAATGCCGGAGTTTGTTACCGATTTTCTCAAGCCGCGATTAGTCAGTGTACAGCCGCTAAGCGAGTTACACGCCAAGGTTTCTCTGGAGCCCATGGAGCGTGGCTTTGGGCACACACTAGGCAACTCATTACGCCGCATCCTGCTCTCCTCGATGCCAGGAAGCGCGGTTGTTGAAGCGGAGATCGAGGGCGTTCTTCACGAGTACACCAGTATTGAAGGTGTGCAGGAAGATGTCCTGGAGATTCTGCTTAACCTGAAAGATCTGGCAATCATCATGCACTCGCGTGATGAAGCGACGCTGACCCTGAAAAAGAAGGGTCTCGGGCCGGTGTTGGCCAGCGATATCACGCTTGATCACGATGTTGAGATCGCCAATCCGGATCATGTGATCGCAAATCTGACCAAGGATGGCGAAATCAACATGACGCTGAAAGTGGCGCGTGGCATTGGTTATCAGCCGGCGGCTAATCGCCTGTCGGATGCAATGGAAGATCGTCCTATCGGGCGATTGCAGTTGGATGCCAGCTTCTCCCCAGTGCGTCGTGTCGCCTACGCCGTTGAGGCCACCCGTGTCGAACAGCGTACCGACCTGGATCGTCTGGTGATCGACCTGGAGACCAACGGAACTATCGATCCGGAAGAGGCGATCAGACGTGCGGCGACCATCCTGCAGGATCAGTTGTCGGCTTTCGTGAAACTGGATGAGACGGCAACGACAGAGAAAGAAGTGGAAGAAGATCGTCCAGCGATTGATCCTATTCTGCTCCGTCCGGTCGACGATCTTGAGCTGACCGTGCGTTCTGCAAACTGTCTGAAGGCTGAAAACATCTTTATGATCGGTGACCTGATTCAACGTACAGAAGTCGAGCTTCTGAAGACGCCGAATCTGGGTAAAAAGTCACTCACCGAAATCAAAGACGTACTTGCTACCAGGGGCTTATCTCTGGGTATGCGGCTGGAAAATTGGCCGCCAGAAGGTATGGAAGATAGCGGTCGATAGTCTCGACCCTGAATCGTATATCTATAGTATTAACCTAAGTTTAGGGAAGTCGATCCATGCGTCATCGCAAATCAGGACGGCAACTGAACCGCAACAGTTCACACCGCAAGGCAATGTTTCGTAACATGGCTTGCTCACTGTTGCGTCATGAGCTGATCAAAACCACACTACCAAAGGCAAAAGAGCTGCGTCGCGTAGCTGAGCCGATGATTACTCTGGCTAAAATCGACAGCGTTGCAAAACGTCGTCTGGCCTTTGATCGTCTTCGTGATGATGAGGTTGTCGGTAAACTGTTCAACGAACTGGGACCGCGTTATAAGGAGCGCCCCGGTGGTTATCTGCGCATCTTGAAGTGCGGCTATCGCCCGGGTGACAAAGCGCCGATGGCGTTTGTTGAGCTGGTTGATCGACCGGAAGTGGAAATGGAGGCGGTGGAAGCCGAATAAGGCGCTGCAACCAAATCTGTATATAAAAAGTGCCGGGCATAGACCCGGTTCTTTTTTGCCTGTTTTTTGCTTTAATCTAGCAGATGAAGACTGAATCAGGCATGGCCATGACGGATACTCCCCAGCTGGTGGCGTTGTTTACAGACTTCGGCATCGGTAGTCATTACCTCGCGCAGGTAAAGGCCCGATTGCTGCAGATGAATGTGACACAGCCGGTTATCGAGCTCTGCTCTGATGCGCCAGCTTTTAACCCGCGTGCTTCAGCCTATCTGCTCGCCTCGTTTTTACCTTATATGCCGGATGGCACGCTATTCATTTGCGTGGTGGACCCCGAGGTGGGAGGGGGTCGGGAAGCTGTATGGCTGAAGACTGAGCGTTTTTGGTTTGTTGGGCCGGATAATGGCCTACTCTCTCAGGCGGCACGTCACTCGCAACAGGTGATGGCTCAGCGCATCGATCTGCCTGATTTGCCGGCGCATGCGAAAACTTTTGATGGTAGGGATCTGTTTGCTCCAGCGGCGGCCCGGATCTGTACGGGCTCGATCCCCAAAGGCCGTGTTATCGCGCCTGATCATCTGGTGGGTGCGGACTGGCCCGAAAATTTAGCCGAAGTTATCTATATCGATGCCTATGGCAATGCGGTTACTGGCTTGGCCGCGGGTAATCTGCCAAAGGAACAGGTGTTGTTGGTGAATGGTCACCAACTGCCTTACGCGGAGACGTTTTGTAGCGTGCCGAAGGGCATGGTGTTCTGGTATGAAAATGCCAATGGACTGGTCGAAATCGCCGCCAACCAAGGCAGCGCCAAAGCATCACTCACACTGGAGGTTGGTTGCCCTGTACGCTGGGCTGATACCTGAGTGAGATGGTTTGGGTCGCTTCGGCGCGCAACGCTATCCATTCTCCCGTAATATTTTTTTCAGGTACTGGCCGGTGTGTGATGCGGTCACTTTGCTAACCTGCTCCGGCGTACCCTGAGCGACGATTTCTCCGCCTTTGTTGCCCCCTTCAGGACCGAGGTCGACAATCCAGTCGGCAGTCTTAATGACGTCCAAGTTGTGCTCGATGACCACCACCGTGTTGCCGTGATCCCGTAATCTGTGAAGTACTTCCAGCAGATGCTTGACGTCGTGGAAATGCAGGCCCGTGGTGGGCTCATCTAGGATATAAAGGGTATTACCGGTATCCCGCTTCGACAGTTCACGTGAGAGTTTGACTCGCTGGGCTTCACCGCCGGATAAGGTGGTAGCGTTCTGTCCAAGGGTGATATAAGAGAGCCCGACATCCATAAGCGTCTGCAGTTTGCGCTTCAGCGCCGGAATGGCGTCGAAAAAGAGCAGTGCCTCTTCAATGGTCATGTCCAATACTTGGTTAATGCTTTTTCCCTTATATTTGATTTCCAGGGTTTCACGATTATATCGGGTGCCCTTGCAGACATCGCACTGTACATAGATGTCGGGAAGGAAGTGCATCTCGACCTTGATCACGCCGTCACCCCGACACGCTTCGCAGCGGCCGCCCTTAACATTGAAACTGAACCGGCCGGGTGTATAGCCGCGCGACCGGGATTCCTGGGTGCCGGCAAACAGTTCGCGGACAGGTGTAAAGATGCCGGTGTAGGTGGCCGGATTTGATCGGGGCGTGCGGCCAATGGGGCTTTGGTCGATGTCGACGACCTTGTCGAAATGTTCAAGGCCCGCAATCTTTTCAAAGGGTGCGGCGTCCAACGAGGCCCGATTCAATTGTGTGGCGGCAATCGGGTAGAGCGTGTCATTGATCAGGGTGGATTTACCGGATCCGGAAACGCCGGTTACACAAGTAAACAGTCCGGCGGGGATCGATAGCTCAATGGATTTCAGGTTGTTGCCGCTTGCTCCGGAGATGGTCAACCATTTACAAGCGTCTGGTTGGTGCCGTTGAGTCGGGATGGCAATGCGCCTCCTGCGAGACAGGTACTGGCCCGTTAGTGACTCGGGGTCTGCGGCGATTTGTTGGGCGGTACCTTGGGCAATGATGCGTCCACCGTGTACGCCTGCTCCGGGCCCTATGTCGACGACATGGTCGGCTGACCAGATAGCCTCCTCATCATGCTCCACGACGATAACGGTGTTCCCCAGGTCGCGCAGATAGTTGAGCGTTTTCAATAGCCGGTCGTTGTCTCGTTGATGCAGGCCAATAGAGGGTTCATCGAGAATATACATCACGCCCACCAAGCCGGCACCGATCTGGCTGGCTAGCCGTATCCGTTGTGCCTCTCCCCCGGATAAAGTCTCTGCACTTCTATCTAGGGTGAGGTAGTCGAGTCCTACGTTGACCAGAAACTGCAGCCGCTGAGAGATTTCGTTGACGACTTTTTCGGCGATCTTTCCCTGTTTTCCAGGGAGTCGCAGCTGGTTGAAAAAGTCCAGGCAACCGCCAACCGGAAGGGTGGTAATAGCCGGTAGGTTGTGTTCATCGACAAACACGTGGCGTGCCGCTTCATTGAGGCGGGTCCCGGTGCAGTCCGAGCAGGGATGTGTTGAGATATAGCGTGCCAGCTCTTCCCTGACGGCGTTTGACTCGGTTTCCCGGTAGCGCCGCTCCATGTTGCGGATGATGCCCTCGAAGGGGTGTGTGTTGCTGCTGCTGCGTCCGCGCTCATTGAAATAGGTGAATTTGATCGCCTCTTTGCCACTGCCGAATAGTATGACCTGGCGAATATTTTTAGGTAGCTCTTCCCAACTGGTCTCTACATCAAAGGCGTAATGTTTCCCCAGTGAACTGATCAGCTGGAAGTAGTAGGCATTGCGCCTGTCCCAGCCCCTGACGGCACCGGCGGCAAGACTCAAATGCGGGTGAGCGACGACCCGTTCAGGGTCAAAGAACTGTTCAATCCCCAAGCCATCACAGGTGGGGCAGGCGCCCACCGGATTGTTGAACGAGAAGAGGCGGGGTTCCAGTTCCGGCAAGCTGTAGCCGCATTGAGGGCAGGCAAAGTTGGCGGAGAATACCAATTCCTCGCTGGTGCCATCCCCATCCATCGCCGCGATGCGCGCCAGTCCACCCGATAGCGCCAGTGTCGTCTCAAAGGATTCCGCCAGCCGGAGTTCCAGGCCTTCCCTAACCTTGAAGCGGTCGACAACCGCCTCTATGGTATGTTTTTTATGCAGCTCCAGTTCCGGAGGCTGGTCGAGCTCATAGATCTCGCCGTCGATGCGCGCCCGGATGAATCCCTGAGCATTCAGTTCGCGCAACAGCTTGTGGTGTTCTCCTTTGCGCTCCGACACTACCGGGGCGAGAAGCATCAGTTTGCTGCCTTCAGGCAGGCTCAACACCTGATCGACCATCTGATTGATGGTCTGGGCCTCCAGTGTCTGACCATGGGTCGGGCAGCGCGGGGTGCCGGCACGGGCATAGAGTAACCGGAGATAGTCATAGATCTCCGTGATGGTGCCGACCGTGGAGCGCGGGTTGTGGGAAGTCGTCTTCTGCTCGATCGAGATGGCTGGCGAAAGCCCTTCGATGTGATCGATGTCGGGTTTTTCCATCATCGATAGAAATTGCCGCGCATAAGCGGATAGCGACTCGACATAGCGACGCTGCCCCTCGGCATAGATGGTATCAAAGGCCAGCGACGACTTGCCCGAGCCGGAGAGACCGGTTATCACGATCAGTTTGTCGCGCGGAAGATCCAGGTCGATATTTTTCAGGTTGTGGGTACGTGCCCCACGTATGTGTATTGTATCCATCTACATACCAGCGAATTGGCGAACCTGTTACTATACGCTGTCTTGTTGTTTCCGGCCAAACAAACCATGGCTGAAAATCAGGCGCATGTGGCTTGGGCAATATTTCCTGACTTTGGCTGTGTATTTAGGTTATTACCCTGTAAAAACGGCGGTAAAACGCAGGTGATGTAATTGAACAAGAAAGCGCAACAACTCCATCGATTGACGGCGATAGAAATCAAAGCGGCGTTCTCATTGGCAGGTATTTTTTCCCTGCGTATGCTCGGGCTGTTTTTAATATTGCCGGTATTTGCCATTTATGCGGAGCAGCTGGCCGGCGTGACACCCTTGTTGATTGGGGTAGCGATCGGGGCTTACGGCTTGACCCAGGCGCTGCTGCAGATCCCTTTTGGTATGTTGTCCGACCGGATCGGCAGGAAACCGGTGATTATCGCCGGTTTGATTGTTTTCTGTATCGGTAGCGCCGTTGCGGCCAGTTCAGATTCTATCTGGGGGGTAATCGCCGGGCGGGCACTGCAGGGTAGCGGGGCTATCGCGGCGGCCGTGATGGCGCTGGCGGCAGACCTGACGCGGGAGCAGAATCGAACCAAAGCCATGGCTGTAATCGGTATGAGCATCGGGCTGGCTTTCGCTGTGTCGCTGGTTTTGGGGCCATTGCTCAATGTCTGGATTGGTGTGCCGGGTATCTTCTGGCTGACGTCTCTACTGGCCATTCTGGGTATCATGGTGGTCGTGTTTCTGGTTCCGGATCCGGGAAAAACATCGACCCATCGCGATACCAGCCCGGTAAGCGATCAGTTCTCCAGGGTGTTGCGCGATGGAGATCTGTTGCGTTTGGACCTGGGGATATTGCTGCTGCATATGATGCTGACGGCCGTGTTTATTGCGGTACCACTCACGCTACGGGATATCACCGGTATCCCGGTTGAAAAGCACTGGATGATCTATCTGCCGGTAGTGCTGTTGGCCATGGTGTTGATGGTGCCCTTCATCGTTATTGCGGAAAAGCGTCGCAAGATGAAGCAGGTTTTCCTGTTAGCCATCTTGGCGATCGGAATGGCCCAGGTCGGTTTTATTCTGCTTAATTCCACTCTCGTCGGTTTTGGTTTGGCGCTGCTACTGTTTTTTACCGCCTTTAATCTATTGGAGGCCTCGCTGCCCTCCTTGATATCCAAGATGGCACCTGTGGAGAGTAAAGGGACCGCTATGGGGGTTTACTCCACTTCCCAGTTTGTCGGCGCATTTCTGGGGGGGGCGGTCGGCGGCTGGGTATACGGGCACTACCACTTGGTGGGGGTTTTTATATTCGGGGCGTTGGCGGCACTGCTCTGGTTTGTTCTCGCGATGGGTATGACCCCGCCGGGGTATTTCAGCAGTTACCTGATCAATGTGGGGATATTGGATCCGATGAGTGCGTCACAGCTTCAGGCGACGTTGAGTAATATGCCGGGTGTCGGGGAAGCGGTGGTTATGGCCGAGGAAGGTATCGCCTATCTGAAAGTGGATGCACAGGCTGTCGATTTTGCATTGCTGGATGAATTCTCAGTCGCGGAGACGTAGAATTGATGCTCAGGCCTCAAGGCCAGGGAGCAACTTATATTTTGAATTTGGAGGAGACATGGCCAAAGGCGTTAATAAAGTAATTTTGATCGGTAATGTTGGGAAGGACCCGGATGTTCGTTATATGCCCAATGGAAACGCAGTGGCCAACGTTACCCTGGCGACATCCGAGTCCTGGAAGGATAAAAACAGCGGAGAAACCCAGGAGCGGACTGAGTGGCACCGCGTAGTTTTTTTCCGTCGTCTCGCTGAGATTGTGGGCGAATACGTGAAGAAAGGCTCAAAGATCTACGTTGAGGGCCGGCTGCAGACGCGCAAATGGCAGGATCAGAGCGGCCAGGATCGTTACACCACAGAAATCGTGGCAGATGAAATGCAGATGCTCGATAGCCGGGGTGGTAGCAGTGCCTCCTTTGATTCCGGTCGGCCCAGTTCAGCTTCACGTCCATCCAATGATGCGGCAGCACCTGTGTCGGCACCGATGCCGGACGATGGATTTGATGACGATATCCCGTTCTGATTCCCACGCTGGCAAAATCGATTGAGCGAAAAAAAGCCCCTGCAAGCAGGGGCTTTTTTTATCCCGCTTTCCCGTCAATGCGGGGCTTGGTCAATATTGGAATGTACAGGGCACTAAACAACAGGAAGCTGACCACCCATAGTCCGCCTGAAATGTGGATCCACAGGGTATATTGCTGGGGTAGCAGCATGGGCCCAAATACCCGGCACAGCGCTGCGATGTTCAGCAGAACGAAGCAGCCATTGATCAGAGGGTGGGACTGTATCTCTCTTCCGGTATGGCCCAATGCAACCCGTGCCATCATGCCGTAGGTCAGGGCGCCAATGCCGCCCACAGTGATGGCATGTTTCGCCAAGTTGAATCCGGTATAACCCAAGTAGGCGAGACCGGTCAGGGTAAAGCCGATAATCAGCCAGGACATGCCGCTGAATAGCACCCAGAGGATTGGAATTTGCCAAATTTTCCGACTATACCAACCGACCACTCGTGTGATCTGCGTGACGGCAACTACAAATGCTAGTGCACCGCTGAGCCAGGCGGTCGGATAGATGAACTGGACGGTGATAAGGCCGCCGAGTGAAATGACGGTTGCCAGTTCGACCTGGCTGTTACGTTTTGAATGGTGCCCCGGAATGACGGCTTCGGTAAAGAAGGGGATGACTCGTCCACCTAACAGGGTGATCAGAAAGGCAACCAGATAGAGCATGGCGTCGGTACCGCGGATAGCGCTGTCGGTCACGCCCAGTGCCTGTAGGTGGACATACAGATTGGCGACAGCCATTACTAGTAGTAGCGGCACGAAAATACGGTTTACTTTCTGCTGTCCTTTCCATAGCGCCGGTTGGATAGCCAGTGCAACTGCCGGAATAAATGCCAGGTCAATCGCCGCGATCAATCCAGCCGGGATGATATCTGATAGAAATGGGGCGACTCTTCCTGCCAGCCAAAGCAGAAACAGCAGACCCAACGGGGTGCCGGTAGGTGGGGTGATGCCAGTCCAGTTTCTGACCGCAGTGAGTAGAAAGCCGGCAATAATGGCAAAGGTGTAGCCGAACAACATCTCATGGCTATGCCAACCGATCGTGCCGTAGTAGGTGGGCAACGGGTAGGCGCCTGACCAGGCGCCAAGCCAGATCAGCATCAGGATCAAAGCGGAGAGTGCGGCGGAAAGAAAAAAGGGCCTGAATCCCAATGCCAGGATAACCGAACCGGCCGGTTTCAGCTCTGGCTTAGGTGGCTCTGAGTGGACTTTCAACATGATCTGTATGGTTTTTCCGTTGTAAGACAATAAGATGCGATAGCTTAACGGTTATGGGGCATACCGCTTTGATATCAATCAAGGCGGAAGGAATCGATGAAGTCTGGTCGGCTGACATGGTTCTCGGTTTGCAGTGGGTCAGGCCTGATAGATGGCGCCCAGAATCACAGCGTGTCGGGCACCGGTAACGCTGGGAAGGTTACCGGGCTGTTTATGTAGTGTTTGTTTGGCCAGCCAGGCGAATGCCATGGCCTCGATTTGGTCCGGCGCAATGCCGTAGCGGGCGGTGGTTTCAACGGTGGCGTTGAGTCCCTGTTGCAGCTGATCCATCAGGGTGAGGTTCATGGTTCCACCACCGCAACAGATTACCCTGTCACAGTCGGGTGCGTAGCGGTTGATCGCCTGGACAATGGTGCGGCTGGAGAGCGCACACAAACTGGCCTGGATATCTTCGGGTCGATAACTGTCATAGGTCGGCAGCCGTTGTGCCAACCAGTCGAGATTAAACAGTTCCGGTCCGGTGCTCTTGGGTGGCGGGCGCTTAAAGTAATCCTCCGCAAGCAGGCATTGCAGAATCTCTTCCTGCTCTTCCCCGGAAGCGGCCCAGTCTCCCTGCGCATCAAATGACCGCTGTTGGGAATGATTTATCCAGCTATCCATCAAGGTGTTGGCCGGTCCCGTATCGAAGCCGATTACCTGGCTGGTGGCGTCGGTCGGGAGTAGTGTGATATTGGCGATGCCTCCGAGATTCAATATGACTCGAAACTCGGAGTCAGAAGCCAGGTAGGCGGCGTGAAATCCGGTGGCCAGCGGTGCGCCTTCACCGCCGGCGGCCATGTCTCGCCGGCGGAAGTCGCCGACTACGGTTATGCCGGTTTTTTCAGCGAGAGAGTTCGGGTCGCCGATCTGCAGGGTGAAAGGGGATGTAGCCTGGGGGCGGTGACGTATCGTCTGGCCGTGAGAGCCGATGGCCTGGATTCGATGCGCTGGAATACCTGTTTGTCGTAGCAATTGATCGACAGATTCGGCGAAGTGATTGGCGACGGCTATATCCGCCAGGCCCATTTGTTCAATTTCGTTGTCACCCGGGAGTGATAACTGCCTCAAGGTGTGTTGGACGCTCTCCGGCCAGGGTTGGTAGTGGTGGCCAAGCAGTTTGGGGCTGGGTTGGGCGAAGTCCACCAGCACGGCATCAATGCCGTCCATACTGGTGCCGGACATCAAGCCGATGTAGAGGGCCTCGGTGTCCTCCAAATCGCTATCGGGCATCCGCCACCATGGTTTTTGCAATCAGGTCCAGCTCGGCGAGCAGGTGTGAACTGATCTCCGTAAATTTCGCACGATAGTTTTTTGCCAGTGGCTCGGCCGCGGGCAGTTTGATGGTTAGTGGGTTACGGTGTACGCCATTTACCCGGAACTCATAATGCAGGTGCGGTCCGGTGGCTAAACCACTTTTGCCGACATAGCCGATAACCTGCCCCTGGCGAACCCGGGAGCCAGTGTTTACCCCGCCCCGAAATTTGGAGAGGTGGGCATACAGCGTGGTGTATTGGCTGCCATGTCGGATCATGACCGTCCGTCCATAACCGCCCTTGGTCCCGCGGAAGATAATCCGGCCGTCACCGGATGCCTTGACCGGGGTGCCAATCGCCGCTGCGTAATCAACGCCCCGGTGTGGTCGCTTCTTGCCGAGAACCGGGTGATAACGTGCCTTGGTAAAGCGGGAGGAGATACGACGGAAATCCACGGGGGCGCGCAGGAACGCCTTGCGCATGCTCTCCCCTTCCGGCGAATAGTAACTGCTGTAACCCTCGTCATCCTCGAATCGTATGGCCCGGAATACCTTGCCTTGGTTGACGAACTCAGCCGCCAGGATGGGGCCATTGCGGTATTTTTTCCCGTCCAGGTACTCCTCTTCGTAGATCAGGCTGAACTGATCGCCGGCACGTATCTCCAAGGCAAAGTCGATATCCCAGCCAAAAATATTGGCCAGCTCCATGGTGAGCGAGTCAGATAGCCCTGCCCGTTGTGCACTCGTATAGAGTGAGTTGGTAATCGTGCCGGAAGCGGAGGCGACCCGTTTTTCCAAGCTGCGGTCTTTGATGTTTGCAGTAAAAGAGTCTTCGCTAGGAAGGATTTGCAAGCTGCGTATCTCGCTCTGTTTGTGTACCAGTTCAAGCAGTTCTCGCTGTTGGTCCAGGCGAACCTTGATGACTTCTCCCGGGCGGATATTGGCCAGTGATTTGGCCTCCTTGCTGCTGTGGACGATACGATGCAAAAGGTTTGGCGAAAGCTTCAGGCGTGAAAAGATGGCAGCCAGGGAGTCGCCGCGCTTGACCTTTTCTTCCTGCCAAGTCCCGTGGTCTGGCGTTGTCAAGGGTTCCTGGGTGGCGATCAGGAGGGGCGTCTCTGTCGTTGTCCCCTCATCATGACTGTTTTCTGCCGGTTCTGTCACGGCTTCTTGCGCTACTGGCTCATTGATTTCCGCTAGACCTGGAGAGGGCTGATTATCGGGTATCTCGTTTCCGCTAGCCGCATGACTCTTTTGCTCCAGCGCGGCAACCGGATAGGCGTTGGACACTGTAGCTGTCGCAATCCCTTGCTGCCCAGGCAACTGGAGCGGCAACTGTTTCAGGGGTTGGGGTTCCTGAATTTTCGCAGGCAGTGGAGTAGTGGCCGGATTGGTTTCGGCGCTGACCGGATTTGTACTGTGATTCCCGAAACTGGCATAAATCCCCGATACACAGAGCACGAGTCCCAGGGTGGCAAATAGTTTGACGTGTCGCCGGCCTTGTTGTGGACCAGCGCTCGCAAAGTCGCCTCGGGATTTATAGTCGTTTATCATATTGGTGCGCTAATTTCCGGAAAATTCAGATAATTATTGCTTAAAACCGCTGTTATTCCTAGCTTTTTCAGGTTGAAAAGGCCAAAGCAGCCAGTTGGTAGGGGTATTATCGTCAGGAAGTGGGCAATATATAGGGAAACGGTTACTTTTTCTTGCTTCATCCTGTAAATTGTGCGCCCCGACATGTTCTTGGTTTATTGAGGTGGGAAATGGCGTCAGTCGCAGAGTCGATGGAGCTAATCAGGCGCGGTGCAGATGAGATTCTGATTGAAGAGTCTTTGACTAAGAAGTTGGAGCGGGGTAAGCCGCTCAAAATCAAGGCAGGCTTTGATCCTACAGCCCCTGACCTGCATCTGGGGCACACGGTGCTGATCAATAAATTACGCCAGTTTCAGGATCTGGGGCATGAAGTTACCTTTTTGATTGGTGATTTCACCGGCATGATCGGTGACCCTACTGGTAAAAATGTCACTCGGAAAGCGCTGTCTAGGGAAGAGGTGTTGAAAAATGCCGAAACCTACCAAGAGCAGATATTTAAGATTCTGGATCGTGATCGAACCGTTATCCGCTTTAATTCGGAGTGGATGATCCCCATGGGTTCGGCCGGCCTGATACAGCTGGCGGCAAAACATACCGTGGCGCGCATGCTGGAGCGGGATGATTTCAGCAAGCGTTACAAGGGTGGCCAGCCCATCGCTATCCACGAATTTCTCTATCCCCTTGTGCAGGGTTATGACTCCGTCGCACTTCAGTCGGATGTGGAGTTAGGCGGCACTGATCAGAAGTTTAATCTGTTGGTGGGACGTCAGTTGCAGGAGCTCTATGGCCAGGAGCCCCAGGTGGTGCTAACCATGCCGATCCTGGAGGGGCTGGACGGTGTGCAGAAGATGTCCAAATCACTCAACAACTACATCGGGATAGCGGATCAGCCGGATGAGATGTTTGGCAAGGTCATGTCGATCTCTGATGATCTCATGTGGCGCTATTACGAGCTGCTCAGTTTTAAGTCTATGGTAGAAATTGACCGATTACACCAACAGGTTGATGAAGGGATGAATCCTCGCGATGTAAAGGTGTTGCTGGCCGAGGAATTGATCGAGCGGTTCCATGATAAAACGGCGGCGGTCAGAGCCAATGAAAACTTCGTCGCCAGATTCCGCCAGGGTGCCCTGCCGGACGATATGCCGGAGAAGACGCTGCACGCAGATGGCGGACTGTCTATCGCCAATCTGCTCAAGGAGGCGGGATTGGTCGCCTCTACATCTGAGGCGTTGCGCATGATCAAGCAAGGTGCGGTAAAGATAGATGGGGAAAAGGTGGAGGATCGGGATCTGGTCTGCCAAAAGGGTACGGAAAGCGTCTATCAGGTAGGTAAACGTCGGTTTGCAAAAGTGCAACTGGTGTAAATTTCGGTTGCTGTCGGTCGGGATTGAAAGGCTGTCATAAAAAGTTCGAGATAGGGGTTGCGTGTGTGGGATGAGTGCGTATAATGCGCCGCTCGTTCGGAGGAGAAGTGGCTGAGAAGTTGGCGGAACCGAGGGGCGATAAAGCCAGGGAAGCGGTGATTTGGACGGGTTGAAATTAGTGCTTGACCTGTTCGGAATGAGGCGTAGAATACGCGCCTCGCTTGGGTCGAACGGTAAGAATGTTCGGGCTAAGCGGTGAGTGAATAGCGAGTAGTTATTGACTTAAAATTCAGGGGCATTCATAATTGACTGTCTCGGTCGGATGAAAGTTTGGCCAGCTCTTTAACAATCAGGTTAGGTAATTTGTGTGGGTGCTCCGTCGGTGGCTTATGAAGCCAATTATTTCGACGAAGCATCTAAAAGAAATTCCTTTTTTTAGACGTAATGTCGAGCACGGATTTGTCACCCACAAAGTG
>NZ_JBNKFS010000032.1:0-26443 GCF_050289425.1 Sedimenticola sp. | reverse complement strand
GACCCTCGTCTACAACCACTCTGCGACCATCCACTCGGCGCAACGCTCCGCCTCGTTGAAGCGGCCCGGAGGAACGGGCAACCGCCCTGTCTCCTGCCAACGTCGATACGGGGTCACCCAACCGCCTTCAATCAATCGTTCCACACCGCGACTGATGCGCCCCGGTTTTGTTTGTTCCAATCCTATCAATCCCACAGCCGCACCGGATGTGATGGCCTCGTAGACCATGGAAACAGAATCCTCGCTGACCCAGACGGCAGCACTCTCTGCCAGTTGCCGCCCGACCCATCCCGGCCCCGTCTCTTGCCAAGGTACCAGGGTGAGGTTAGCCAGCTGCAAGGCGGCGATTTTTTCCAGGCAGCCGGCGGGCGTCCGGCGCGAGTCACTAAGAAGGAAGCGCTGTGCAGGATTATGCCGCACTATGGATTCAATCTGGGCGATGACCGTTTCATCCTTCCAGGCGTAGTGACGGGACATACCACCCAGGAGAATCAGTGTCTGGGACGAACCATCCCGTACACAGCTGGTGACGCTGTTCATCACCCCTTGTGTCACAAATACCTTTCCCCCTGACACCCCGTCATGCTCGGGAATCACACAAAGATCAAACAGAAAGCGCGGCAAGGAGGGTTTCATGATCACCACCGTCCGCCCGCCAAAGGCCCTTCGTGCCGCCAGCAGGGCAAGATGCGTCTGGTGTCCCGCTCCCAGGATCAGATCGGGCGGTGGCAGTTGTTGGCCCGCTGGAAAGCGGCCGCTCAGCCACTGCACCCACTGACCAACCCGACCGACCGCCACTATATCGTGCCGGATAACCTGGCGCTGGCGAGCCAGGGCCTGACACAACCCCAACGACTGGTTTTCATGCCCCGGTTTGCCATCGGTCAGCCGCCAGATCACCAGCGGCTCCGCCTCTTGCTCCATCTGTCGGTTAGGGGTTGGCAATGTGAGATCTACCCCCTAAACCCATGGTGGACTCGGCCCGCTTAGGGGTATCAATCCGGATCACACGTAGGTCAGCCACTCGGGGTGTTCGGCACGCCGGCCATGCACTTGGTCGAAATACATCGTCTGCAGCTTTTCCGTGATAGGGCCGCGGCTTCCACACCCGATGGTGCGGTTATCCACCTCGCGTATCGGCGTCACTTCGGCCGCCGTGCCGGTGAAGAACGCCTCGTCGGCGATGTACACCTCGTCCCGGGTAATGCGCTTTTCGACGATCGGAATGCCCAGCTCTTCGGTGAAGGAGAAGATGGTCTTGCGAGTGATGCCATTCAGCACCGAGGTAAGATCCGGCGTGTAGATAACACCATCCTTGACCAGGAAGAAGTTCTCGCCGGACCCTTCCATCACATAGCCGCTGGCGTCCAGAATCAGCGCCTCATCATAACCGTCATTGACCGCCTCCTGCAGCGCCAGCATGGAGTTGATGTAATTGCCGGTAGCCTTGGCCTTGCACATCATGGAGTTAACCTGATGCCGGGTGTAGGAAGAGACACGGATACGGATGCCGTTTTTCAGATTATCCTCACCCAGGTAGGCACCCCACTCCCAGGCAGCGATCATGACGTGCACGCCGAGACTGTCGGCGCGGATACCCATACCCTCTGAGCCATAGAAACAGAGCGGCCGCAGGTAGGCGGAATCCAGCTTGTTTTCACGTACCACATCGATCTGTGCCTGGTTCAGGGTCGCTTCGTCATAGGGCATCTTCATCCCCATGATGTGAGCCGACTGGAATAACCGGCGGGTGTGCTCTTCCAGTTTAAAAATGGCCGGCCCTTTTTTCGTCTGGTAGGCGCGGACCCCCTCAAAGACCCCCAAACCGTAATGCAGGGTATGGGTTAACACATGCACCTTGGCCTCGCGCCAGGGCACCATTTCGCCATCCAGCCAAATCCAGCCGTCGCGGTCCGCGAATGTAGCCATCTATCCTCTCCAAATAACTCAAGATTGTAAAAATTGGTCTGTCACGCTGTCATCAACTGCCGCCACAACGCCTGCACCTGTTCCCGCTCTTTCAGTAATTCATCGTCAGAAACCAGCCCAGGCAGGTCACTCAACGCCTTACGGTGGTAGACAGCGCGCAAGGCACGGTAATTTTCCGCCAGCCGCTGCGCCACTTCCCCCTCAAACAGACGATGCCGTGCCAGCGATTCAAGCAGACGAATATTATCTGTCCAATCAAGCAGATCGGGGTGTTTATGTGCCCAGCGCAGAACGTTGTATTGAACCATAAATTCGATATCCGCGATACCGCCAGCACCCTGCTTTATATCGAATTGCGCGCCGTTACTCTTATCCAGCGAGGTGCGCATCTTCTCGCGCATTTCCCGCACATCCTCACGCAATTTTTCCGCATCGCGCTCGCGCGACAGCACCTCACGGCGGATGCGCTCAAATTCTTTAATCACCGCCCCATCACCCGCCACAGACCGGGCTCGCAGCAACGCCTGATGCTCCCAGGTCCAGGCGGCATTTTTCTGATACTCTTCAAACGCTTGCAGTGAACTGACCAGCATACCGGAATTGCCGTTGGGACGCAGACGCATATCGACCTCATAGAGGATCCCGGCCGGAGTACGGGTGGTATACATATGAATCATGCGCTGCCCCATTCGGGCGTAGAAGAGATCATTGGCAATCGCCCGCTCGCCGTCGGTCATCCGGTTCGGATTATCATTGCCATGCAGAAATACCATATCCAGATCGGACCCATAGCCCAGCTCAATACCACCCAGCTTGCCGTATCCGATCACCGCGAAGCCCTTGTCTTCCGCCGCCGCATTGCTCGGCCGCCCATACTTGCTCACCAGGGTATCCCAGGCCTGCTCCATCACCTTGCAGGTGATGGTTTCGGCAATCTCGGTGAGATAGTCGCTGACCACCATCAACGGGATCACCCCGGTCAGATCGGCCGCCGCCACCCGCAGCATATTGCTCTGGGTAAACTGGCGCATCCGCTCCATCTGCTGCTCCAGGTCATCTTCCTCAACGGCTGCCAGGGCCGTTTCCAGCTCCGCCTCCAGCCCCTCCCGCTTCAGTGGCGTATAGAGCCGACGCGGATCCAGCATCTCATCCAGCAGCAGCGGATGTCGCGCCACCTGCAGAGCGATCCAGGGACTGATACCCACCAGCTTGACCAACTGGATCAATGCCGTCGGATTCTCCACCAGCAACGCCAGATAGGCGGTACGCCGGGTGATGGATTCAAGAATCTTCAGAATACGCTCCAGGGTCACATCCGGAGCCGGGGATTGGGTCACCGCCTCCAACAGTACCGGCATCAACTCCTGCAGACGATGCTGTCCGCGCTGCCCCAGGCTGCGGCAAGCATGACCCTGACGAAACCCCGCCAAACGGGACAGCACGGTCACCCCATCACTATATCCCGACTGCTGCAACAGCTCGATGGCCTGTTCATCCTCCAGATCCTCTTGCCAAACCGCCTGCAGCGGCGACTCGGCCACCACCTCTTCGCTGAGGGCAAAAACGTTATCAAAATGGGCCTGAACCCGAAAGCGATGCACCTCTAGGACGGCAAAAAAAGAGGTCCAATCGTCAAATCCCATGGAGCGGGCAATACGCAACCGACCGCCAGGACTATCCGGAAGCAGATGAGTCTGTCGATCTTTCCAGGCTTGAATGCGGTTCTCCACCAACCGAAGAAACCGGTAAGCCTCGGTCAACTCCGCCACCTCGTCCTGAGACAACTGCTGTTTATCACCCAGCACTTGCAATACCTGCAGAATAGGTCGAATCTGCAGTTCGGGTTCCCGACCACCGCGTATCAGTTGGAAGGCTTGGCCGATGAACTCTATTTCCCTTATGCCACCGGGGCCCAGTTTTACGTTATCAGCCATCCCCTTGCGTTTCAGCTCGCGGCTGATCAACCGTTTCATATCGCGGATCGACTCAATAGCACCAAAATCGAGATAGCGACGATAAATAAACGGTTGCAGCATGGACATGATTTCGCGGCCGGCGGCCGCATCACCCGCCACCACACGCGCCTTGATCATGGCGTATCGCTCCCACTCCCGGGCATGGGACTGGTAGTAGGTCTCCATGGCATCGAACGAAAAGGCCAAGGGGCCGGCATCGCCAAAGGGGCGTAATCGCGCATCCACCCGGAACACAAACCCATCCACCGTCTGGCTGTTGAGCGCCTTCACCAACTGCTGGCAAAGGCGGATAAAAAATTGCTCGTTGGGGATAGGACGGGCACCATCGGTCTCGCCCGGCTCAGGGTAGGCAAAAATCAGGTCGATATCGGATGAAAGATTCAGTTCCCGGGCTCCCAGTTTGCCCATACCCAGCACCACCAGGTATTGCTGCTCGCCCTCTTCGCTACGCGGTACGCCCTGCTTTTCCGTGGCCCAGTCATAGAGCAGAGAGAGTGCGCGCGAAACACACGCATCTGCCAGAGCGGAGAGATCAGCCAGGGTCTCGGCCAGCGGAGCCGTCTGAGTCAAATCGCGCCAGATAATCCGCACCATCTGTTCGTTGCGAAAACGGCGCAAAACTTGATGCAGTGCGGCTTCATCCTTCACTTCGGCCAAGCTGTTACGCAACAGACCATCCATCTCCTGATCGGCATAGCGGCGCGACAGGCAACCAGACTGCAGCATCTGTAACATCAGTTCAGGCGATTTCAATCCGTACTGAGCGACAAAGTCACTCCCCTCCCAAACCTTTAGCAACGCCTCTTCCACGCCATCCATTGAGCGAATTTCAGTCGCCAGCTCCGGTGCCGCCACTTGCCAGTGGTGCCATTTTGTTTCCGCTTCTTGAGTGGGGTGTTCAAACGACTGCATAGATTTCTCTGGTTCAGGTCTGGGTTAATGAACGGCGTATCGTGCCGGGATGCGGATGCCAATCGGGTCAACCGGCACCCGCCGCCAAGCTACTGCTATTGCAACTTACCTTTTTTTATCAGGTATCCGGCCAATGTTTTCGAAGACACAAAATGGAGATGCACCTTTTCATCACCCGAGGCATTTTGCTCAAACTGTTCACGGAGTTGTCGATATAATGCCCCATCCGGCTCGCCCACCAATACAATACGCAAACGGTTATAACCGGCCGTATCCCTTTCGGCCAATCCCGCCTGTTGCAGACAGATCAACTGCTCTGGCGTGACGTTACGCAGCAGATACACCAACAACCGCTGCCCCACCAACAATCGTTGATAACGGATCCCCGACAAGACTTTGATATCGCTCTCGATATCGTCAAAAACGGACGCCGGACAGCCGCAACCCAGGCACTCACGAACAAACGGCTCAACGGCGGAGAAGGGAAGATCGATTCTCATGGCGGCACCATTCCTGACAACAGATACCTGTCCATCCTACAGCCACTCCTGGCAAAGGTGAATGGGGGACGTGTGTTTGAGAACTCCTACCAAGGATGGGTTTCCGTCACGGATGGCATAATAGGAAAAGGGCAGACACGGGAGCCTGCCCCTACGACCATTTACACCATGCCGTCTAAGATAGGGAGGGTGGGCAGGCCGTTTGTGCCCACGTGGATGCTGGCCATAAAAAACCCTGCCTGGCGTTGCCAGGCAGGGTTTTTGTCCACGGATGGACTTATGCCGCGAAGGCCAGGGATGGCCGGGAGCGGCTTTGTCCACGGAGGGAACAGGGCAGCCACAGGGGCCTGCCCTACGGCCATTTACATCATGCCGCCCATACCGCCCATGCCGCCCATACCGCCCATATCCGGCATGCCGCCACCGGCTTTCTCGTCGGCTGGCTCATCGGCGATCATCGCCTCGGTGGTAATCATCAGACCGGCCACAGAGATAGCATTCTGCAGTGCGGTACGGGTCACCTTGGTGGGATCCAGGATACCCATTTCGACCATGTCGCCATACTCGCCATTGGAAGCATTGAAACCGAAGTTGCCTTCGCCCTCAGCCACCTTGTTGACGACCACGGAAGCTTCGCTACCCGCATTGGTTACGATCTGGCGCATCGGCTCTTCCATCGCGCGTGCGGCGATCTTGATGCCCACATCCTGATCATGGTTGCCACCGGTCAGATCCTTCAGCGCCGCCAGGGCACGGATCAGGGCCACACCACCGCCCGGGACCACGCCCTCTTCCACTGCCGCACGGGTCGCGTGCAGGGCGTCTTCGACGCGGGCCTTTTTCTCTTTCATCTCAACTTCGGTTGCAGCACCCACCTTGATCACCGCTACACCGCCGGCCAGTTTGGCGACACGCTCCTGCAGCTTCTCACGGTCGTAGTCGGAAGAGGTCTCCTCGATCTGGGCACGGATCTGCTCAACGCGAGCCTTGATGTCGTTTTCGGTGCCAGCGCCATCGATGACAGTGGTCTCTTCCTTGGTAATCTGGATCTTTTTAGCGGTACCCAGTTCGTTCAGGGTCGCCTTCTCCAGGGTCAAACCGACTTCTTCGGCGATCACCGTACCACCGGTCAGGATAGCGATATCCTGCAGCATGGCTTTGCGACGGTCACCGAAGCCGGGCGCCTTCACAGCACAAACCTTGACGATGCCACGGATGGTGTTAACCACCAGGGTAGCCAACGCCTCGCCTTCCACATCTTCAGCGATGATCAGCAGCGGACGGCCAGCTTTGGCAACCGCTTCCAGCACCGGCAGCAGATCACGGATGTTGGAGATCTTTTTGTCGTGCAGCAGGACGTAAGGATCTTCCAGATCGACAGACATGCTCTGCTGGTTGTTCACGAAATAGGGAGAGAGGTAACCGCGATCAAACTGCATACCCTCGACCACATCCAGGCTGTTCTCCAGGGCGGAACCCTCTTCAACCGTGATGACACCCTCTTTACCCACTTTCTGCATCGCCTCGGCAATGATGCCGCCGATGTTCTCGTCGCTGTTAGCGGAGATGGTACCGACCTGGGCGATGGATTTGTCGTCAGCACAGGGCTTGGACATTTCAGCCAGTGCGGTCACAGCGGCCGCGGCGCCCTTCTCCATACCGCGCTTCAGATCCATCGGATTCATGCCGGCGGCGACGGCCTTGAGGCCTTCGCGCACGATAGCCTGAGCCAGTACGGTCGCGGTGGTGGTACCGTCGCCGGCCACATCAGAAGTCTGGGAAGAGACCTCTTTCACCATCTGCGCGCCCATGTTCTCGAAGTTGTCGGAAAGCTCAATCTCTTTAGCAACGGAGACACCGTCTTTGGTGATGGTTGGCGCACCAAAGCTCTTCTGTAACACTACGTTACGGCCCTTCGGACCCAGGGTGACCTTTACGGCGTCGGCCAGGATGTTGACACCACGCAGCATTCTCTGGCGGGCGTCATCGGAAAATTTCACTTCTTTTGCAGACATAGGTTTGTATTCCTTTGAAATTCAGTAAATTGAAGAGGTTTCGTTGACTCTCAATCAGTCTTCGATCACACCCATGATGTCTTCTTCACGCATCACCAGCAGGCTCTCCTCACCGAGTTTGACCTCGTTGCCGGAGTACTTGCCGAACAGGACCTTGTCACCGACCTTTACGTCCAGTGGGCGAGATTCACCGTTGCTCAGGACCTTACCGTTACCAACGGCAATCACTTCACCCTGGGCGGGCTTCTCGGTTGCACTATCCGGCAGGACGATGCCACCAGCGCTGGTGCGCTCCTCTTCCATACGACGAATGACCACACGGTCTTGCAGCGGACGAATATTCATCTACCGATTTCTCCTAATTTGGCTATTTACACAAATGGTATTTTTTATCCGGCGAGGCTGTTAGCACTCACCGAGACTGAGTGCTAATAATAGGGTCGAATCCGCCAGAGTCAAGTGCGGCAGGCAGAAAAAAACGGCGGATCGTGGCGAACCGCCCTGAGCGGACGAAAAACTAGAGATGGTCGTTGTAACGTTCCATTAAATAGCAGAAGCAGTCCTGGCGGATAACCCGGCAGTCGCGGGTGATCATCGAGGGCATCACCGGCAACCGCAACCGCAGTTCTCCCTCGACCACCTCCAGGTAGCGATCGGACACATCGGCTCCCTGCTCATCCATCACCGATAAGCCGGTACCGACGCCCCTTGCCACTCGCCCGATCGCCGTCCCGCGGGGCAATTCACGAAAATTCAGCCGTTCCAGATCCGGTGCCAGGGCAATATCCGTCGCCGTATTGCCAAAGTCGAAGCTGACCGACTCCGGCACCTTAACGGTCGCCACGGTATGAAACAGATCCAGATCGTGAGCGGCGACCGGATGATCGGGATGCGCTGACAGATGCAGGCAGGCATCCAGGTACTCCCGTACATGGGAGGCACCCAGGGACTGATCCGGCTTGCCGCACTCCAAGGTCACCGCCGGGCACAGATCAGCCATGGCAAGCGACTGGACGCCGGTAGGTCGGGTAAAGTAAACCACGGTACGACCAAACAGCGCGGCCAGATGGAGAAACCGGTGGTCCAAGCGATTGACACAAGCATAATGGGGATTGAGGCCGGTGTTATTGTGTACATCGACACTGGCGAACAACCCCCGCTGTCGCATCCGATCCACCACCTGACGCATCATCCTCGCCTCCGCCGAGTCCCGGTCGTCACCGCCCGGCCAGACCCGGTTGTAGTCGGGTTGCCCGGGTAATCGGCGCACCCCCTGGGCTGCTGCCGCCACATTGCCGATAAACAGGGAGAGCGAACGCGGCAATTCCCGTTCACCACCGGCGCCCCGATATTCGGCGAGCAACTGGCGTATCGCTTCCCAGCCGGTGGTCTCGTTGCCATGCATCAGTATAGAGACAAACAGGGCCGGCGACTGCCGGCCCTGCAGATGTATCAGGGTGGGCGCCCCGAGAAACCGATCCAGTTCAGAAGCCGGGCAGGTCAGCAAACCGTCCGGCAGGGCCTCAAACTCCCGCAGCATCACGTCCCCTCAACGCCTTATCCAGATCCTGCAGTCGCTGTGGCGTACCGATATCCAACCAACGCCCGGCGTAATGCTCTCCGCTCACCTTCCCTCCCGCCATCGCCTGACGCAGTAACGGCGCCAATGGGAAGGCTCCGTCAGGACAAGCCGCAAACAGTTCAGGCCGGTAAAGGCCGATACCGCTAAAGGTCAAACGTGCCCCAACCCCATTCGACCGCAACCGGGCATGATCGAGCAAAAAATCCCCCTGCTGATGGTGTGGCGGATTGTTCACCATCACCAGATGGGCCAGGGTATCAGCGGACATCGATACCGAGGCAAAGGGATAATCGGTCCAGACATCCCCATTGACCACCCAGAACGGCCCACCCCCCAACAGCGGCAATGCCCGGTAGATACCGCCGCCCGTCTCCAGCGCGCCGTCCGGCTCCGCAGAAAAAGCGATCGATACTCCCCAGCGCCCACCATCCCCGAGGAAGTCGACCAGCTGTTTCCCGAGGTGCGCATGGTTCACCACCAAGTGACGGACACCAGCCCGCACCAGCGCCTCAATGTGGTACTCGATCAGCGCTTTACCAGCCACTTTCAGCAGCGGCTTGGGGGTCGTATCTGTCAGCGGGCGCATCCGCTCCCCGCGACCGGCGGCCAGAATCATGGCGTGGCTTGGGGCGATCACAGCCGTTCGCTCAGACACCGGCTTCCGCCCCCACAGCCAGCTCCGCCAGCTTATCGATCACCTCATCGACACTGATATCGTTGATAACCGGCTTCCTAATCCAGCGCTTATGCTCAGCCAAGGCGCCGACCTGCCAATCCTCGCCGGTACTGAACAGAGTCAATGTCGACACACCCAAGGCACCGGCCAGATGTACCGGTCCGGTATCGTTACTGATGAAGTAGTCACAGCAGGCGATAGCCCCACAAAGCTGCGGGATGCTGACTCCGGAAACGGTTTCACAAACCCCCTCAAACACGTCGGCATAAGCGGTTTCACTCGGCCCGATGAACACCAACACCCGATACTGTTTGTTGAGGCGCTCGGCCAACTCGGCGAAATAGTGGTGACTCCAGCGACGATTCTCTTGGGTAGAACCGATATTGAGACCCAACACCGGTCGCGCTTCATCAGACTGATTTTGCAGTTGATCCGCGTACAGCCGTCCGGCCTCACTCAGGCAGAGCGCCGGCACCCGCCAGGTATCGTCCACGCCGGCTATTCGACAGAAGAACTGACTACGGTGATCATCTTCAAGACGGGAGATCCGCTCGGTATAGCCATAATGGTATTTGGGCCGCTTGGGCGCACCGCGCTTTACAGGGGCCTTGGCCAGATAGCTGATGGTGGCGGTCTCGCCAAAATTATGGAAATCGATCACTTGGTCATACGAGGCGGAACGCAACTTGCGGATCAACGAGGCAATCTCAGCCAGGGCCGGAAAAATACCGCGCTTCATCCGCCGCCGATCAAAAGGGATGATCTCGTCTACCAGGCCGCAGGCGATATCGGCAAACGCCTGGTTCGAGCGGTCCGTCAGTAGGGTGATATGGGCATCCCGATGGTGGGACTTAAGGAGGGAAAGGGCCGGCAGCAGCATCACCAGATCACCCAGCCCACTATAACGAATAGCGAGGATCTTCATACCTTCCCGCTCCGGCAGGGGCTAACGCTCCTCTTTAATACCATCAATGACCCGCGTGGTGCTCTTGCCCAGTATAATATCCACCAGCTTCACCTCCCCGGCCAGGTCACTGCCGACAATCTCCTTGTCGCGATAGTCGCTTCCCTTTACCAGTACATCCGGCATCACCCGCTTGACCAACTCATACGGGGTGTCCTGATCGAAAATCACCACATAATCGACGGCCTCCAACGCCGCCAACAGATAGGCCCGGTCATACTCCGGATTGATCGGTCGATCATCGCCCTTTAGACGTCGCACCGAAGCATCCGAGTTGACACCCACCACCAGCACATCACCAAAGGATTTAGCCTTCTCCAGGCTCTTGATGTGTCCCAGATGCAGGATATCGAAACAACCATTGGTAAAGACGATCCGCTTATCCTGGCTCTTCAGATAGCCAACAATGCGCTGAATGCCGTCGAACGTCTTGATGTGGGTATCGCTGGCCGCCTTGTGTAGAGACGATTCATACTCTTCAATCTCATCCAGGGTAGCAGTGGCGCTGCCTAGCTTGCCCACCACCACGGCGGCAGCCGAATTGGCAAAGTGTGCGGCGGTCTCGATATCTTTGCCGGACGCCAGTGAAAAGCCGAGCGCCGCCAAGACGGTATCACCGGCGCCGGTGACATCGTAGACCTCTTTCGCATGGGTGGAGATGCGCTGCATCGTTTCACCAAAGATCGCCATGCCGTCCTCGGACAGAGTGATAATGGCGTAGGTCAAGTCACACAGCCGTTTCAGCGCAAACCCCATGGACTCAAGATTTTCATCCTCTCTACCCACTGGAATGGCCGTGGCCAGCGCCGCCTCTTTTCGGTTTGGCGTAATCAGATAGGCGCCCCGGTATTTGGCATAATCTGTCCCCTTCGGGTCAACCAGGACACGCTTTCCCTGGCCGTTGCACAAGGTCATCAGCTGGGGAACCAGGGCGGGTGTAAGTACCCCTTTGGCATAATCCGACAGCAACACCATATCCACCGACGGCAACAACTGCTCAACCGTTTGTAGAATCTGCTGTTCATGCTCCGTACTGATGTCCACCCGGCACTCGCTATCGAAGCGCACCACCTGTTGATGGGAAGCAACAACTCGACTCTTTTTGCTGGTCTTGCGTCGTGGATCCAACAGCAGATGCTGGGTATTGACACCGAGATCACACATCATGGTAACCAGTTGCCGACCGGCTTCATCTCCGCCGATCACACCGGCCACCGACACCTTGACCCCGAATGCCACCAGATTGTTCACCACATTCCCGGCGCCGCCCAGCACCGCGCGCTCCTCGGTGACATCCACCACCTGCACCGGGGCCTCGGGTGAAATGCGCGAGCATTCGCCCCAGAGATAGTGATCGATCATCAGGTCGCCCACGACCAGGATATGCAGGGGAGGTGTTGTGGCTGTTTCCATTCTTGTCGCTATACCGGGCTGCGATGAGTGCCATTCCGAAACGGCACAAGGGAGTGCCTATTCTATCCCCTACGCCCTGAAATGAAAAAAGGCTGTTGATAACAGCCTTTCTTGGGAGAGGATCACCCCTTCATGGAGGTGAAGAACTCTTCGTTGGTCTTGGTATCCTTGAGCTTATCGAACAAGAACTCCATCGCCGCCAGCTCATCCATCGGGTGCAGGATCTTACGCAGGATCCACATTTTCTGCAGTGCGTCCGGCTTCATCAGCAAGTCTTCACGGCGGGTGCCGGAGCGGTTGATGTTGATCGCCGGGAAGATGCGCTTCTCAGCAATGCGCCGATCCAGATGGATCTCCATATTACCGGTACCTTTGAACTCTTCGTAGATTACATCATCCATGCGCGAACCGGTCTCCACCAGGGCGGTGGCGATAATGGTCAGGCTGCCGCCCTCTTCCACGTTACGGGCCGCACCAAAAAAGCGCTTGGGACGGTGCAATGCATTGGCATCCACACCACCGGTCAACACCTTGCCGGATGAAGGGATCACCGTGTTATAGGCACGGGCCAGACGGGTTATCGAATCAAGCAGAATCACCACATCCTTTTTATGCTCAACCAGGCGCTTGGCCTTTTCGATCACCATTTCGGCCACCTGAACATGGCGCGCCGCCGGTTCATCAAAGGTGGAGGAGATCACTTCCCCTCGCACCGAACGGGCCATCTCCGTTACCTCTTCCGGGCGCTCGTCGATCAATAGCACAATCAACTGGGCTTCGGGATGGTTATAGGCGATCGACTGGGCGATGTTCTGCATCAGCATGGTCTTGCCCGCCTTGGGGGGCGAGACAATCAGGCCGCGCTGGCCCTTGCCGATCGGCGCGCACAATTCGATGGTGCGCGCAGTAATGTCCTCGGTGCTGCCGTTGCCTTTTTCCAGATTGAACTTCTCATTGGCGAACAGCGGCGTGAAGTTCTCGAACAGGATTTTATTCTTGGCATTTTCCGGCTTGTCGTAATTGATCTCGCTGACCTTGAGCAGGGCGAAATAGCGTTCGCTCTCCTTGGGCGGGCGAATCTTGCCGGAAATCGTATCGCCGGTGCGCAGATTGAAACGCCTGATCTGGCTCGGCGAGACATAGATGTCATCGGGGCCGGCCAAATAGGAACTGTCCGCGGCGCGCAGAAAACCAAAACCATCCTGCAAAATTTCCAGGACGCCATCGCCGTGGATATCTTCGCCTTTTTTGGCGTGGGCCTTGAGGATGGCAAAAATCAGATCCTGTTTGCGGGATCGCGCCATACCCTCCAGCTTCATGGATTGGGCTAATTCGACCAGTTCTGTGACCGGCATCTTTTTTAGTTCGGTGAGATTCATGATGTTATGCGTGATTGAAAAAAAAGAACGGAACGGGGGTTAGGTTCCCGTTTGGAACAGAGTTTTTTGGAATCGCTCTGGGGTGATTGGTTTCTTGGTATTAGCGCTCACGGGAGGGCTACAATGCGAATTCTAGCACCATCCCGGAGTACGTCCAGTATTAAATGTAATTTGTTTGGTTTCAGAGATTGCTGTCAATAAAGGCAATCAGCTGAGATTTGGAGACAGCGCCGACCTTGGTAGCCTCGACTTCGCCGTCTTTAAACAACATCAGGGTGGGGATACCGCGAATGCCATAACGGGGTGGCGTATTGGGATTTTCGTCGATATTCAGTTTAGCGACACGGATCTTGCCGGCATAATCGCCGGTAATTTCATCCAGGACCGGTGCAATCATCTTGCAGGGTCCACACCACTCAGCCCAGTAATCCACCAACACAGGCAGATCAGATTTAAGCACTTCTGACTCAAAAGTATCGTCGGTCACATGAACAATCTGTTCACTCACTAGTATTCTCCACAAAATTCAGTTGGGATATCACACCCTAAAGTACGGGGCTGTACCGGTGCTTATCGTTACGTCTGGGATCTGTTGTTGTTCGTATCGCCAAACCCTGGGAGCTATTTGATCCCAATATTTTGACCATTTCAAGTCCAAACCATCAGTAAATTGCTGTATCCTAGCGCCCCATGACAGACAAACACCTCACGGACATCCGTTTTGACAGCTTCGGGCTGTGTAAAGAACTCGCACAAGGCATTGAAGACACTGGCTTTTCCTTCTGCACCCCCATTCAAGCCGAAACCCTGCCCATCGCACTGAAAGGACAGGATGTGGCAGGACAAGCCCAGACCGGCACCGGAAAAACCGCCGCTTTCCTCCTCGCGACCTACCAACACCTATTGAGTAATCCGGCAGCCGAGGGACGTAAAAAAAACCAACCCCGGGCGCTTATCGTTGCCCCGACCCGCGAGCTGGCGGTACAGATCCACAAGGATGCCGAGGTACTCGGCAAACATACCGGCCTGTCACTGGGACTGGTATTTGGCGGCACAGGCTATGAGCAGCAACGCAAGCAGCTTGAGGATGGCGTGGACATCCTGATCGGCACACCTGGCCGACTCATTGATTACCTGAAGCAGCACATCTATGACCTGAAGGCGACTCAGGTGGTGGTCATGGATGAAGCCGACCGTATGTTCGACCTTGGCTTTATCAAAGATATCCGCTTCATGCTGCGCCGCTGTCCACCGCCACAACAGCGGCTGGGCCTGCTGTTCTCCGCTACCCTCTCCTTCCGGGTGCTGGAGCTGGCCTACGAGCACATGAACAACCCGACTACGGTCAAGATTGAGACCGATAAAGTCACCGCCGACAAGGTCAAACAAGTCTGTTACATGACCGCCAATGACGAAAAGATCTCTCTGCTGCTCGGCCTGTTAAAACAGATGGATGCCCACCGCACCATTGTATTCGTCAACACCAAGCGCGGCGCGGATCTGGTCTGGGGCTACCTGGAAGGCAACGGTATCGGCGCAGCCGTGATTTCCGGCGATGTACCACAGAAAAAGCGCATGCAACTGCTGAGCGATTTTCAGGAAGGCAGACTGCCGGTACTGGTCGCCACGGACGTTGCCGCCCGCGGCCTGCATATCCCGGACGTTTCGCACGTGTTCAATTTTGACTTACCCGACGATGCCGAAGATTATGTTCACCGCATTGGCCGTACCGCCCGCGCCGGCGCCAGCGGTGACGCCATCAGTTTCGCCTGCGAAACCCACGCCTTTTCCCTGCCGGACATCGAGGCTTACATCGGCCACCGCATCCCGATGGAACCGGTCACCAGTGAACTGCTGTTCAAGGTGGACCCGAAAAGTCGCATCATCCCTGACCGCCCGGAACGGGACAAGCGTCGTAACAGCGGCGGCAGGCCACCCCGTAAAGCAACTTCCGCCACACCTAAGCCTTCAGAGGGCAGCGCGGATGCGACCAAGAAAAAGCGACGCCGCAGAAGAAAGCCGAAGCAGACCACTCATACAGAATAAGTTGCGCCATGGAACTGCCGGTAACCAACAAATGCGGTCGCTGCACCAACTCCACCTGTTGCACCTATACCACTGAAGCACTGGGCGTCGCCCCGCGCTCAAAGGCTGACTTTGACCACCTGCTGTGGCAAGTGTCCCATCAAGGCGTCGAACTCTATAGAGATGAAGGTGAGTGGTACTTGATGATTCTGGGTCGCTGCGAGCACCTGCAGCCCGGTGGTGCCTGCGGCATCTATAATGACCGACCACAGATTTGCCGTGATTACGACAATGACTGGTGTGAATATGACGCCCCGGCGGAGGAGGGCTTCGAACTCCATTTCCGCAACTACGCCGAGTTGCTGAGTTACTGCAAAAAGCGTTTTAAAAGCTGGGGTAAGCGATAGCCCGCAACCAATTCAGCCACCGGATTTATCGATCTCTCTCCGGCTAATAGAGCCCCCTCATTCAGCGCCTTCATCCCCGGGCAATCACGGGGGATTGCCCCTACGAAAAGGGATTACCCCCACACAGCAACAGAGGCGCCACACCCCATCACCCTGCTGTTCCGGCACACCGCCCGTACCGTAGGGGCGGCCCCCTGTGGCCGCCCTCAAGCCGTAAGGAATCAACCCCAGCATCTTGACGTGCAACAACACCCCCTACCAGACCAGGCCGAGTTACTCAGGCAGGATAGCGGAAAAATCGTCTATCGCCATAAAGCCTTCCGACTCGCGAGAAGGGCCCCGGGTATCGGGTTTCAGCACTCTGATCAGATTACTGATTCCATAATCCCGCGCCGACTCCAGCACCGAAAGACTGTCATCGACAAACAGGGTACGCAGCGGATCAAACGCCTCCACCTGTTGCAACCGACCCCAGAACTCCCGCTTCTCCTTGGGCAGACCGAGATCATGCGAACAGATTACGGCATCGAAATAGCCGTGTAATTTCGTGCGTTCCATTTTTAGCGCCAACGCCTTTTGATGCGCATTGGTCACCAATACAACCCGCTTACCCAAAGCCCGAACCGCTTCGAGAAAATCCACCACATGGGGATGAACGGCGATCAGATGATCCACTTCTGCCTTCAGCAGGGCGATATCCAGTCCCAACTCCCGGCTCCAGTAATCGACGCAGTACCACTCCAGGGTCCCCTCGATGCTGCGATAACGTCCTCCCAACTCCTCCTTTGCCTCTTCAAGCGAACAACCCGAGCTCTCGGCATAACGACGCGGCACATGCTCCAGCCAGAAATAGTTGTCGAAATGCAGGTCCAGCAGGGTGCCGTCCATATCCAGCAGAATCGTGTCGATTTGGTTCCAGTCCATCATGGGGTAAAGTTACAGCGGATCCTGACTCCATAGCAACAGAAGAAACCGACATGCCAAAACCGCCCCGCATCCGTAACCGCCGTACGCTTAATGAAACCGGCGTTTTTCATATCGAAGAGATCGATCTGGAGTTTACCAATGGGCAACAGCGCACCTATCAGCGGGTAGTCGGCTCCGAAGAGGGAGCCGTGCTGGTGGTACCGCTACTGGATGAAGAGACACTACTGCTGATCCGCGAATATGCCGCCGGGGTCAATCGCTATGAACTGGCATTCCCCAAAGGGCATATCGAAGCGGGAGAAGATCCACTCACCGCCGGCAACCGCGAACTGCAAGAGGAGACCGGTTACGCGGCCCGGCAGCTGGAACTGCTCAGCTCGGTCACTGTGGCACCGGGATACATCTATCACACCACCCACATCGTGCTGGCCAGGAACCTCTATCCCCACCCGCTGCCCGGCGATGAACCGGAACCGATCGATGTGATTGAGTGGAAGCTAGACCAATTTGATCAACTCCTGGCCCAGCAAGATTTCACCGAAGCCCGGTCACAATTGGCACTGTTTCTGGCCCGGGAAAAATTGCAGCGCAATCCATAGCCACCCAGAGAGAGCGCTAGCGACAAAACTCCCGCAGGTAGTCACTCTGTTCACGAAGCTGCCGGTGCAGCCGCTCACCCCGCGCCGGTTTATACCCGTGGCGCAGCTCCGCCTCAATCCGCTCAACCCGCTGCTGCGCCTTCCAGCACGCCAGTTTTTGCTTCCGGGCATCCTGCGCCGCCCGAGCCAGTGCATCATGCTGCCGGGAAGCGGTTTTCGATGAAGCGCTCCGCTGACGCCGGGAGCGAGGCAGCGGACTTTTGGCCCACTTTGTAGTGTGAACATCCAACTTAATCTCTTCCCCCTGCGCACAGGGAACCTGTTGAAACAGCACGCCACCCGCCCCATCGGGACAGCGAAACACGCCCGCAACCGCTGTGGCCGGGGCGGACAAGTTGCAGAAAAGTGTGATCAACCCCCCAACAATAGCGGCCCTGACACGCGCTTTGAGGCAATCCCGCCTCCACCGATATCTCATCCCTGATACTCCTTACTATACTGGTGTCACATACTGTCACTGGCACAAACTGTAACAGCGGGTATTATGTACATGGACAAACTCACGCCCAACCCCGGATGGTCGCCCCGAATCAGTATGCCCAAGACACCACCCAATCCCTCTCCCTCTGACCTGGCCTTCATCAATCGCCAGCTTAGGCAGCGCTTGAGCACACTCACCCGCGAGGCCAGCCACAATGAAGAGGTGCTAAAACGGTTCCACGACCGCGAACTGACTTTGTTGGCTACCGAATCGCTCCCCCAACTGCTCAGCTGTCTGGCAGACGGCATGAAATCCTCCTTTGACCTGCCCACCATCCAACTGGTACTGCATGATCCTGATCATGAACTCCGACATCTGCTACTGCACTCAGGCATCGAACCGGACAGCCTGAGCGATATCCGCTTCGTCGATGAGATATCGTCCTTTTCCCCCAGACATGCCCGTTACAAGGCGCCTTGGTTGGGGGCCTATATGGAACAGGACCACGCTATCCTGTTCCCTAACGCCGCCACCCTGAAAAGTATCGCCATCCTGCCCATGATTCGGCGCAGCAAATTGGTGGGATTTATCGGTCTTGGCAGCCACGACCCAAACCGCTTTACCCGCCATCATGCCAGTGACTTTCTCAACCGCCTGGCCACGATCAGCGCAATCTGCCTGGAGAACACCGCCAATCGCGAACACCTGGTCATCGCCGGCCTGACAGACCCCCTCACCGGTCTGCACAACCGTCGTTACCTGGAACGGCGACTGGAAGAGGAAGTCACCCGCGCGCTGCGTTACCGGCATCCACTGAGCTGCCTGTTTATCGACGCCGACCACTTCAAACAGATCAATGACCGGCATGGACACGGCGCCGGCGACAGCGTACTGCGTGAACTCGCCCTCCGGGTTCGGGAGTGCCTGCGCCTGTCCGACATTGCCACCCGATTCGGCGGTGAAGAGTTCACCCTATTGCTACCCCAAACCGACGCCACGGAAGCACTCAACCTGGCGGAAAGAATCCGTCACCGTATCCAGGACAAGCCGATCGCCATTCATGGCGGTGAAAGTGTCGCGGTCACCGTTTCCATCGGCGTGTCCGCACTTCGACCCGATAGCGACAGCAGCACCCAGCAAATTGGAGAACGACTGCTGGGCGACGCGGACAGTGCGCTGTATGAATCCAAAGAGTCCGGACGTAATCGCGTACAACTGGCGACCACGCCAGCATGCCAGAAAACAACCCCTCCATAACTGAAACAAACGATTAACCCGCTGTAGGGGTTATCTGAAATACCGCCAAAACCTAGGTTGAACACGCTTGTGGGATGGATCACCCGCTACTTTTTGTCTTTCATTTTGGCGGCGAGGTCGGCAAAGGGGTTATGGGTTGCCCCCTTTTTCGCAGAATCGGTGGCAACATCACCATATTCAGAATCGATATAGCGTGAATGCTCGTTGTCATGGCAATAGATACACAGCAGTTCCCAGTTGCTGCCATCCGGTGGATTGTTGTCGTGATTATGATCCCGGTGATGTACCGTCAGCTCCCGTAGATTTTCCCGGGTGAATTCACGAGCGCAACGCCCGCAAACCCAAGGATACATCTTCAGGGCTCGCTCACGATAACCCTTCTCCCGCTCTTCCCGTGCACGCCGGGCTTCTGCGACGACTCGATCCAGTTTATCCGGGGGCGTTTTTGGCACCATGATTTGTCCTGCAAAAAAAGCGATGGCAGATAACCGCAATATACATTCAGTATAGTGCTACACAATTCATATTGAGTAGCCGAGCGGTGACTTTCACCACGAAGCGGATGGCTCCAACAGGCATTGCCGTATAATCCGCAGAAACAGATCCGCCCCGATCGCTATCAGTTCATCGGGAAACCGATAGTGGGGATCATGCAGGTCAGGCGTATCCTCTCCCGCCCCCAGACCAAACATCGCTCCCTTACAGGTCGCCGTGATACGGCCAAAATCTTCAGACCAGCGAAATGGCTGCTCAATTTCCTGAATCACTTCTCCCGCACAGCGACGTACAATGTTGGCCGCCGCCGACGCATTCACCGTGGCCCCGAAGATATCGTCATAGTCGATACGGTATTCCAGCCCGTCAGCTTTTGCCGAATCCGCCACAACCGCTTCCGCCTGGGCAATCAGGCATGCCATCATGTCATCCGTTTCACTACGCAGAGTCGCCCACACTTCCGCCCGGCCCGGTGCCGTACCAAACGCCTTTTCGCCCAAGTTGGCGCCCACGACCGTGACGAACGCCATCTCATGAGCGGCGTCAATGTCCTGAGGAAGAGAGGAAAACTGTTGAATAATCTTGCACAGCGCCCGAGCCGGACTGCGCCCTGTTTCCGGCTGCGCCGCGTGGGCGGTTTTACCGGTCAGGGTAATCGCCATACCACGCGAAGCGGCACTGAAAGCACCATCGCAAATCAAGACTTGCCCAAGCGGATAGCCTGGCAGGTTATGCAAGGCAAAGGCATAATCCGGAGCGATCATTGAAAACCTGTCGTCCTTCACCACTTCGGCCGCACCTTTACCGATCTCTTCTGCGGGCTGGAACAACAGTACGACCCGCCCCCTTTTTGGCCGCTGCCTGGCTAGCGCCACACCCACTGCGGCCACAATGGCCATATGCCCGTCATGCCCACATTGGTGCCCGACACCCTCAACCCGCGATCGATCGCTAAACGGGTTGATCTCTTGAATAGGCAATGCATCCAGTTCGCAACGCAGTAAAACGGTAGGACCAACTTCTTGACCGGAAAACACTACGGCAAGCCCGTGGCCACCCAGCCCTTCTATCATTTCAGTCGGCTTCAACGGCTTGAAAAAACGCACGATTCGACGGGCCGTCTCCGCCTCAGATCCAGATAGCTCAGGATTCCGATGCAGCACCTGACGCAGCTTGACAACATCATTGGTCATCTTAAAAGGAAAGCCCCTTATTCAGGATAGCGGAACAGCGTCAACGGCGATGGCAGCGGTAAACTGTTCCAAACCGGCAGCCGACAGGGTCGGAATAAACTCTGTGACGGCATACTCAGCCACTTTGGCTTTGAAGAATGGGTCCTCCTCAATGATGACATCCACCTCTTCCCGGCTATCACAATCCATAAGAATCACCCCTCCGGTTCTCGGTACCTTTCTCCCGGACAGGACAAACTTACCCAGTGAATAGCACTTATCCAGATAAGCAACGTGTGCATCAATGCACCTATCCACCTCAGTAAGCTCCGCAACATAATTCAGTGACACGACAAACATTCAGCATCCGCTCATCTATAACAGTCTGTTTTATCCACCAACCAAAATGCCCATAAACTACTTGCGTGATCTACACAACGTACGCAGACATTCAGGGAATATATGGTCGATGCCTTTTGCCAGGATGTAAAGTAAACCTACGGCCGCTTAAAATGTTTCCGCGCTTGTGCAACCTTTTTTCTGATCACGCAACCCTCAACATGATCGTTTATTAACCCCATGGCCTGCAAAAACGCGTACACCGTCGTTGGACCCACAAATTTCCAGCCCATCTTCTTCAGCGCCTTTGACAGCGCGACAGATTCTGCTGACGTGGAAGCCGTCTGCGGTTCGGCCGTGCTATTTGCCGCAGGTTCATAACGCCAGAAAAAGGACGCCAGAGAACCTTCCTGTTTGACGAGTTCTTGAGCACACTTAGCATTATTAATCACCGCTTCTATTTTTCCGCGATGACGAACAATACCTCTATCCCTAAGCAGTCGATCGATATCGCGTTCGGTAAATTGTGCGATTCTGTCAAAATCAAAATCATGAAATGCCGCGCGGAAATTTTCACGCTTAGCGAGGATAGTTCGCCAGCTCAATCCGGATTGAAAACCCTCCAGGCACAACTTTTCGAACAAACGCCGATCGTCAGCTACCGGGAAACCCCACTCATTATCGTGATAATCGAGAAACTCAGGTGCCGCCCCACACCACAGACAACGAGTTTTTCCATCCGGCCCCACAAACGGCGTAGTCATCGATCATCTCCTCATAGCATATGCACGGTTTAGCCAACTAGAAAAGCCAGCCGCTTGTCGGCCTGGTTTGGGGATAGTTCAAGAATCTCTGCTGTGACAACATCTTGCTCTACAAATGGATCACTGTTTATCCGGTCTTGCAGGTCTTCCCGTAACGTACTATTCACCAGAATAAATCCACCCAAATTCGGTTGTAGGCTGCCCACCAGTAAAAACACCCCTTCATCCATGCCCCGCTTAATCCACTCATTATGACCCGCTATAAATTGACCCGCTTGGGCTTTATTGCCGGAAAATTTTAACAGTACAATAAACATCAGCCTTATTCTCCTTGGAGCCTGAAGATCAATCTTCACGCGACACGGCTATCTGCATAGCGACTCAACCACTCATACAATAGATTCACTTCCTGTTTAATGAACGCTTCATCATGAAAAGCGCTGGCCAACGTGGCAATACCCTGACTGCGCGCCAAAAGATGCATGGCCAATTTATCGGCTTCCGTTTTATAGCCAAGGCATGTGAATTGCCGACCTAGCCAGGTACGAAACAGGGTGAATAACCTATTCGCTTCACTTTTCGACTCATGATTTAACTTCGACAGTTCAGTCGTTAATGTACCCACAGGGCAACCGTAGCGTTTAATTTTTACCCTATTCTTTATCATGATATCGATAAAGCTGCGAATACGTTCGGCTGGCGTTTCACCGCCCACTTCCCACGTATCCAGCATTGCCTGGGTATTAGCCAAACGCAGATCAATGACCGCATCCAAAATTTCATCTTTTGTTTTGAAATGGTAATAAAAATTGCCACGAGATATTTTGACTGCATCGGCGATATTTGCAAATGAGGTATGCTCAAATCCCTGTTGATAAAAAAGTCTGTCGGCCGCCTCGACTATCTGGTCACGCGTCGATTTATTCCGCATAAAACCTCTCCCGACAACATCTTACTAATTGGCGCATTATATCCTCGAGACAAATACCGTCCGTCCAGTGAGATACACTGACAATCAACTTCGGTTGAGCCAACAACGCCTAGGACACTTGTCCTAGTTTTAGGGAAGCTTAGGACGAGCGACCTAGTTTGTCAAGAGACAAAAATCTGGGTCGCACTGTTCACTTTCCGAATGGAATCGCGAAAACTCACTTCATCAAGAGATAGTTCAGGGTATTTACAAAATACGGTGCTAGCTTAATTTTTGTTTCGCATAGTCCAGAGCTTCGCGGATATACCGCTCATACTCATTTTCATAATCAAGCGGTATGATGACCCACTCCTTAAAACGCTTCTTGGTAAAGTTGAACTCCACACCGGCGCCCTCATTGATCAGCGCGTTGGCCCGCGCTGGAGAAACCTTGATGATCAACCCTCCCCCCTTGCTGAACATCATGGCGATAAATGCACCTCTATAACGCAGGCAGGGCGTGCCCATCATCGTTGAGTGCTCGACACCCGACTCCTTCAACAGTTGCTGTACTGCCTGGTCGTAACTCATGGCTGACTCCCGTTGATATGATCCAGGATATATCCGAGCAACCTTGGGTTGTCATCCAGATAGAGCCAATGGGTCATCGCCGGTACTTTGTTTCACACAGATGCATCACTAACCCTTCATCTCGATAATGGTGAAGCCGGACATCTTCGTGGCGCCACCATCGCATACCGATTTGTCGGGATGAACTACGCCTATCCCTTTGATCAGGTTCATTCAGACTAGAAAGCTGGTCGCCTCCGAGATGGAACGTCATATTTTCCTCCTGTCTATCGGACCCTGGAATCGACAGTGTCGATATTGCCGATTCCAGGGTCTTTCAAGTACTACGAGGGTTGGTCGAACTCCTTGCGGAACTCCTCGGCATCGTAGTAGATACGGATAGCACTGATTTTCCCGTTCACTACCTCGTATATCTCAGCGATATCGAAGCTGATCTCTTTGCCGCTCGGTGCCACGACAGTGAAAACCCCCTCCAGCAAGGCCAGCTTCTCCTGCCCAAAAGCCGAAACCGGCTCATATCCCCTTATCAGAGGTAAGAAACCGTTGTTCAGATCGATTACCGCACTCTTACCGCGAACCTCTCCCACAGCCGGCCCGGTGAAAATGACGTCATCCGCGATCAGGTCTGTCCACGCCTGATTGCCGCCTTCCATCAACTGCTGGTACTGCTGCACAATCTCTAAAGCGCTCTTTGTCATATCGTTCTCCTGTTTTTTGGTGAAGATACTACTTAGACAAATGAGCCGTCGATTTCGGACGAACCTCCAGCACATTGCGCTTTTTGCCCTCTTCAACCCACGCATCACGGTTCTCCAGCATAAAGGTATTCAGCCGTGTATTCGGACTGTTGAGCGGATCGATGGAGCGGGTCAGTTCCAGCCGTAGGTCGAGCAGGTATTCACGATCCGGCGAATCCCCCTGCCTGACCAAGGCTATCTTGTTGGCCTCCACCTGCGCATCCTGTTCAGGGTTCAAGATACCTTTAAGTGCCGTGCACTGGTCACAGCGCCCCCGCTTAGAGACAAACGAGCAGCGCTCATCGAAAATACGAATCATATTTCTGCGTGCATCGGCTATAGCGTGTTTGACCTTACCCTCGCTCAGGCCAGAAATACGCATGATCTCACTAACCTTAAATTCGTAAATCTCCTTGAGCAGCAGGCAAACCTGCTGTTCGACCAACAGCGTCTTGTTGATGCAGTTCAGACAGTAGGCGATGTGCTCACGGATTTCGTAATTGCGATACGGCGTGGCATCGAACACGTCGCGAAATACTACCCAGTGTTCAGCCGAATGGGTATGCAGCATGGCACCGTAATCCTGGCTGCTCTCCTCCCAGCGACGCTGCTTGTTCAAGTGGTTTTTTGAGAGATTAAGGGCGATTGAAAATACCCATGTCCTAAATGATGACTCTTCCCTGAATGACTCTATGTTCTCCCGCACCCGAATATAGGTCTCCTGAACGATATCCTCTGCATCCTGGCGCTGGGGTAACAGCCGGAACACAAATGAGCGCAATTGGTCCCTTAACGCAAGAAATGAATCAATGGCCTCAGAACTATTCATAATCAAATTTGTATTTCATTGTAAGATCCAAAAATCGTTGTCATTTTAATATCAGTATTAGCGGGGTTATTACCTGATCCAAAAATCACATTACAATTATTATTTGTTTGGTACAGCAGTGCTAAGTAGACCGGCGAAAATCCATATAAGTCCAGGACCCTCCATGCATGTAGCGCTCGTTCTCTCCACTTGCAGAGTCACTCAAGGTCTGCATAATTATACATCTTCGAATAATTCGTAATTATCATTAATGTAATCCATCATTCTATCCGCCTCCATGCCGTCTAATAGATCTGCATATGTGTGACTATGTATGTAGACATACACAAAATTAAATAGGTAACGCTCTTCTGCTTCTATATCTACTTCGAAGTCACGTTCTATCTCTTCGATTACGGACAACATGCTCATCCCTCGATCTGTACCGTTAATCTCCCTATTAATAGAAGCAAAAACCGGGGCAATTCGAAAAAGCTCGTATTTGGTATTTAATGGCGACTTCCCATCAGCAAGTTCCGTATATGCCTGATTAAAGGCGTCAAATGCTTCTTCCGCCCATTTGATTTTTGTCTTTGGTATGTTCATACCTTACTTACAATGCTCGGATTAGCGGCGCAAATATAATGAGCGTCCAGACCGCGTTTTGTGCAGCCAATGTTATGGCTGATTGATATACGTTTATTCGAATAGTGGTTTGAAGAAACTACGCTCATAGCTAAGAATACAACGAGTTTCTTCAGCATATTTGAAAGCAGCAATACACTCTGGATCATTTAATGAATCTTGTCTATATTGCTCGTACTCTGCAAAGCTTGGAAATGTAAACAAGGCCAATGCCACATCATTAGCGCCTTCGGATGGCAGGAAATACCCATGATGCTGCCCCCCGAATTTATTAACCAACGGGATCCATAGCTTTGAATAGTACTCAAACTCTTGAAGCTTGTATGGATCAATAACATAACGTAAATAGCAAGTTACCACTTAATTCTCCTCATATGATTCGTACAACGAGACTGCAGCAATTCATTGCCAGATACGAGTATCTTCATCACTACAGCCCTCCCATTTTACCTGTATAAATTTTCGCCAAACCAGCTTTACATAATCATCAATTATGCGCTAATGCGATGACAGATTGTGGATAACTCTGTGGATCTATCCAATTGCGCCATAATTCATGATCTTCTCAATGTTATGCACCATACAGTACAACTGCCATTGCCCCTGAACCTTTCGCTTACCTCGTAGTGAGAACCGATTGAGCCGTTTATTGGTGCCAATATTACCAAACACCGGCTCCACCACTGACATACGGTGACTGTAGATGGATTTGCCCAGTTTGCTATCCACCCGCCGTTTCATCCACTCCGTGGCGTCGGCATGGGTCGAGAACGTTTTTGACACCTGACGGCCATGCCCGTCACGCGTATCCGCCGATTCCGGATTGCGCATACAATCCTGTTTTAACCCACACCGACGGCAGTCCGTCAGGCGGCCTTCAAAGTAAAGCTGTACCCGCCCCGACCCTTGCCCATATTCACCCCTCAACCACATTTCCTTG
>NZ_JBNKFS010000031.1:0-27529 GCF_050289425.1 Sedimenticola sp. | reverse complement strand
GCCGGCTGAGACTGCGGTTGCCATTGCATTGGTTAATCCGATGCAGGTATTCCGTACCGCGACCATGATGCTGTTTGATCCACAATTGGTCCTGCTGGGGCCATCGGCCTATGTCATCCTTGATACCTTCGGGCAGGCCGGTTATATCGCCTACGCGTTGGCCTATCCCATTCTTCTCGGTACCGCTTGTGCGACATTGGGTTTTTTCCACTTTAGACGCAGCGATTTGCCTTAACTCAGCGTACCTGTCCTTCAACAGAGTCGCCGGTCAGCGAGAAAAAATTGGGTCATATCACGCACTGCTGTGTGATATGGCCAGCGTGATGCCTCAATAACGGGGTCTGTTTCGCGCGTTCGAATTCCCTTGATAGTCGTCAATTGCTGGGCTGCCCATCTCCTTCTAGCATAGTGCTGTGTTCACATATGAGGTGTTTTGTGACGAAAACGACAACCATACTCTGGGCCGTGGTCGGGGTGCTCTTTGTGGCGCTGGCCGGCCTTGCCGCCTACAAGGCGCTGCCGATACTCCATCCGCAAGTAGGCGGTACGGCAAACCTGAACCCTGAGTGTGATCTGCGTGCAGGCCCCTGCCGTTCGGATTTGCCCGGAGGTGGGCAGGTCAGTTTTGCTATCAAGACACCCGGTATTCCGCTGGTGAAACCGCTCGATCTTGAAGTGCGCGTTCAGGGTGTGGAGGCGACACAGGTTGAAGTCGATTTTGTCGGTCTTGAAATGAACATGGGCTTCAACCGCCCGAAACTGCAAGCGCAAGGGGCAGGTTTATTCACCGGTGCTGGTATGTTACCGGTCTGTGTGCGTGTCGCGATGGAGTGGGAGGCTCGCGTGCTCGTCACGACGCCCAGGGGGCTGTTAGCCGCGCCATTTCGTTTCATCACTGCCAAGGAAGGGGCTGTCCTGCCGGGAGGTCGGCGGTGAATAAGGGGTTGCCGATCGGTTTGGTGCTGCTATTGGCGGGTGCGCTGACGGGCGTGCTGTTTTTCTGGCAACCGCAACCTGAAACCACAAAACCCCCGGCCGTATCTCCGGCCATCGCCGAGGCGCCGAAGGGCGGCGATTTTGTCTTGAATTCGTATAAGGGGGCGGTGGACACCCGTACCCTGCGCGGCCAGGTGTTGATTATCTATTTTGGCTATACCTGGTGTCCGGATGTCTGTCCAACCAGTCTGGGTTTCCTGAGCGCCGCGCTGGATGAGCTGACGGCGGATGAGCTGCGTCAGGTGCGGCCGCTTTTTATCAGCGTTGATCCTGGGCGCGATACCCTGGAGCACTTAAAGAGCTATGGCGAGTACTTCCATCCCAGTATTCTCGGTATCACCGGCACCCCTGACCAGCTAAGTCGTATTGCGGCACAGTTTGGTGCTGCCTATCGGCTGGTCAAGCAGGCATCGGCTACCGATTACGTGGTCGACCACTCGGCAGACCTATATCTGGTGGATCGCCAAGGCCACCTGTATTCAACCATTCGTCATGGCACGCAGCCCAGCGAGATTCTGACCGCGATCAGGACAGCCCTCAATGCCCATTAAAGTTGTACTTAGGAGAGAACCCATGCGTAACATCATCCGCTCAACCCTGTTACTCGCAACACTGTTTGGCTTTTCCGGTGTGCTGTTTGCCGGCGCGGCAGAACAGGTGACTGTCGCCGATGCCTATGTGCGGGCCGTGCCGCCTGGTCAAACGAATAGTGCCAGCTTCATGACGTTAACCAATACTTCATCTAACGATATCGTTTTGAAAGGTGTCGAGAGCCCTGCTGCCAAGGCGGTTGAGTTGCATACCCATACGATGTCCGATGGCATGATGCGCATGCGCCAGGTGGAGAAAATTGATCTACCCGCCGGGCAGAACGTGAAACTGCAGCCGGGTGGCCTGCATGTCATGATGATCGGTCTGCAGCAGTCGCTGGTACCGGGTGAGCAGATCGATCTGTCACTGGTGTTTGAGGACGGTAGTAAAATGGCGCTGAAGGTACCGGTAGTGAAACTGCAGATGAAGATGCAGGATGCCGCCATGAAACAGAAGATGAACTGAGCTTTTCTGTTTCAATGTAAAAAAGCCGGTGACGCGTTTGTGTCACCGGCTTTTTATGTGTGATGTCTAGTCCCGTGGAGTACCCTAGGTCGGAGACGGGATCATTATCCGCGTTGGCAGTACATCGCTTTGGCCATGTTCATCGGATTTTTTTAAACGCCTCGCCCGCCGCGCTGACGGTTGCAGCAATGTCGTCTCCGCTATGGGCGGCGGAGACAAAGCCGGCTTCAAATGCGGATGGAGCAAGGTAGACGCCTTGTTCCAGCATCGCATGGAAGAAGGTCGTGAACTGCTCCTGATGGCAAGCCATGGATTGGGCGAAATTTGTTACCTTGCCGGCTCCGGTAAAGAACAGTCCGAACATACCCCCCACCTGGTTGGTGCTGATAGCTACCCCGGCGGCATCGGCTTCTGCCTGGATACCGTCCAGCAGTTCGGTGGTACGCTGGGTGAGCCGATCATAGAAACCGGGCTCTGCAATCAGTTCCAGCGTTTTTAGTCCGGCGGTCATGGCGACCGGATTGCCGGACAGCGTGCCCGCCTGATAGACAGGCCCCAGCGGGGATATCTTTTCCATGATTTCCCGTTTGCCGCCAAAGGCGCCAACCGGCATACCGCCGCCGATTACCTTACCCAGCGTAGTGAGATCAGGGGTGATGCCATACAGCCCCTGTACACCGCCCAGTGCGACGCGAAAGCCGGTCATCACTTCGTCAAAGATCAGTACTGTACCAGATTGGTCGCATACCGTACGCAGACACTCCAGGAAGCCGGGTATCGGTGGAATACAGTTCATATTGCCGGCTACCGGCTCAACGATAATGCAGGCGATCTGTTCACCGATCTCGGCAAAGGTGGCCTGTACCTGATCTATATCGTTGTAGTTGAGCGTAATAGTGTGTTCCGCCAGGGAAGCGGGCACGCCGGGTGAACTGGGTTCGCCCAGGGTCAGCATGCCGGAACCGGCCTTCACCAGCAGGGAGTCCGAGTGGCCGTGGTAGCAACCTTCAAATTTGACGATTTTGTCGCGGCCGGTATAGCCGCGTGCCAGGCGAATGGCGCTCATGGTGGCTTCGGTGCCGGAGCTGACCATGCGTACCAGATCCATGGAAGGTACCAGCTCGCACACGCGATTCGCCATGTCGGTCTCAATCTGGGTCGGGGCGCCGAAGGAGAGGCCCTTGTGGATGACGTGCGAGACGGCATCCAATACCTCCGGATGGGCGTGGCCCAGAATCATCGGTCCCCAGGAGCCGACGTAATCGATGTAGCGTTTGCCCTCGGGGTCATAAATGTACGCCCCCTCGGCATGGTCGATAAAGACCGGATCGCCGCCGACCCCTTTGAATGCCCGCACCGGCGAGTTCACTCCGCCTGGAATATGCTGCTGGGCCTGAATGAAACGATCGTGTGCTGCGGTCATGGTGCGGGGCTCTCCGAACTGTCGAATAACTGTTTGAAACGATGGCAGTTGGCGGCAATGTCTTGGGTGCCAAAAATGCCGTTGATGACGGCCAGCATGTCTGCGCCGGCCTGGATTAGCGTGTGGCCATTTTCCGGGGTTATGCCACCGATGGCAACCACCGGAATCCGGAGTGATTGCTTTGCCTCACGCAGCAACGAAACCTCTGCCTGCACGGCGTCGGGTTTGGTGAGGGATGGAAAGAAGCGTCCGAACGCCACATAGTCCGCGCCGGCTGTCTGGGCCGCTACGGCCAAAGGCAGTTGGTTATAGCAAGAGATACCGATGATGGCCTCGTTGCCCAACTGGTCACGAGCGGCGGTGATATTGCTATCCGTCTTACCCACATGGACACCGTCGGCGCCGATGGCGCCGGCCAGGCTGACGTCATCGTTGATGATCAGCAAGGCGTCCTGTTGATGGCACAGTTCCAGCAGTATGCGGCCTTCTGATCGTCGACGTTCACCTCCGGGCAGTTTGTCCCGGTACTGGAGGATTTTTACCCCGCTGCTGAGGGCGGTCTCCACTTGCCTGAGCAGGGCGGAAAAACCCTCCGGATGGGGCTGGGTGATGGCATAGAGTCCCCGTAGTGGGGTCGGCTTAGACAAGCTGGTCCCTCTCAATAAAGTACAGGCGGTCAGGTATCTGTTGGCCTTTGCCGGGCCGCCAGCCGGCCTTTAGGCTATCCCAGGTGAACTGCTGTGCCTGGCTGACCGCCACTACCAGGGGTAGCTCTTTGGCCAGTCCGGCCGCAATGGCCGAAGCGATCGTACAGCCAGAGCCGTGATAAGAGCCTTCGAGTCGCGGCCAGTGTTTGCTGTGAGGGGGCGCGTCTTGCCGATAGAGCGTATTGACGACATCTGTCCCCGCTTCGTGCGTACCGGTGATCAGTACCGCCTGGCAGCCACGGGAGATCAGGTCGTGCGCGCACTGTTCCAGCTGGGGTCGCCGGGTCAGGCGTCGTGCCTCCTGCGAGTTGGGCGTGGTAATAAGGGTGTGCGGAATGATCTCTTCAAGCATCGCCTGCAGCAGCGCCTCGCTGGCCAGCTCTGTACCGCCTCCGGCTGCCAGAATCGGATCCAGCACTACGGGAATGTGGGGATGTTGGCGTAGCAGTTTACCGATAGCCATCGCCGCATCGGCGCTACCGATGAGGCCGATCTTGATGGCGTCGATGGCGTAATCCGTCAACAGGGTTTCAACCTGTCGGGTGAGCAGGGCCGATTGTAGCGGTATCAGTTCATGCACATTCCGGCTGTCCTGGATAGTCAGACAGCTGATCGCCGTCGCGGCATGGCAGCCTAATGCGGCAAGGACTTCGATGTCGGCTTGTATACCGGCACCTCCGCTGGGGTCGTGTCCGGCGATACTCAGCACGATCGGTTTGGGAATATTCTGCATGACTCTTTATCACTGCCTGCCCGCGGCTTGGGCGTGGGGGATTATTTCAAAAACAGCCGATTCATCGACTACAATTAAACCAGCATTCACTGAATACCTCTATACCGGGAATGGTGGCAGCGCCAGGGGTGGAGGAGTGGAATGACAGCAGTTGAGGTTAGCTCTACAGCTGAAGTATCCCAATTGGTGAAGATATGGATAAGCAAATGAACGAACTGTCCCGATTGGCCAAAGATTATTGTGCACTGATTGAGTCAGCCGACGAAACGGATATCAGTTGGCTGCGGCAGCTTTCTTCCCTGTTGCCGCAGTTACATGCCGCCGTGACGGCGCTCGGTGCGCCACCGCGCAGCGCCGACTATTTCAATCCCGATCTGGACGAGCGCTTTGAACGTTTTGCCCAGTTGCGGCGCCTGCTGGGACATCGTGATGCCTACTGGATGGAGTTTGATGTGGCGCCGGATGAGCAGGGAATGTCCGGGAGTCTGGCCGACGACCTAACGGATATCTACTGCGAGTTGAAACACGGTTTGCACTTGTTGGAAGAGCAACGTGAACCGGAACGCGCCTTCGATGACTGGTGTTGTGGTTACCAGGAGCATTGGGGGCAGCATCTGCTGGATGCCGAACGACATCTGTACGAGCTGGCCAATCGTAAGCAGCTTTAGCTTCACTGCCCCTTGCAGGCAGTAAATTCACTAAAATATCAATGGTTAATGAAATTTGATATTGGTATAGTATCGCGCTGTACTGAAGATTTCGTTTGGAGAGAAACCGATGAGTGAAGCAACCACTAACCTGCTGAGAGAGGAAGAGCTCAGTCTGACCGAAGCGGCACAGGGCAAGATGGCTGAGCTGGTAGGGCAGGTTGAAGAAGAGGTAAAGGGGATACGTGTGTATGCCACCCCGGGTGGTTGCAGCGGCATCAGTTTCGGCATGACCTTTACCGACCAGGTAAACGACACCGACTACATACTGAATGCTGTCGGTTTTGATGTGATTGTGGACGGCGAGACCATGCGTCACCTGGAAGGCGTCGAGATCGACTTTGTCGATCACGGACAGGGTAACGCCAGCTTTGTGTTCAACAACCTTAAGCCTGCCGAGGGCGGCGGTTGTGGTAGCTGTGGCTCTAGTGCCGCTCAGGGTGGCGGCTGTTCCTGATCCCTGATCGCAGCGATATTAAAAAGCCCGCGGATGGTGACATCCGCGGGCTTTTTTAATTGACCAAATACCACTTAAAAGGGTTTCAGGACAGCCAGCAGGACGACCGCGAAGAGTATCAATACCGGTACTTCGTTGAACCAGCGGTACCAGACATGGCTATGCCGGTTGGTGTCTTCGGCAAACTGTTTGACCAACCTTCCGCAGTAGAAGTGGTAGATCACCAGCAGGCCGATCAGCACCAGTTTTATGTGCAGCCATAGCATCTTTCCGTAAGCCGCCCAGGCGTAGTCGTAAAGCATCCAAATGCCAAACAGCAGGGTGAGAATCATCCAGGGTGTGGTGAAGTAGTAGAGCTTCCGCTCCATGGTCTTGAATCGTTCTCTGCCCGCTGCGTCCTCGGTCATGGCGTGGTAGACAAAGAGGCGGGGTAGATAAAAAATTCCGGCAAACCAGGTCACCATAAAAATCAAATGCCAGGCCTTTAGCCACATCGTGCATGTACCTCGGATTAGCTGTTGTCAGGAGTGTTTGATTGTTTTAATTCTTTTGATTGTTGGCGTCGTGGTAGAGGGCACGCAGGATGTCCTGGCGCTTGGTCGCCGGTCGTCCGAAATCGACCGGTTCGTTGGGTTCGTCGCGCCTGCCACCAAAGAATTCGCCGATGGCGCGGAATATGCGCTTCAATGCCCGCCACAGTTTGGGCAGGAGCCAGATGGTCAGCAACAGGGATAGCACAAGACCGGCGATAAACAGCCAGGGGTAGTGTAGTGATGCCCAGAGTCCGCCGATCACCACCAGGTCTTCGGTGATCGATGCCGTCCAGTTACTGAAGGGTTCGGGGGACGTGTTGATCAGTACCCGGGTTCCGGTCTTCGTCAGGTGCGTGGTGGCGGCGAGTCCCCCGCCGATCAGGAGTGCGGCGAACTCAGTGGCCTGGCTCACTTCCAATCCTTGCGCCATGCCGGCGGCCAGCACCGCGCCGGCAGGGATGCGGATAAAGGTGTGTAGCACATCCCAACCTGTGTCGACGCCGGGGGTCTTGTCGGCGAAAAATTCCACCATATACATGAAGCCGGCGGCGGCCATCACCATGGGGTCACTCAGTAGTTCAAGTCCCGGGGGCAGGGTCACATCGCCGGTCATGCCCAAATATCCCAATACCAGTACGGCTGCGTAGAGATTGATTCCTGAGGCCCAGGCAGCACCCAGCGTCAGAGAGATGAGTTCAATGGTTTCCATTGATTAATTCCTTTGTGATACGCATACGCTCTGTCTCTTTGATGGAGTAACGGAAATTCGGTTCCCGTTGAGGACCCTGTCTGTAAAGACTTGGCGCATTGGGTGTATGAAATAGACCGGAAAGGTGTCTGCTTCAAATTGACATCAGTATGCCACTAACGGCTGAAATATCCCAATTCCCGAGGGAGTATCGGGCTTGTGCATGGGGTCGGAATGAAGTTTCAAGTTGTTGTAAAAATGTGACCCTATCAATATGAATTATAAGAAAATATTTGACCTTTAAAAATGTCGGATATATAGTGTCCCCATTCCTGATATCGTGACGCCTACGGAATCTATCCTGGGGAAAAGGAAGGAATAAATAATCGTCACATAGCGCTTAAGCGGCCCGCGGGTCGCTTTTTTTATGATTTCCGCCGGTAGGTGCCGGTTTGGATCTTTAGATTTTTGCTATGGCGCCGTATGATTAACCTCTTTTTTTATTCGGTTGTCACAGGTATCGCGTCGGCACGGGGCGGTGGAGCCGACAATCGGTCACGTCGCAGTTTGTCTCCAGTTTGGAATCAATAAGATGGTCAATGTAGGTATTGTAGGTGGAACAGGTTATACCGGAGTAGAACTGCTGCGGTTGCTGGCCGGCCACCCTGAAGTAAAGGTAACCATAATCACCTCCAGAGCTGAGGCGGGTCGATTGGTCTCGGATATCTACCCCAACCTGCGCGGCCACTTCGATATTCCTTTTAGCGAGCCTGACCTGGATGCGCTGAGCGCCTGCGACCTGGTGTTTTTTGCAACGCCTAACGGCACCGCCATGAAATTGGTTCCCGAGCTGTTGGAGCGGGGCGGCAAGGTGATCGATCTGGCAGCGGATTTCCGCATCAAGGATATTCCGCTCTGGGAACAGTGGTACGGCATGGCTCACAGCTGCCCGGAGTTAGTGGCTGAAGCGGTCTATGGGTTGCCGGAAATGAACCGTGACGCGATCCGTTCGGCGAGCTTGGTCGCCAATCCCGGCTGTTATCCTACTGCCACGACTTTGGGTTTTCTGCCCTTGATTGAGGCGGGGCTGGTCAATCTATCTGGCTTGATTGCCGACTGTAAATCCGGCGTCAGCGGTGCAGGCAGAGGTGCCAGTGTCGGCATGTTGATGGGTGAGGTGGGTGAAAGCTTCAAGGCGTATGGGGTGCCCGGTCACCGGCATATGCCCGAGATACGGCAGAATCTCTCTGTGGTGGCTGATCGGCCGGTGGATGTCACCTTTGTCGCTCATCTGTTGCCGATGATTCGGGGTATTCACTCCACCCTCTACGCCACGCTGACGGAAGAGGTGGATCTGCAGGCGTTGTACGAGTCGCGTTTTAGTAGCGAGCCGTTTGTTGATGTCTTGCCGGCCGGTTCGCACCCGGAGACCCGTAGTGTCCGGGGCATCAACCATTGCAGAATAGCTGTGCACAGACCACAAGGTGGCAATACGGTAGTGGTGCTCTCGGTCATCGACAATCTGGTGAAGGGGGCCGCCGGCCAAGCGATCCAGAATATGAATATCATGCTTGGCATGGAGGAAACCCTGGGTCTGCGAGCGGTTGCCTTGTTGCCATAATCCGTCGATCTGTGACGTCCCCCCTAGCATGCAAAACTTCGCTGGCGTATTGATAATAGTCGGAAGCAGTACATGAAAATGCAAACGCCCAAAATCGTCCAGTCCCGCAGTCGTTGGGTCTATCTCTGGGCCATGTTGCCGATACTGCTGGGTGCGATGTTGATGCTGGGCTGGGGCGATTATATCCAGATCAAGCGGCCGCCTGTGGATAAGGTGACTCCCCTGACGCAACAGTTGGCTGAACAGCGTGAGTTGATTGAACGGCTGGAGTCGCAACGCGATCATCTTCGTGAACAGGTGGCCGCCCTGGAACGGGCCAGTCAGATTGACCAGGAGTCGATCCGGCAGGTGCGGGAAGAGCTGAGGAAGCGGCAGACCGGTTATCTGGAGATGGAGCAGGAGCTAAACCTGCTGCGCGGTATTGTGGAGACCGGTGTCAAATCCGAGGGGCTCTATATTCAGGGGTTTAAGCTGGATAAGAGCGACCAGCCGGACAGCTACCATTTCCGCTTTACGGTGAGTCAGGCACTGAAGAATGCCGGTACGGCGGTGGGTTGGATTCTGCTGGCCCTGGAGGGTGAGCAGGGCGGTGAAACCGTGGAACTTCCACTGAAAGCGTTGACTAAAGAGAAAGATGAAAAACTGAAAATGCGTTTTCGGCATTTTCAGGATGTTGATGGATTGATCCAATTGCCCGAGGGCTTCAACCCGGAACGGGTAATAGTGGAAATCAATCCCACCAATAACAGGTTACCGAAAGTCAAAAAGAGTTTTGACTGGCTGGTGGCCGATTAAGAGGATGACAGATGGCGCGTTTTAAAAAGTTCAGGGCTCCGAAAATTGCCACGGTAATCGGTAGCGGGACCACCATTCATGGTGACGTGAATTTCACCGGTGGGCTGCATGTTGACGGACTGATCTGTGGCAACGTGATGGCCGAACAGGGCGGGGAATCGGCGCTGACCTTGAGTGAGCAGGGACGGGTTGAAGGTGACATCCAAGTCCCCAATGTAATACTTAACGGTACGGTGGTGGGCGATGTCTACGCCTCGGAGCGGGTCGAGTTGGCACCCAAGGCGAAGGTAAAAGGCACGGTCTATTACAATCTGCTGGAAATGGCCATGGGGGCCGAGGTGAACGGCCAGTTGATCCACACCAAAGATGCTCAGCCTCAAATGTTGGGTTATGACGGTGATGGGCCGAAGGAGGAAGCCGCCGAACAGATCCAGGCCGTGGCAACGGAAACGGTCGGCGAGGATTCGGAGCGCGCCCCGCGAGGCCGTTAAGGGTCAGGTTATTCAGAATACTTGACTAAATTGATCAGAAAAGCATAATGTTTTAATCATCGCTCCGGGAGAGCGCTTAAGTTACGGATTTTGGAGTTGGTTATGAGTGGTATGCAAGCTGAGACCGAGAGCCCGCTGGTGTTCACCAATGCCGCGGCAACCAAGGTATCTGCGCTGATTAAAGAAGAGGGAAACCCCAATCTGATGCTACGCGTCTTCATTCAGGGGGGCGGTTGCTCGGGGTTCCAGTATGGATTCAGCTTTGATGAAGAGATGAAAGAGGGTGATACCCGGGTGGACACCGAGGGTGTGACCATGTTGGTCGACCCGATGAGCCTACAGTATCTGATGGGCGCCGAAGTGGATTACACGGAGAGCCTGCAGGGTTCGCAGTTTGTTATCCGCAATCCCAACGCCACGACCACCTGTGGGTGTGGCTCCTCCTTTTCGGTTTAACCGTCCAGGGATTTCCATACTAAAAAGCCCCTGCATCCAGAAGATGCAGGGGCTTTTTTTATGCGACGAATCGCTCGTCGAAATTGGCTCAGTTAGCCGGTGCAGCGGGGGCAGCCGGTGCGACCGGAGCAACCGGGTAGCCGTACGGGGCATAGCCGCCGTATGGTGCGCCGTAGGGCGCGCCGTATCCACCATAAGGATAGCCATAGCCGCCGTAGGGATAGCCGTACCCGTAGGGATAACCGTAGCCACGGCCATAACCGTTACCATAGCCGCTACCGCGACCGCTGAAGTTCATGTTGAAGTCGCCGAAGCCATCACCCCAGCCATCACCTAATCCGTTCCATGGACCACCACCCCACGGGCCACCGCCCCAGGGGCCGCCCCACCAGGCGGATGCGGAGGCAGATGCAGCGAGCAAGGCTGCAACAGCGGCTGCTTTCATGATGTTTTTCATAATTTCTTCTCCCTAAGTCATATTTATCGGTATGCTGGCCACGTCCATTGTCGTGGCATCACTACTGAAAATATTAGTGGTTTCTAAATAAGTCAACCCACTTCTATGCACTATTTGATCTGGATTAACTGCCCTCCAGGGGATCACTTTTTAAACAGTAGCGGCGCAATATCGTCAAAATTACAGGCGAAGTGGACCTTGATGCCTTTGCGGATATGCTCCGGAACCTCTTCATATTCGCCGCGGTTTTCCTCCGGAAGTATCAACTCGCGAATGCGGGCGCGGCGGGCGGCAATCATCTTTTCCCGCACGCCGCCTATCGGGAACACATGGCCGGTGAGGGTCAATTCACCGGTCATGGCGATGTGCCGCACCGGCTCGTTGCGTGCCAGTGAGAGCAGCGCCGAAGCCATGGTGATACCGGCACTGGGTCCATCTTTGGGGGTGGCGCCGGCCGGCACATGCAGGTGGATGAAGCTCTTTTCAAAGAATTCCGGGTCCGCTCCCAGGCGAGCCGCATTCGCCACCACATAGCCGTAAGCGATTTCGGCCGACTCGCGCATCACATCACCCAACTGGCCGGTCAGTTTGAAGCCCCGGGTAAAACTGTGGGTTCGGGCGGCTTCGATACTGAGCGTGGCGCCGCCCATGGCTGTCCAGGCCAGTCCGGTGACCACGCCGGGGCCGGTCAGGTTGCGCTCATCGCGAAAGATGGGGCTGCCCAGGTAACCCTTCAGATCCGACTCCTCCACCACAATGGGGGGCGGCTCTTTGTCCAGTATCTTCACCACCGCCTTGCGTACAATCTTGCCGATCTGTTTTTCCAGGCGCCGTACGCCGGCATCCCGGGCATACCCCTCGATGATCGCCTTCAGCGCCGGGGTGTTGAGTTTCAGCTGGTTGCGCTTCAGGCCGGCCCGTTTCAACTGACGGGGCAGCAGGTACTTACGGGCGATCTGCAGCTTTTCCTGGGCGATATAGCCCGACAGCGGGATGATCTCCATGCGGTCGCGCAGCGGCGCCGGGATGGTATCCAACTGGTTGGCGGTGCAGACGAACAGCACCTTGGAGAGGTCGAAGCGCAGGTCCAGGTAGTGATCCAGGAAGTCGCTGTTTTGCTCCGGATCGAGTGCTTCTAGCAGGGCGGAGGCGGGATCGCCCTGGAACGAGGCGCCGATCTTATCGATCTCATCCAGCATGATCACCGGGTTGGCGGTTTCCGCCTCCTTCATCGCCTGGATGAACTTGCCCGGCATGGCGCCGATATAGGTTCGCCGGTGGCCTTTGATCTCCGCTTCGTCCCGCATGCCGCCGACCGAGAAGCGGTAAAAGGTACGTCCCAGCGCATCGGCAATCGACTTGCCGATGGAGGTTTTGCCGACGCCGGGAGGGCCGACCAACAGGATGATGGAGCCGCTTACTTCACCCTTCATCATGCCCACGGCCAGGAATTCCAGGATGCGTTTTTTGACGTCATCCAGACCGTAGTGATCCTTGTCCAGAGCTTTGCGTGCCTGGGCCAGATCGAGCTTGTCCTGGCTGTGCTTGCCCCACGGCAGCAGGGTAATCCAGTCGATATAGTTGCGGGTCAGTGCGTACTCCGGTGAGCCGGTTTCCAGAATCGACAGCTTCTGCATCTCCTCATCCAACCGCTTGTTCGCGGCCTCGGGCATGACCAGTGTCTCCAGGCGCTCCTTGAACTTGTCCAGCTCGGCGGTGCGGTCATCCTTTTCCAGGCCCAATTCCTGCTGAATCGCCTTGAGCTGCTCGCGCAGGAAAAACTCCCGCTGATGGGTGTTGATCTTGTCTTCGACCGACTTGCGGATCTCATTTTGCGCCTTGGCCAGCTCCAGCTCCTTGTTCAACAGCAGCAAGACCTTTTCCATACGGGGCAGCAGCTCAATCTCCTGCAGCACTTCCTGCAGCTGGTAGCGGTCGGCGGTGGTGAGGCTGGCGGCAAAATCGGCCAGGTGGGACGGGTCGTCCGGTCCCAGTCGATCCAGGAAGATACGCAGCTCCTCGCCATACAGCGGGTTTAGCGGTACCAGCTCTTTGATGGTGTTGATGACGGCCATGGCATAAGCCTTGATCTCGTCACTGGGTGTGGCCGCCTCTTCGGTGAAATAGCGAACCTGAGCCTGGAACGGGGCGTGCCGGGAGACAAAGGTTTCGATTTTGAAGCGCTGCAAGCACTCCACCAACACTTGCAGACGGCCCTCCACCTTCTGTACACGATGGATTTTGCACGCGGTGCCGATACGGCGAAAATCGCTGGGAACCGCCTCTTCCGACGTGGCGGCATCGGTCATGACGATACCGATAATGGCCTGGCTCGATTCGTAGGCGGCCGTGATGGTCTCTTCCCAGTGTTCATCGTTCATTAACAGCGGTACTGCCTGTCCGGGGAAGAAGGGGCGCGTGGTGACCGGTAGCAGGTGAATGATGCCGGGGAGCACATCCCCCTGGCGGGCCAGTACATGGTCGGTAATGATGTCCAGGTCTTCGGCGTTGATCGCGTCGTCGTTCATGCTTCTCGTCTACTCTCGGAGTGGTTCCACCGGATGCTGATCGGGCGGGATATTTTTTGTTGTCGTGGTGTGGTGTCCTGTCCAGTAAGGTTATATCAGGCTGAAGGGGCTGTTTTGCAAGCCAGATTGGCGAGCCTGGCGAAATCGGCCAGCGAGAGCCGCTCTGCCCGGAGTGACGGATCGATCCCGGCGGCGCCGATCAGTTCGGCATCCATCAGCTTGCCGAGACTGTTGCGCAGGGTTTTGCGACGCTGTGCAAAGGCACTGGTCACCAGTTGTGCGAAATAGGTGGCGTCATCAATGCGGCAGGGCGGCTCGCTATAGGGGATCAAGCGCACGATCGCCGAGTCCACTTTGGGGGCCGGCTTGAAGGCCCCGGGTCCGATCTCAAACAGCGACTCCACCTGGCACCACGCCTGCATCATCACCGAAAGCCGGCCGTAGGTTTTGCTGCCCGGTCCAGCCGCCATCCGTTCCACTACCTCTTTCTGCAGCATGAAATGCATGTCCTGGATGACGTCGGCATATTGCAACAGGTGGAACAGGATCGGCGTGGAGATGTTGTAAGGGAGATTGCCCACCAGCCTGAGCGGCCGCCCATCGCCGGCCAACTGGGCAAAGTCGAACTTGAGGGCGTCGCTGTTATAGATATTCAGTTCGCCGAGATCGGCGCAAGCGACGGCCAGCGGGTGGATCAGATCCCGATCCAGTTCCACCGCGTCCAGTCGTCCGGCACGTTTCAGCAATTCCCGGGTGATGGCGCCTTGCCCGGGGCCGATCTCCACCAGATGTTCGTCAGGTTTGGGGTTGATCTGCGCGATGATCCGCTGGATGACGCCGGGATCGTGTAGAAAATTCTGGCCAAAACGTTTTTTCGCCTGATGGGGTGGTCTGCTCTTTATGCTCATTCGGATCTGTTCTGGTTAGTGGCCGGGCTCAAGCGGATCGGCTTTGCGACGCGCGTGCTGAAACCGGCGTGGGGTGCCAGTAATGAGCCTGTAGCGTTGCGGCTTATGATACCACCAGATAGAGCCCGCTGTCGGAGTGGGAAGCCGAGGGTGGCGCGGTCAGGCGCCAGCCAGCAGATAGAGCGCGAACAGATCCTGCTCGGCAACCCAGTGGCGCACCTCGCGCAAACCGGCCCGGCTGGCCTGCGCCAGAAACTCCTGGGGTGTGTATTTGTAGGAGTTCTCGGTGTGTACGGTTTCGCCTTCGGCGAGCTCGAATCGATAGCCATTCAGGCGCAGCGTCTGTCTACAGCGGCTGACCAGGTGCATCTCGATACGTCCCTGCTCCGGGTTATAGAAGGCTTGGTGGTCAAAATTCTCCGGGTTGCACTCGACGTCGGTTTCGTTACGTATGCGGTGCAGCAGGTTGAGATTGAAGGCCGCGGTGACTCCTGCCGCATCGTTGTAGGCCGCATGCAGGATGTCCGGGTCCTTCTTGGTATCGACGCCGATCAGCAGCAGGCCGTCTGGGCCGATCTGTTGATGCACCAGGGTGAGGAATTCGCAGGCGGCTTGCGGGGAAAAGTTACCGATGCTGGAACCGGGAAAAAACGCCAGGCGACGGCCGGGCGGGGCGGTCTCCGGTATCGGCAGCGAGTGGGTAAAGTCGACACAGGTCGCATGGACCGGCAGCCAGGGAAATTCATCCACCAAATCGGCGGCCGCCTGTTTGAGAAATTCGCAGGAGATGTCCATCGGTACATAGGCCAGGGGTCTCAGCGCCTCCAATAACAGTCTGATCTTGGCGGTGGAGCCGGCGCCGGGTTCGAAAATCACCCGTCCGGTTCCGGTCAAGTCAGCAATCTCTTGGGCCAACCGGGTCAACATGGCCTGCTCTACGTCGGGGGGGTAATACTCCGGCTGGTCGCAGATGGCGGCAAACAGTGCCGAGCCCCGTTCATCGTAAAAAAACTTTGGCGGGATCGATTTTCTCTCTTTGGAAAAACCCTCGATGACCGCTTGCTGCAGGCTCAGGGTTTTCGGCTTATGGTCGTGGAAGGTGATGCGCTTGCCCATCAGGCATCTTCCGCCAGGCGCAGGCCGGAGAACATCCAGCGTTCATGGGGGTAAAAGAAGTTGCGGTAGCTGGGGCGCAGGTGCCCCGGCGGGGTGGCGCAGCTGCCACCGCGCAACACCATCTGGCTGGACATGAACTTGCCGTTGTACTCGCCCATGGAACCGGCCAAAGGTTTGAAGCTGGGGTAGGGTGTGTAGGGCGATGCGGTCCAGGCCCAGAGGTCACCGTACCACTGGCCGCGGTCCGTGGCCGGTGCCGGATGCAGCCAGCCGCTGTCGGCAAAATTTCCGTCAACCGGTTGTTCGTCCAGAATCAGTTCCATCTCCTCTTCTCGAGGGAGGCGCTTGCCGGTCCAGCGGGCGTAGGCGTCGGCTTCGTAATAGCTGAGATGGCAGACCGGCTCGTGGGGGTTGAGCGGCCGTATACCGCCCAAAGTGAATTGCGTCCATCTGTCTGCCTGCTTTTCCCAATACAGCGGATGGGTCCATCCCTCCTGCTGTAGCCGGGCCCAGCCATCGGATAGCCAGAGCGCCGGATCACGGTAGCCGCCATCCTCGATGAACTCCAGATACTCTGCATTGGTCACCAGCCGGTCAGCCAGTCGATGGTCATAGATCAACACCGAGTGGCGGGGGGTCTCGTTATCGTAGGCGAAGCCGCTGCCGCTATGGCCGATAGAGTGCAGTCCCCCCTCCCGGTCCAGCCAGCGCATCGGTACCGATTCACCCCCGGGCGGTATCAGCTCTTGCCGGTAAGCGGGCTTGATCGGATTGACCGAAAAGTTGTGCTTGATATCCATTAACAGCAGTTCCTGGTGCTGCTGTTCGTGGTGCAGACCCAGGGTGATGCGAAAGGCCAGCGCTTCCCGCTCGGCCTTGCCGGCCGTGGCAATCAGGCTGGCGACTTGTTCGTCGACGCGCTGGCGGTACGCCAGAACCTGTTCCAGCGTGGGGCGTGATAGCAGGCCGCGCCGGGGGCGCGGATGCATGGCGCCGACGGTGTAGTAGTAGCTGTTGAACAGGTAGTGAAAATCGGCGTCGAACGGCGGGGTGTCCGGCCGGAAGTGCTGCAAAACAAAATGTTCAAAAAACCAGGTGACATGCGCCAAGTGCCACTTGGGTGGACTGGTCTCGGTGATGGATTGGATCTGGTAATCGTCCACCTCCAGCGGACGGCATAACTGTTCGCTGAAGCTTCTGATACGGCGGTAATCTTCCTGTAATGTCTCCCTGACCATTAGGCTGTTCTCTCCGGCATTTTTTATTAAACATAGACCAAATTGAGCGTCGGCGGCGGGTGGGTCTGGCGGGGGGCTGCGCGGGATGAAGCGATTTTAGGCTGACAGGCGTTTGTTGTGATCCGAAATCAGTATTTCTATCTGTGCCTTGGGTAGCGGCTGGCTGTAGAGGTAGCCCTGGCCCATCTCGCACCCCAGCTCCTTGAGGAATGCCTCCTGATACTCGGTCTCGACGCCCTCGGCAATGATCTCCAACTGTAAGCTGTGGCCGAGACTGACGATGGCCTTGACGATGGCGGCATCGTCGTTGTCAATGGCCAGGTCCTGGACAAAGGAGCGGTCGATCTTGAGTCGGTGGATCGGCAGTTTTTTTAGATAGCTCAGGGATGAGTAGCCGGTACCGAAATCGTCGATGGCCAACTGGATGCCCATGTCCCGCAACTGGCGCAGGGCATCGATCGAGGCGTGGAGTTCGGTCATGATGAAACCTTCGGTCACCTCCAGTTCCAGCCACTCCGGCTTGCAACCGGTTGCCCGCAGGGTATTGGTGATGTTCTCCACCAAGTCGTCGCGGCGGATCTGTTTGCCCGCCAGGTTGACTGAGACGGTTTCGATAGGTAGGCCGTTGCGTTGCCACTCTACCATTTGGCGGCAGGTGTGCGTCAGCACCCAGTTGCCCAGCGGCACGATCAGGCCGGATGCCTCGGCAACCGGCAGGAAACGTCCGGGGGGCAAAATACCCAACTCAGGGTGATCCCAGCGTACCAGGGCCTCCAGTCCCACGTAGTGCCCGTCGATCAGGGATTTCTGCGGCTGGTAGTAGATCACCAGTTCGTCCTGCTCGATGGCCCGCCTGAGACTCCCTTCCAGTGTGATCCGGTCATAGGCGGAGGCGGTCATCTCCTGGGTGTAGAAGTTGTAGCTGTTGCGTCCTTCGTCTTTGGTGCGGTACATGGCGGCATCGGCGTTCTTAAGCAAAGCCTCTGGCGTCTCGCCATCCTGAGGGTAGAGGCTGATACCGATACTGCAGCCGACGAAAATGGGCTGTCCATTGATCTCGAATCGCTCATTCAGCTTGTCCAGGATTTTCTGGGTGAGGCAGATTACGTCGGTGGTATCTTTGATATCTTCCATCAGGATGACAAATTCATCCCCCCCCAGGCGGGCGATGGTGTCATCTTCCCGGGTGATGGAGAGCAGGCGTTGGGTGACTTTACGTAGCAACCGGTCCCCCGTGACATGTCCCAGGCTATCGTTGATATGTTTGAAGTTATCCAGGTCCAGGAACAGTAAGGCCAACTGGGACTGTTTGCGCCGGGCGCGCTTGATGGCATGGTCCATTCGGGCATCCAGCAACAGCCGGTTGGGGAGATTGGTCAGGGTGTCGTGGTGTGCCAGATACTTCAGGTTCTTTTCCGCCTGCTTGCGGATGGCGATCTGCTTTTCCAGGTTTTCGTTGGTGCGGGTCAGTTCCCGGGTGCGTAGCTCGACTTTGCCCTCCAGGGCCGCCTTGTGCTGTTCCAAATCTTCCTGGACGGCCTTGCGTTTTACTACCTCGCTGCTCAAGTGGTCGATCAATGCCCGATTATGATTTTCCAATTCGATGGAGCGGCGGATCTGCCGGTTCATGTTGCGACTGGTGGCAGAGATCAGTCCGGTGTAAATCAGGGTGGCGAGGCTGAGTAGCAGACTCCATTGCGTGTTTTGGATCATCAAGACCATCAGTAGGAACAGTGCCTGGGGGAGTACGTAGGCAAAGAAGGCGGGTAGCCGGGAGGCGAGCACCGGAACCGCGACCGAGATAGTGCCGAAGATCACCAGGAAGATCACATAATGGACGAAGGGGTCGTCCGAGGTGAGCATCATCAGGGTCAGACTACCCCAGGCGCTGCCGACCAACAGCGTACATAAGACATAGCGCCGCTCCCAGATGGCCGGTAAATAGCGCTTGGGAAAGCGTTCGTGGAGGATGATCAGGACGGCACGCAGACAGACGAATAGCAGGATCACACTGTTCCAGGTGATCAACTGTTGGTGATCCAGCTTGTCCCAGAGGCTGATGACCAACAGGATGGAGATGGCGGCTACGGTCAAGTTGGCCGGCATGGCATTGGCAAACAGCAGCTTCATCTGCTGTGTCAGTACATGCTCTGAAAGGGGGGCGTTGTAGCGCATACTCCATGCCTACCGGTGATAATAGCCGGCTCAGTGGATCCCTGGTCCGAAAATGCGGGTATTTCCGAGTGTAAAGGTAAATTTAGGTATTAATCTCTGTTTTAATAACGGCCGTTTTGCCGGAACCTTGAATGGAACATCCCAATTACCTGGAAAAACGCTAATATAGAAGGTAAGCTACCGCGCCTTTGGCGCCCTTTTTATTACGAACTGCATGTCCGGCAAACTCTATATCAAAACTTTTGGTTGTCAGATGAACGAGTACGATTCCGACAAAATGTCGGATCTGCTGCGGGAATCTCACGGCTTTACCCTGACCGACCGTCCCGAAGAGGCCGATCTGCTGCTGCTCAACACCTGTTCGATCCGGGAAAAAGCGCAGGAGAAGGTGTTTTCGCAACTGGGTCGCTGGCGGCCCTGGAAAGAGCAGCGTCCCGACCTGATCATCGGTGTGGGCGGCTGCGTGGCCAGTCAGGAAGGGGAGGCGATCCGCGAACGGGCCCCTTATGTGGATCTGGTGTTTGGGCCCCAGACCCTGCATCGTCTGCCGGAGATGCTGGATTCCGCGCGGCGTAACCGGGCGCCGGTGGTGGATATCTCTTTCCCAGAGATCGAAAAGTTCGACCGTCTGCCGGAACCGCGTTCCGATGGCCCCAGCGCTTTCGTCTCCGTCATGGAGGGGTGTTCCAAGTACTGCACTTTCTGTGTGGTGCCCTATACCCGCGGCGAAGAGATCAGCCGCCCATTCGACGATGTGCTGGCTGAAGTCGCTTCACTGGCCGCCCAGGGCGTGCGTGAAGTGAACCTGCTGGGTCAGAATGTCAACGCCTATCGCGGTTCGATGGATGACGGATCGGTGGCCGATCTGGCGCTGCTGATTCAGTATGTGGCGGCGATAGACGGCATCGACCGTATCCGTTTCACCACCTCCCACCCGATGGAGTTTTCCGACAGCCTGATCGCCGTCTACGGCGAGGTGCCGGAGTTGGTCAGCCACCTGCACCTGCCGGTGCAGAGCGGGTCCGACCGGGTGCTGGCGATGATGAAGCGCGGCCACACCGCCTTCGACTACAAAGCCAAGATCCGTCGCCTGCGCGAATTGCGTCCCGACCTGAGCCTGTCGTCCGATTTTATTATCGGTTTCCCGGGCGAGACCGAGCAGGACTTCGAACACACCCTGAACCTGATCGAGCAGATCGGTTTCGATCACTCCTTCAGCTTCATCTACAGCGCCCGTCCCGGTACGCCGGCGGCGGAACTGCCGGACGATGTGCCGCTGGCGGTGAAACAGGCGCGCCTGGAGCGGTTGCAGCAGCGTATCTCGGAGATGGCCCAGCAGATCAGTCGACGCATGGTGGGTACGGTACAGCGGGTGCTGGTTGAGCGGCACGCAAAAAAAGACCAGCAGCAGTTGGCCGGCCGCACCGAAAACAACCGGGTAGTCAATTTTGACGGTCCCGAGGCGCTGATCGGTCAGTTCGTGGATATCCGTATCAGCGAAGCCCTGCCCAATTCCCTGCGGGGAGAGCTTATTGACGAGGCGCTGGCCCAATCCGCATGACCAAGGCCGCCTCCAGGACTGAATCCGTGTCCGATCACCCCAAGTCACTCGAACTCTCGTTGACGCCGGAAGATAACCAGTTGCTGGCCAATCTCTGTGGCCAACTGGATGAACACCTGCGCCAGATCGAACGCCGTCTGGGTATCGAGATCAACTACCGCGGCAACCACTTCAAACTGCTGGGCGAACCGGAGGCGATTGCCGCCGCCGGGGAAGTGCTGCAGACCCTCTACCGCCAAGCCAGGCAAGAGGTATTGACGCCGGAGTCGGTACATCTCTATCTGCAGGAGTCGGGCATCGATGCGTTGCTCAACGACCTGGCCAAGAGCAGCGTCCCGGAGGTGGTGATCAAGACCCGGCGCGGCCTGATCCGGCCACGCGGCGCCAATCAGCAAGAGTACCTGCACAAGGCGGTGACCCACGATCTCAACTTCGGTATCGGCCCGGCCGGCACCGGCAAGACTTACCTGGCGGTGGCCTGTGCCGTGGATGCCCTGGAGCGCGATCTGATTCGGCGCATCCTGCTGGTCCGTCCGGCGGTGGAGGCGGGCGAACGGCTCGGTTTCCTGCCCGGCGACCTGGCGGAGAAGATCGACCCTTACCTGCGCCCGCTTTATGACGCCCTCTATGAAATGCTCGGCTTCGAGAAGGTGGCCAAGCTCATGGAGCGAAACATCATTGAAGTGGCGCCCCTGGCCTACATGCGCGGGCGCACCCTGAACGACGCCTTCATCATCCTCGACGAGGCGCAAAACACCACTCCCGAACAGATGAAAATGTTCCTCACCCGTATCGGCTTCGGCTCCACCGCCATGATTACCGGCGACGTGACCCAGGTGGATCTGCCCCGGGGACAGGTCTCCGGTCTGCGCCAGGCGATCGAAGTGCTGAAGGATGTGGAGGGGATCAGTTTCACCTTCTTCAACGCCCGCGACGTGGTGCGCCATCCGTTGGTGCAGAAGGTGGTGGGCGCCTACGACAATTTCGATAAAAACAAGGATAAGCTGTGAATCTGTTGCTGGAGGTTCAGCGGGTCGTCGAGGATGACGGCATTCCCGGTCCCATGCAGTTTCAGGCCTGGGCCGAAGCGGCACTGAACGGACGTCTGGAACAGGCGGAACTGGTGGTGCGTATTGTCGGCCTGGAAGAGAGCCGGCAACTCAATCATGAGTATCGCGGCCAAGATAAGCCGACCAATGTGCTCTCCTTTCCCTTCGAAGTGCCGGAGGTGGTGACCGATGATCCGGTGGGCGATCTGCTGGGTGACCTGGTGATCTGTGCCCCGGTGGTGGCCGATGAAGCGGCTGCCCAAAACAAACCATTGGAGGCCCATTGGGCGCACATGCTGGTACACGGGGTGTTGCATCTGCTGGGATTTGATCATACAACTGATGCGGAGGCCGAACAGATGGAGGGCCTCGAAGTGGAGATACTGGAATCCCTGGGATTCTCCGACCCATACCAATCTGAAAGGGAACTATGAGTAGCGACGGCACTACCAGCGGTTCGATGCCCCGGTCCTGGCTGAAAAAGATGTTACAGGCCTTCGGCAACGAACCGGAAAATAGAGAACAACTGATTCAACTGCTTCGGGATGCCAAACGGCGCGCCCTGCTGGATACCGAGGCACTCTCCATGATGGAGGGGGTGTTGCAGGTCTCCGAACTGCGGGTCCGGGATATCATGATCCCCCGTGCCCACATGGTGGTGATCGAGCGTGACGCCCCGCTGGAAGCGATCCTCCCCATCGTCATCGACTCTGCCCACTCCCGCTTCCCGGTTATCGGTGACGACAAGGGAGAAGTGGAGGGCATCCTGTTGGCCAAGGATCTGCTGGCCTACTTCTCCGACCAGAAGCGTCGCTTCGATATGCGCGATGTGTTGCGGGCGGCGGTCTTTGTGCCGGCCAGCAAGCGTCTCAACGTGCTGCTCAACGAATTTCGCGCCAGCCGCAGCCATATGGCCATCGTGGTGGACGAATACGGCGCCGCCGATGGCCTGGTGACCATCGAAGATGTGCTGGAGCAGATCGTCGGCGAGATCGAGGATGAGCACGACTTCGACGAGGGGACCACCATCCTCAAGCGCAGTGAAGCCGAATACACCGCCAAGGCGGGCACCTCCATCGATGAGTTCAACGACTATTTTGGCTGTGAATTTTCCGACGATGAGTTCGATACCATTGCCGGCCTGGTCACCCAATCCCTGGGGCATCTGCCGAAACGCGGCGAGGTGGCCGAGATCGACCGCTTCCGCTTTGAGGTGCTGCGGGCTGACAGCCGGCGCATCCACCTGTTGAATATCCGACTGCTACCGACGCAACTGGACAGTGCCCATTAATCTGGCCGGACCTCTGCTCGCTTCTCCGGCGTGGCGGCTAATGGCTGCCTGGGCGGCGGGTGCCCTGTCGGTGCTGGCCTTTGCCCCGTTCGGGCTCTTTCCTCTGGCCCTGGCTGGACCCTTATTGCTCTGCTGGCTGTGGCGCGACGCCACACCGCGCTTCGGCTTCCAAAGCGGCTGGGCTTACGGGGTCGGGCTGCTCGGTTTCGGCGTATTCTGGTTGCATATCAGTATCGACCAGTTCGGCAACATGGGTACGCTGGCTGCGATCGCCCTGACCCTGCTGTTTGTCGTAGTGCTCGCCCTCTACTACGGCTTGCTGGGTTGGTTGACGGTGCGTCTGTGGCGGACCGGTGGGCACGGTATCGGGCTATTCGGGTGGCTGCCGTCACTCTGGGTACTGGGTGAGTGGTTGCGCGGCTGGCTGTTAAGCGGTTTTCCCTGGCTGTTGCTCGGCTACTCCCAGATCGATTCGCCCCTCGGTGGTTATGCACCATTGGTGGGTGTGTACGGCGTCAGTTGGCTGCTGTTGTTGAGTGCAGTGCTGCTGTTCCGACTGCTGAGCCCGGCTGTCGTCGGCCGTCTCTGGCTGGCGGCGGGATTGGCGTTGTTGTGGGGCGCTGGCTCGCTGCTGAATCAACTGAGTTGGACCGAACCGGCCGGCAAGCCGCTGACCGTGAGTATGATCCAGGCCAACATCGCCCAGGAGGCGAAGTGGAAGCGGGATGCACTGCGTCCGACGATGGAGCTTTATGCCGGCCTGACCCGCGGGCTGTGGCAGAGCGACCTGATCATCTGGCCGGAAACGGCGGTGCCCGCTTTCGCCCATCAAGTGGAGGAGGTACTGCTGCAACCGCTGGCCGAGGAAGCCGTCGCCAATCAGAGTGGGTTACTGATCGGCATACCGATCTGGAATACCGATACCGGCGCCTATTACAACGCCATGCTGAGCCTGGGGCAGGAGCGGGGCAGCTACGCCAAACGCCACCTGGTGCCATTCGGCGAGTTCATGCCGCTGAAGCGGTGGCTGCGGCCGCTGATCGATTGGCTGCAGATCCCCATGTCCGACTTCACGCCCGGTGACGCCCCCCGGCCGCTGCTAAAGGTGGTCGGCTACCAGGCCGGTATCTCCATCTGCTACGAAGATGCCTTCGGCGAAGAGGTGATCGAGGCATTGCCGCAAGCCGCCTTCCTGGTCAACGCCAGCAACGACGCCTGGTTCGGTGATTCCCTGGCGCCTCGACAACACCTGGAGATCGCCCGCATGCGTGCGCTGGAGACCGGCCGCTACCTGCTGCGCTCCACCAATACAGGGATCTCCGCCCTGATCGACCAGAAAGGTAAAATCCAGGGATTCTCCCCCGCCTTCGAGCGTCATGTGCTGACCGGGGAAATCGTGCCGATGCAGGGGGCGACCCCCTATGTTCGAATCGGCAACTGGGGGGTGGTGCTGTGGTCCTGTTTCCTGGTTTTGCTGGCACTGATCAAGGGCAGCCACAGGGGGCCGCCCCTACGGAAAAAGTGAACGACAGCCGGGTAGGCGCGTCTCCCGCGCCTGGGTGGTCATTTTGCATTGTCACATCTACCATCTACCCGTAGGGGCAACCCCCCGTGGTTGCCCTTGGCATAAGTTGCGCCGGCTTTTACATATAGCTGATCCAACTCCCATTGAGCGGGATTGTTCTGGATATATTCCCGGATAAGGTCCAATTCCGAATCGTCGCGGATGATGTGTTCCCAATAATTCCGTTGCCATAATCGCCCGGAAAAAGGCGGCCAATCCGACTGTCTTACGCCGTCGCCATATCTCTTTGTGGTGAGGGTTTTAATCCGCTGTACAAGATCGGGTAATGATAGATTTTTTGATGCGGTTTTTTTCGCTGTTCGGAAGATCGTGTCGAATCAGGGTAGGCACGGGGACCTTCCCCTGCCAGCATCAGAATGCCGTGTAGGTGGTTCGGCATGATGACGAATTGATCTATCTCTGCGCCAATGTAATGTTGTGGTATGTCGTTCCAGGTGGTTTGTATCATTTCGCCAGCGCGGTTCAATTTCATCGTTCCATCAATGATTTTTCCAAAGAGACATCGACGATGCTGGGTGCAGAGCGTAATGAAATAGGCCCCAGGATGAGAGTAATCGTATCCCGGTAACCGGAGTGATCGGCGGTTGTGCTGGTGCTGTTTGGGTTTCATGGCGTCCATGCCTCCGTTGTGTATTTTATAGATGGTTAATCCTTTTTCGTAGGGGTAACCCTTCGTGGTTGTCGGGTGATTACGCCTGCCTGGGGTGAGGGCGGCCACAGGGGGCCGCCCCTACGATAAGGTGATAGGAAGAGATAATCGGTTCGTCGAATGTTGGGTTTTCATGGCGTCCATGCCTCCGTTGCATATTTTGTAGATAGTTAATCCGTGTCCGTAGGGGCAACCCCCTGTGGTTGCCCTTGCTCCGCTCCCTCAAGTTGTGCACGTCTGAGCCGCTCTTCCTCATCCAGGTAGCGGATCACTTCCCGGGTCTGGTGCATCACTTCCTGCTGGATGTCGAGTTCCCGCTCTATGGGGTCTGTTTTCGGGGGTTGGGGTTGTTCTGTGCAGGCGCTGAAAACAAGCGGTAAACCCAGGGTCGCAATAACACGGATGGAGATGGCGTGCCTGCCCATCGCCACCCTTACTCTTTCGGGGGGCAGGCGTTCAGCGTGAGCTGTCCCTGGTCGAATGTGGGCCAGCATTGGCCCTCCAGAATCTGCAGCAGCTGGTTGCCGGCAATCACCCGGCGCCAGCCGTGCATAATCTCCAGGTCGCGCTCGCCACCCACCAGGGCTTCGATCTCTTTACGTCCGGCCAGGGCGGCCGGGGTGATGTTGTTCTGTTCCGCCAGCAGGCGCAGGCAACCGTACAGCAGATCGGTAAAGGCTTCCTGGTTGGGGCTGAGGCGGGCAGCGCGCCGTTTGTCCCGTGGCCACTGCTCCTTGGGCAACGCCCGGGCGTCGGCGATCAGCTTCAACAGCAATTCGCCGCGCCGTTTGATGGTGCCCGGTTCCAGACCGCGGATCTTTTCCAGTTGTGCCAACTCCTTCGGCTGACGTCTGGCCAGATCGGTGAGTACTTCATCCTTAAGGATCCAGCGCTTCGGCCGGTTGGCCTGCTGCGCCTCCTGCTCGCGCCAGCCGGCCAGCGCCTGCAGCACCGCCAGTTGTACGCCCTTTAACTGCTGGCGCCCCTTGATCCGCTTCCAGGCGTCCTGCGGCGGGTTGCTGTAGGTGTCGGGATTGGCCAACTGGTCGAAGTCATCCTGCAGCCAGCCTTCCCGGCCTTCGGCCTGCAACATCTGTTTCAATTTCAGGTAGAGCTCACCCAGGTAAATGACGTCATCCAGGGCGTAGCGCAACTGGGCTTCATCCAGCGGCCGGCGCGACCAGTCGGTGCGCGAGTGCCCCTTCTCCAGGGTATGCTGGAGCAACTGCTCCACCAGATTACCGTAACCGATCTGATCCCCCAGCCCCAGCAGCGAAGCGGCCAGCTGGGTATCGAACAGCGGGGTCGGCAGCTTGTCCCAAAGATTATGGAAAATTTCCAGATCCTGACGGCCAGCGTGAAACACCTTGACGATGTCCGGGGTGTACAGCAGCTCCAGTAGCGGCCCCAGCTCCGGGATTTGCAGCGGGTCCACGCTGGCGGCGATGTGGCCGTTACTGATCTGCAACAGACAGAATTGCGGGTAATAGGTCTTTTCCCGGACGAATTCGGTATCCAGGGCGAGCCAGGGGCTATCGGCCAACTCGGCGCAGAGTTCGATGAGTTGGGGTTCTGTTTGTATGTGGCGTTCCAGCATAAAGACCATTCGTGGCTAAAAGTGTCGGAGGGCAAGCATAACAAATCCCCGTCACCTGTTTGTCTGTTTTCGACCAAAAGGTATGATGGGGAAAAATTTGTCCTGGCTCGATCGCGGGCGGGATGTGGCAGCAACAACCGGGAATCAGGGCATCAGTGAAGCGACTTATCAATCTGTTTGTGGATATCTGTCTGTTGCGGGCGGGGCCCCAGGACCTGCCGGTGGCTTCCTTTCTGGTCACCCTGACCCTGGTGTTGAACCTGATGACCGGCACGGTGGTGATTGTCGGGCACTTTTCCAGTGTGGTGCCCGCCGTGCTGGCCCAGTTGCTGGACCTTCTCCTGCTGGCTTTTTTAGTTCGGCTGGGGTTGCAGTACCAGCGCCGTTCGGCGCGCTTCACCCAGGCGATCTCCGCCCTGTTCGGTTGCGGGGTGTTGATCAATCTGGTGGCGATGCCGTTGCAGTTGATGATCGGCCAGGATCCGCGGGTATCGCCGATGGGTGGCCTCGGGGTACTGCTGTATGTGGTGTTGGTGATCTGGGGCATGGTGGTGATCGCCCATATCCTGCGCCACACCTTCCAGATCCGTTTCGGCAACGCCATGTTGCTGTCCATCGGTTATTTCATGCTGATCAACTGGTTGGTGGAATTGATTTTTCCAAGGAGTAGTTGAGATGCATATCCATATCCTCGGTATCTGCGGCACCTTCA